>NZ_JADZBI010000234.1 GCF_020852195.1 Hyphomicrobium sp. | reverse complement strand
CTCCACCAGCGTGCTCTTCGCCACCACGTTGGTTCTCATCGAGCTCGGTCGGCAACCACAAGCGAAGCTGCTCCCGCTGATCCTCGGAGTCGGCGCCTCGGTTCTGAAGAACCCTCTGGTTGGCGCACCAATCATCGGAGCGTTGATCGGCGTCGCGGGCATCAGGCTGCCCGAGAGCGTGCATGTGTTCCTCAGCCTCGGCAGCTCCGCGGCAAGCCCTTGCGCGCTGGTCGCGCTCGGTGTCTTTCTGGCCGAGCCCGGCAACTACGCCGGAACGAACACGGCACGCACGTCGGCCCTTATCTCAGTAAGCAAGCTCGTGCTGCATCCAGCGCTTACGTTGCTGATCGCCTACTACGTCTTTGCTCTGCCGGCCCAGCTCGTCTACGCGGCAACCCTGCTCGCGGCGCTGCCTACCGGCACCGGCCCTTTCATGGTGGCGCAGCTCTATCAGCTCGAGATGTCTGTCACCTCTCGCGCGATCTTTACCACCACCGGCATTGCGGTCTTTTCGCTGGCACTTCTTATGTATCTGGCGAGCCGCTTGGGTGTGGCAGGCGTTTCATAGATCCAAGCGCGCCTCCACGTGAGGGCGCCTCAATGAACATCACAGGAGGATGAAACGACCATGGTGAAACCTACCCTGTACGCAACGCTTGCGCTTCTCGTAAGCAGTATCTTCCCCGCACATGCGACTGAGGCAACGAAACGGTATATCCGGACGCCTACCGGGTTCCTTGTCGTGCTGCGCCAGGGAGACAACGTCATCGGCGAGCTCGAAAGCCTCGCCGCGCGCGAAAACCTTCCAAGCGCCAGTCTGGTCGGCATCGGCTTCCTGCGCAAGGTGACGTTCGGATTCTATGACTTCAGCTCGCGATCGTTCCTCCCCAAGACCTTCCATGACGTGGAGATCACCACGTTGAGCGGCAGCATCGCCTGGAAGAACGGCAAGCCGTCCATTCATGCGCATGGCGCCGTCTCCGGCCGCGATTTCCAAGTCGTCGGCGGCCATATTCTGGAGGCCGAGATCGGGACGGGTTCGGCGGAGATCACGATCGTCACGCACGATACGCAGCTTCAGCGCGCCATAGATCCCTCGATCGGCGTCAACGTCCTCGACCTCGGAAAGGAATGAAGCTCCGCCAAAGCGGAGTAACCTTTCGCACTCCGTGATGTAGATCAGCCGCTTAACGCGCCGGGTATCTCCATTTCTGCTCGGCCTCTTCCCAGGCCGCGAGGGGCTGCAGGTCCGGCACCCAGGCGAGACCGGACTTGGCATCGGACGAGACGGCTTCGGGCGAGACCACGACATCGACAAGCGCCGGACTGTTGGCGAATGCACGATCGAGGGCACCGGCGAGGTCCTCACCTTTCTCCACGCGCTCTGCATACATTCCGAACGCGCGTGCCATGGCCGCGTGATCGGAGAACTGCAGCTTCGTGCCGACGACCTTGCCGTGGGTGACCTTCTGGTCGTGAACCTCGATCTGCCACGCTCCGTTGTTGGCCACGACAATGACCACGGGCGAGCGATGGCGCACGGCAGTATCGATCTCGATCGCATTGAAGCCGAACGAACCGTCGCCGGTTGCCACCACGACCTGCCGGTTCGGGAAAGCGAGCGCCGCAGAGATGCCATAAGGCACGCCCACGCCGATGCAGCCGAAGGGGCCTGGATCCAGAACCGTCGATGCGGACAGCCCAACGCGGCTGAAGCTCAGGAAGTCTCCGCCATCGTTGACCAGGATGCAGTCATCCTTCAACCTGCTCTGCAGAACGGACAACAGGAAGTTGGGATGAATGCGCCCCTCCTCGTCAGGCGGCGCTGTTCTCATTACCTGCGCGAGCTTGCCTGCGCGCTGCTCATGCTCTGCGCGCAGGCCATCGGCCCACTGCCGGTCGACGTTTGATTTCCGGTTGCCGGCGGTCGCCACGAGCGCCGCAAGCGTGGCGGCGGGGTCGGCCAGCAGCTCGACGGCTCCGCGACGGTTGTCGCGCAGCTCCGAGGGGGAATCGGAGATGCGGATGAACTTGGCGTTGCCGTAGACCGCAGGCGAGCCGTACGCGAGCTGGAAATCGAGCCGTCGGCCGATGGTCACGACCACGTCCGCCTGCCCCATGACCTTTCCGCGCACGGCGTTGACAACGGAAGGATGCCCGTCCGGAACGATGCCGCGGCTCTCCCCGGTGTCCAGATAGACCGCGCCGAGACGGTCCAGAAACTGGATCAGCTCCGCGCCGGCACCTTTCGCACCGCGCCCGGAAATCACCAGGGGGCGTCTGGCGCCCCAAAGCAGGTCGACGGCTTGAGCGACCACGTCGGGCAGCGGAAGCTGCACCACGCGCGGCTTCGGCCGCAAGTGCTCCTCGAGCACAACAGCCGCGGGAACCTCGGCGCGCAGCGTATCCGTCGGAAAATCGAGATAGACGGGGCCGGGGTCTCCGCCGTGTCCGAAAGCACGCTCCACGGCTTCATCGAGCTCCTGCAGCACCAGGTCCGGCTTTCTCACCGTGCGCGCATAGCGGGTGATGGAGCGCACGAGGAGGGTGTGATCGATATCCTGCAGACTGCCGCGGTTCTCCTGGCCCGTAGGCGGCGTTCCAGACAGGACGAGCACGGGCGCGCGTGAGACGAAGGCATTGGCAATCCCCGTCATGGCATTGGTCACGGCCGGTCCTGCGGTCACGAGCGCAACGCCGATCTCCCCCGTTAGCTCCGCGTGTGCTTGCGCCATGTGCACGGCCGCACGCTCATCCCGCACGTCGATGATGCGGATCCCCTCTGCATCGAGCCGCATCCAGATCGGCATGATGTGACCGCCACAAAGCGCGAAAACGCGGCTCACGCCCCGCGCGCGCAGGAATTTCGCGATCAATGCGGCGGAGGAATTATCTGAGATAACCATAGTGCACACTCCCTGGTGCGTTTCGATCTATTCCGTCGTGCTCGTCGACGCCGGCGCCGCATCGCCGAACCTCTGACGCAAGATGCGGTGCAGAATCTTTCCTGTCGGCGTGCGCGGCATATCCGCATCCGAAACGAATATGATGGAGCGCGGTCGCTTGTAGCCCGCCATGCGCGCCTTGCACCAATCGAGGATCTCCGTCTCGGTGACGGTCTGGCCGGCATGCGCCACGATGATGGATCTGACAGACTCGCCCCACTTCTCGTCAGGCACTCCGATCACGGCCACATCCTTCACGGCCGGATGTGCGCCGATCACGCCTTCCACCTCGGAGGGGTAGATGTTCTCACCGCCGCTGATGATCAGGTTGCTCTTGCGATCGACGAGATGGATAAACCCGTCCTGGTCCCTGCGGCCCATGTCGCCAACCGAACACCAGGCCCCCCGGAAGGCATCCGCCGTCTTTTGCGGATCGTTCCAATAGCCGTCGAATACGAAGGGGGTCCGGGAAAAAAGCTCTCCGACCTCTCCATCCGGAACTTCATCGCCATTGGCATCCAGGAACTTTATGGCGCCGGTTCCACTCCATTCGCGCCCGACGGAGCCGAGCTTGTGGATCTGATCGTCCGGTCGCAGCAGCGTGACCCAGCCGGCTTCCGTCGATCCATAGAGCTCGAAGAGCCTCGAGTTCTGGAAATGCTTGATGATCGCCAGCTTCGTGTCCTCGCGGGCCGGCGCCGACGAGATCATCAGCTTCTCGATGGCACTTACGTCATGCCTGGCTTTGATCTCCTCGGGCAGCCCGAGCATCATGGTGAAATGGGTAGGCACAAGCGACGTGAAGGTGACTTTCTGCCGGGCCATGTCCCGCAGCACCGCCTCCGGATCGAAGCTCTTGCGATCATCGATCACGCACGTCGCGCCGAGATAGGAGAAGGTCAGGCTGAAATAGAGGGAGTTCGCGTGGCACATCGGCATAACGAATAGCCCGACATCGTTCTCCGAGAAGCCGAGATCGTACGCCGTCAGGATGGCGATAAGGGAGTTTGCGCCGTGCCGGCGAATTGCACCCTTGGGATTTCCGGTCGTGCCGGACGTGTACATGACGGCGAAAACGTCCTCGGGGCCAACCTCGACGGCAGGCGCTTCGGAAGACGCACCTTCAAGTAAAGCCTCATAGTTGAGCCATTCCGGCGCCTTCTCGCCGCCGAGAAGAATGTAGGACAGGTCCTTCAAATCGGGGCTGGACCGGATTGCGTCCATATTCTCCCTGAGATCGTTCTGCGCTACGACCGCGCGCGCATTGCAGTGCGTGAGAATGTAGGAGATCTCCCGTCCGACGAGGCGGAAGTTGATCGGCACGGCAATCAAACCCGCCCGCGACAATCCTACGTAAAGCTCCATCCATTCGACGGTGTTGTAGGCGTAGAGCGCGACGCGATCGCCCTTCCGCAGGCCGAGGGCGAGCATCGCGTTCGCGAGACGGCTGCACCGCTCGTCCCAGCGTGCGAACGTGAAGGATCGTTTGGAATCGCGGACACCGATCTTGTGGGGCCGGAGACGCGCGTGCGTCTTGATCATGTCTGAAATCGTGAGCGGGCCCATTCTCTTCCATCCCCATCGCGGTTCTCGCATGGCCAGTTCATTGGCTCTGTTTGTGTGATCCCTCTCGCCTCAATTGCGCAGCGGCTTGCCGCGCTCCAGCATGTGGGTGATCCGCTCCCTGGTTGCTGGCGTTGTGGCCAGCTCCAGGAAGGCTTCGCATTCGAGGCCGAGCACGTGCTCCTCGGGCAGCGGTTTGGTCGGATCGGCCGAGCCGCCCGAGAGGACCCAAGCGAGCTTCTCTCCGATCAGCCGATCATGAGGCGAGAGGCGACCGGCGAGCTCCGTCGTATCCAAGACGTTGACGAGCGCGGACGCGCCGGAGCGGCCACTCAATGTCAGGAGTTGTGGCTCTGGCGGGGCATAACCTTCGGACAAGCGGATTGCGGTAGCCTTGGCGTCCGATAGCAGCCGCTCTCGGTTCATTGTGATCCGGTCTGTAGGGCGTAGATAGCCGAGCCTGAGCGCGTCGAACGCGCTCGAGGAGATACGGGCGGAACCGATGACGTTGAACGCGTGGAGTGCCGGTGCGACCGGTCCGTGGGGCAGCTCCGGATTGGCGACCACCCGCAACAGCAGCTCGGTGCACCCACCCCAGGCAGGAATGACGCCGATGCTCGTTTCAACGAGGCCGGCTTGCAGCTCCGCGTGGGCCTGGATAGCATCACAATGCAGCGCGAACTCAAGACCACCGCCGACCGCGCGCCCCGCAGCCGCCGCAACGACCGGGAAGGGCGCGAACTTCAAGGCGCGGAACGCCCGTTGTCCGGCAACGATAAATGATCTGAGCGAATCCCGATTGTTTCTCTCTATAGCGTTCAAGAACAGGCGAAGGTCGGCGCCCGCGCTGAATACGGGCAGCTCGGTGCCGATGACCAGAGCGCGGAAATCGCGGCTCACGCGTTCCGTAAGCTCTTCGATGGAACGAAGAACATCAAAATTGAACGTGTTCATCTTAGACCGGAGCTCGAGGCAGGCGACCCCGTCGCCGAGGTCCCAGAGGCTCGCGGACTCCGATCCCGCGACGGGTTGCGCCGAGAGACTGAGGTCGGACAGGCTGATGCTTCCGTCTGGACGGGGAATGGATTGATAGGATTTTCCCGGCACGAGGTATGAGCGCCGGCCACTTGCCGATGTATAAAAGCCGCCCTCCCGCGCCGCTTCCTCAACAAGGGCCGGCGGCGTCATACCGCGCGCAGTCAATGCTTTGGCAAACCACGCTGCATCCAGACGATCGATCAGCTCGAACGGTCCTTCCTTCCAGCCGTATCCGAGGCGCATGGCCTCATCGATGTCGGCAATCGAGTCGGATATTTCCGGCACCAGTGTCGCGGCATAGGACAAAGTGCGCCGCATCACGGCGTCGGCAAGCTGGCCTCCCTTGGCGGCGTGCTGCATAGCAGCCCGCGGGGTGCCGACCGTTACGGACACGCTGCGGAGCGGCCGGTAGGTCTCCGAGATGAGATCCAGCGCTTCGCGGCCCTTGCGGTCGGGCGTCAGCCTGAAAAAGCCGGCTCCCGCCTTGCGGCCGGTACGCCGCTGCCCGATCATGCGCGCCACAAGCGGTGGCTCCGCATCGAAATCTTGAAAGGGATCAGTCGCGGGAAGCGCCTGTTGGAGACTGCGCAGCACCGACGGCATCAGGTCGATACCGATCAGATCGAGCAGGCCGAACAGCCCCGTTTCGGGGATGCCGAACGGCTTGCCGAGAAACGCATCCGCCTCCTCGATGTCGATACCGAGCTTGATCGCCTCGTTGAGCGCCACGCCCATCCAGTACGTGCCGATGCGGTTGGCGATGAAGCCCGGCGTGTCCTTGCAGCTCACAATCCCCTTGCCGAGACGCGTATGCGCAAACTCGGCGATGCGGCGTGTGACATCGGGGTTCGTCAAGGGACCGTCGACGATCTCGAGCAGGCGCATCCAGCGCGGAGGATTGAAGAAGTGCGTGATCAAAAAATCGGCGGAGAAGGACGGCGATCTCTGCTGCAGCAACGCGCCGAGCGGAATGGTCGACGTGTTCGACGAGACGATCGATCCTGGCTTCCGTTCGGATGCGATGGCCGAATAGACGGAATGCTTGACGTCCAGACGCTCCGCGACGGCCTCGACGATCCAGTCCGCATCCGAGATCAGGCGAATGTCGGTCTCGGACGATCCCGTACGCACACGCCCGGCAAACCTCGGATCCATGAAACCGCCGGATTTCACCTGGCGGGCGACACCGTTGGCCGCGACCGTTGGGTCGAGGTCGAGCAGCACGACATCGAGGCCGGCGTTGGCGAGATGCGCCGCGATACCGGACCCCATGATTCCTGCGCCGATGACGGCAGCACTGCGAATGTCGGTCATCAGGCGGCCTCGAGCACCATCGCCACGCCTTGCCCGCCGCCGACGCATTGCGTCGCCAGCGCATACTTCCCGCCGTCCCGTTGCAGCAACAGCGCCGCCTTGCCGACAAGGCGCGCTCCGGTTGCGCCAAGCGGGTGACCGATGGCGATCGCGCCTCCATCTCGATTGAGACGCGCCGGATCGATATCGAGATCGCGACAGCACGCGAGCACCTGGACCGCAAAGGCCTCGTTCATCTCGAGGATCCCGACGTCGCTCGGCTTTATACCCGCGCGACGCGCGGCTTTTCTCGTCGCGGCGACCGGGCCGATGCCCATGATCTCCGGAGCGCAACCCGAAACGGCATAGCTCGCGATCCGCGCTTTCGGCGAGAGCTTGTGATCGCGGATGAAAGTCTCCGAGCAAACGAGAACAGCCGACGCGCCGTCTGTGAGCGGAGATGAGTTCCCGGCCGTGACCGAGCCGTCCTCCGCGAAAGCTGTCTTCAACTGGGCAAGCTTCTCCAGAGTCGTCTGCCCACGCACGCAGCCGTCAGCTTCGACGATGCCGTCGTCCGCGAGAAAGGGAGAGATTTCCTCGCGCAGCTTTCCGTCCGCTTGCGCCGCGGCAGCCTTTCTCTGGCTTTCGAGTGCGTAGGTGTCCTGCTCCTGCCGATCGATTCCATATCGGGTGGCAAGGTTCTCCGCGGTCAGTCCCATGTTGAGGAACGCGGACCGGAGTGCCGCATCCCAGGACGGATTGGGCATGGGATTGAAACCCATCATCGGCACCCGCGTCATCGACTCGACGCCGCCGGCTATGAAGACATCGCCGGCACCCATGGAGATTGCCCCTGCCGCCGCCTGCACCGCCTGCATGGAGGAGCCGCACCAGCGGTTGACGGTCGATCCTCCGACGCTCAAGGGGAGATCGGAGAGGACTGCCACGGTACGACCGATGTTGAGCCCTTGCTCGCCCTCGGCGAATGCGCAGCCGAGGATCACATCCTCTATCGTCTCGGGATCAATATCGGATTTCTTAACGAGCGCCTTGACCACGCTGGCGGCAAGGTCATCCGGGCGCACGCCGGCCAATGCCCCTTTGTGCGCCGGAGTAAACGGAGTGCGAAGATAGTCGACGATGTACGCAGCGCTCATCGGTTGTCCCTCTTTGTCTGGCTGCCCAAGCTCAAGACCCATCCAACGCGTCGACCGCGAGTTGTGCGAAGCTGGCCGCCAAAAGCCCCGTTTTCGCCGCGTTCCCATCAGCCGCGTTGCCGGCCTTCGCCCGGGCCGCGATGCCCTCGAAGATGACCGCAAACCGGAACAGCGCGAACGCCATGTGGAAGCTCGTCATTCGCTGACCGTGCCGGGCAAGCCCGTAGTAGACGTCTTCGAACTCGTGCTGATCGGGAATGCCGAGCGCTCTGATGTCGTGGTCTCGCAGACCACCGTACTCGTCGGAACTCGAATGCCAGGCAATGCAGCAATGGGCGAGATCCGCGAGCGGATGGCCAAGTGTCGACAGCTCCCAATCGAGAACGCCGGCAACGCGCGGCTGATCGTGATGAAAAATGGCGTTTCCGAGCCGATAGTCTCCGTGCGCGATCGCCGTCGTCTCATTGTCGGGAACCGACTTGGGAAGCCAGTCGATCAGCCTTTCGATATTGCGGTCATCCCGCGTCTGGGAGAGCGTCCACTGCTTCGTCCATCGGCCGACCTGGCGCGCAAAGTAGTTGCCAGAGCGCCCATAATCCGAGAGCCCGAGGGTCAGGAAATCGACATTGTGAAGACGCGCAAGCGTTTCCGCCAGCGAGTTGTACATGGGGCGCCTGAGCTCGAGCGCAACGCCCGGGAGCGCGCAGTCGTGATGCACCTGCCCCGAGATTCGCTGCATGATGTAGAATGGCGTGCCAATGACGCTGGGATCGTTGCAGTAGAGGATCATTCGAGGCACCGGCACGTCCGTTTGCGCCAGGGCGTGCATCACACGGTATTCGCGATCGATGGCATGAGCGGACGGCAATAGCTCGCCGGGCGGCTGCTTTCGCAGGACGAGATCGGCATTGTCGTACGAAACGAAGAATGTGGGATTGGACTGGCCGCCCGCAATCTTTTCGATACGAACATTGCCCACCAGCTCCGTTATCTGTGCACGCAGATAGCGGTCGAGCTTCCCAGCCGGCAACTCGATGGTGGCGTCCGTCTGCGGTGTTCTCGTGTCTGCCATTCCGCTCCCCATGAGGCCGGCTTACTTCGCCGCATGATCGCATGCGGCCGCCGGCGGCCCCTTGGCCGGCCAGTCCCAGAAGGGCTTTTCCTTGTCCTTCGCCAACAGGCGGCTCAACACCATCCGGTGGACCTCGTCGGCGCCATCGACCAGCCGGGCCTGTCGCGCGTAGCGATAGACCCATTCGAGGATCGTATCCTTGGAGTACCCCCGCGCTCCGTTGACTTGGATGGCCGTGTCCGCGGCCTGATTCAGCACGCGCGCGACGACGACTTTGGCCATCGAGATCTCCTTGCGCGCATGGTCACCTTGATCGAGCTGCCAAGCGGCTTTGGCCACGAGCAGACGCCCGATCTCGATGTTCATCGCCAAGTCGCCGAGCATCATTTGGATGCTTTCTCGGTCCGCCAGCCGCGTGCCGAATGCGTGGCGCTCCGCAGCATAGTCTTGCGCGATCGCGAGGCACCGCTTGGCAAGCCCGAGCCATCGCATGCAATGCGTAAGACGCGCCGGCCCGAGCCGGATCTGTGTGACCTTGAGTCCCTGACCTTCCCCAAGCAGGACGTTATCCGCCGGAACGACCAGATCGTCGAATTCCAATTCGCAATGCCCGCCGTGTTCCTCCGGACCCATGATGGGTATGCGCCGCGCTATTCTCCAACCCGGTTGGTCCTTGTCGAAGAGAAACGCCGTCAGGCCGTGCCGGACGTCATCCGACGTGCGCGCAATGACGATGAAATGGCTGGCCTCGGCTGCGCCGGTAATGAACCACTTCCTTCCCCGGATGACATATTCGCTGCCGCGCCTGGTGGCAGTGGTCATGATCATGCCCGGATCGGACCCGCCGCCCGGATGAGGCTCGGTCATCGCGAACGCCGAGCGGACGTTTCCATCAGCGATCGGACGCAGCCATCGCTCGCGTTGCTCAGGAGTCCCGACCGCCTGCAACAGCATCATGTTGCCGTCGTCGGGCGCCGCGCTGTTGAATGCCGCCGGACCAAAGATCGAGTGGTTCATGGCTTCGTAGCACACCGCCATCTCGACCTTGGACGAGCCGACGCCGCCGTATTCCGGGCGGAGCTGGAGGCACCAAAGGCCTTCGCGTTTCGCTTTCTCTCTGACGCCCTGGAGCAGATCGAGCCGGATGTTATCGTGGGCGTCGAAACTGGCGGGGTCGCTTTCCAAGGGAATGAGCTCGCGCTCGACGAACTCGGCGATGCGGCGTCGATAGTGCTCGGAGCGGGCGGGAATACGAAAATCCACGATCAAAGCCTCAGAGTGATGAAATGACATGCCCGCCGTCGACCACGAGCTCCGAGCCCGTAATGAAGGAACCGGCATCCGAACAAAGCAGAAGCAGCGCGCCGTCGAGCTCATCGGCGCGCCCGAGACGGCGAAGCGGAATGCGTCCGATCAAGGCCTTTCCAGGCTCGCTTTGGAAGAATTCCGTATTGAGATCGGTTTCGATGTAGCCGGGACAAAGCGCGTTGACGCGGATGCTGTCGCGCGAAAGCTCGAGCGCGAGGGCCTTGGTCAACTGTACGACACCCGCTTTCGACGCGGCGTATGCGGGCACGCGAGCCGCGACTCGAATGCCCAGTATCGAGGCGATGTTGACGATAGACCCGCCGCGCCCTCGCTCTTTCATGCGCCGAGCGGCCTCCTGCGCAACGAGGAAAACACCCTTCAAGTTCGTATCGACGACGAAGTCCCACTCGTCCTCTGACACGGCAAGCGCCGCCTTTGTCAGGGCTACGCCCGCATTGTTGACGAGGATGTCAAGGCCAGAGCCGACATCGGCCGTCTCCACGGCGGCCCTTGCGGAGTCATGGTCCGTCACGTCGAGACTGACCGCAATTGCCTCGCCGCCCAGGCTGCGAATCTCCTCAGCGAGGCTTTGCAGCGGCTCGCTCCTCCGTGCAGCGACAACCACCTTCGCGCCAGCGCGGGCTAGCACAATCGCAAAGTGCCGCCCGAGGCCCGATGAGGCGCCCGTGACCATGGCAACACGGCCCGTCAAGTCGAATGGGTCCTTCATGGCAAGCGCGGAACATCCCCAGCCATACAAGCACCCAAAAACTGAGCGAGCGCTCGATCTTTGATAACAACTAGCGGAAAGTGCAGACAATAGCAATGGGCGGATGGTGCTTTTGCATCCTGCGAACTATGATCGGCGCCACCCGGAAGGCGAGAGACGACGGAGGGGACCGCCTTTATGCACGTGACACACACGAACCAATCGAGCCGACGGCCGACAGTCGCGCCCATGCGAACCCTGAAGGCATTTCAAGAGGAGTTTGATCTCTCGACGAAATTTCTCTGCGCCCGCATGTTCGACCGCCACAGGGAGACGATCCGCACCCAGAAACGTCATGTTGCGGTCGGCAACCTCGTTCGAATCACCAAAACGACATTGGCGCTCTCGAACCGCACCGGATTTCACTCGATGAGCCTGCGGGACCTTGCCTCGGAGTCGGGCCTGAGCATGGGCGCGCTCTATAACTATTTCGACAGCAAGGACACCTTGCTGCTCATGATCCTCGGGGAGGTTGCCGCCGCGGTTAAGGAAACGCTCAGCTCTCCGCCGCAGGCGCTGGAGCACGATCCCCTGAACCGCCTGCGCTGGCTGCTCGAAACGCATGTCTATCTGACCGAGACCATGCAGCCGTGGTTCGTCTTCGCCTACATGGAGGCCAAGGCCTTCTCCCGCGAAGGACGGGAGCTCGCGGTGAGAAGCGAGCTTGCAACTGAGGCGCTGATTGCTTTCGCGCTTGCAGACGGCGAGGCTCAGAGCGTTTTCGTCGTCGACGACATCGATCTGACGGCAGCAATCATCAAGCCTTTGCTCCAGGATTGGTATGTGAAACGGAGCAAGTATCGAAGGCGCGGCGTTTCCGCGGAGCAGTATGTGCGCGCCATCACCTCATTCGTAGAGGCGGCGCTGACAAGATAGGCGCATTTTTTTTGCTTCCCGATGCAGCCTCAGCCGTTCAGCCCTACAAATGCGTCGGCGGGATGATTCCAAACCGCTTCATCTGTCGGTAGACGGAGGTGCGGCAAAGCCCCAACTCCGCGGACACCGCTGTAATGTTCCACTTGTTCCGACGCAGGCAATCGCGCAGCCGTTCTGCCGGCTCGCGCATTCCAGAGTGGGCGTCGGATACGGGATAGGGACCGGAGACGGCGAACGCATGAGAGACGACCGGCGGCGCCCTCTCTCCCCTAAGCTCGGGCGGCAACTGATCGACGAAAATCCCATCGTCCGAGATCGCCAGGGCAAATCTTATGGCGTTGCGCAACTCCCGCACGTTGCCAGGCCAAGGGTACCGCACGAGCAAGGCCATAGCGGCCTCATCGATCCAAGCGCGGCACCCGAGTTGTTTGGCCTCCTGCTGAAGCACGCGATGGATGATGTATTCCTTGTCCTGACGATCACGCAACGGCGGCAGAACCAGCGTTGCGCCGCAGAGACGATAATAGAGATCCTCTCGAAAAATGCCGTCGGACACCAGCTTCCGCAGATCCCTGTGAGAGGCGGAGATGACGGTCAGGTCGATGCGGACGTGACTGTCGGCTCCAAGGGGAAGCACCTCGCGCTCCGAGAGCACGCGCAACAGGCGCGTCTGGAGATGCAGGGGCATGTCGCCGATTTCGTCGAGGAACAAGGTGCCTCCGCTCGACCGTTCGATCAGCCCCTGCATTCCCTTGCTGCGCGCACCGGTGAAGGTTCCGGCCGTATATCCGAACAGCTCGCTTTCAATGAGGGATTCAGGAATTGCGGCGCAGTTGACGGCAACGAATGCCTTCTTTGCGCGCGCGCTGGAATCGTGCAGCGCCTTCGCCAGCACCTCCTTTCCGGTGCCGGTTTCCCCCTGGATTAGGATGTTGACGTTCTTGTTGACCAGCCGCCGCGCATGGTCGAGAACCCTCTTCATCTCCTTGTCGTCGCTTGCGATCTGACTGAGCGCCGGATACTCGGGTAGCTGAGTTTTCCCTGTGCGCACGCTGGCCCTCGCCTCGCGAGGCGGCGACGCCGATACGAAAAGCGTAGTGTTGTCCAGCGTTCTCAAAAGCGTGGGTTCGACAGACGACTGCGGCTTCATCATTTGCCAGATGTCGCCATATCCGCACCGAAACAGCGTCGTAAGGTGCTTGCCGGTCGGATTGCTTATTTGCGGCACGCCGGACGCTACATCGAGGAGCCTGCGCGCACCCATATTGGCTCCGACAACGACTCCATCCGCATCGACAGCGATCAGGAGGTCCGTCGATACGTCGACCAGCTCGCTCGCGCGTGCGAGCTTCAACACCCAGTAGTTCTTGAAATGCTGAATGAAGGTCGCGCTGTCGATCAGACTTGCGAACTGACTTGCCCACACGCGAGCAGCAGTACTTTCTCCGTGTTCGCCGGGAGACGGTATCGTTGATACGTTGAGGACGCCTAAGAAGCTGCCGTCAGGCGCGTATAGCGGCGCGCTGCCGCAACTGAAGCCTGTCTGAGTGACATGGAAATGCTCATCGAGATGACAGCTTACGGGGCCTTGCTCGACAATGCAGGTGCCGATGCCGTTCGTGCCGGTGATGTCCTCGCTCCAGTTCGCTCCAGCCATGAGGCTGGCATCCGTAGCCTCCTGCATCCACGACTTGTGGCCGACGAAATCGACGATGACGCCCTCGGCATTGGTGAGAATGACATACCCGCACTCGAAACTGCCTTGCGCCAGCTTCTCCATGCAGGTGCGGGCGATGGTCCCGAACTCGCCGAGCTGGTCGCGGACGCGCGAGAGCCCCTTCGCCGTCTCGACATGGGCCTGATGGCGTGACGTCGGATTAAGTTTATGGATGTTCACACAGCGGTGCCACGACCGCCTGATCGCGTTTGCATTGTCACCGTGCAGCGCCGGTGGGGGCTCGGAACCTGCGATCCGCAGGATCTGGTCGGCGTGAGATCGGGAAGATTTCACCGCCGTGTCTCCCTGTTGCATAACGTTTCTCGGGTGCGGAGGATGAGCCCGCGCCCCTTGGCGTGCCGGAGTATGTCCAGTGACGCAACAAATTTACACCTGTTGTATCCCATGTTGCGACCACCGGCAACCGAGCGCTCGCTCGTTTTTTGATCAGAAGAGGTCCAATTCACCGGATCAATCTGCAGTTTCCGGGATTTTGCGCAGAACGGACGGGGAAAGACAACGTTACAAGTGTAGCGCGGAATGCAACACCTGCAAACACTTGACGGAGTTCTCCAACGTGAGCTGATAACGACTGTATGACGGCACTTTCAGCGGTCATTGCCTCTGGCACGTGTTTTGCGAACACCGTTCTGATCAACGGATACGGAACTCTCTCGGACCTCACGTGACGAGGTTCGCAGCGCACTGCCCGCGACAGCGGAAGGGTCGCGGTGCAATCAGGGCAAGGCCATCATCATCAATGAAAGCGAAAACCATTCCTCTCTCCTGTCCCACCGGAAACGACATGGATTTCGATCTGTTTCGGTTGGCGGCGCCTTGGCCGGTCGAGCAGGAGATGCTGCCCACGCTGTCGGCAAGCGTTGATGCGTTGCGCCCCCAAACGCGCCGCGTCCTATCCCTGCTCGTCGAGGGTCATTCGAACAAGGAGATCGCGTGGCGACTCTCGCTACAGGAATCGACCGTCAAATCGCATATCACGACCATCACAAAAGCACTTGGGTGCAGGAACCGAACTCAGGCTGCGTTGATCGCCTTCTGCGTGGTCTGCAACTTGCCTTCTCAGGCCGCCAAGCTCAGAGCCATCATCGACTCGCGCGCGCTGCGGACCCCGAGCAATCCGAAAGGCTAGTCACGGCGCGGCATATAAATCTGCTATTTGCTAAAGTGGGAACGACCGCAAGAATTCATTTGGCTGGCGGTTTCGGTGGCGTTTGAGGTGTCTGGCGTTAACACGCGAGCGGGACGATCGACAAAACCATCTCCTCATTCCTTGACGCTCACATCGATCGTTTTGCGCCCCGCCCGGCGAAAGGTGACCTGGCAACCATACGTGTCGCCAGCCTTTGTCGGGCCGATGATCTTGAGCAGGACGAGGTGGTCCCCGCCCGGCTTCAACTCAGTATTTCCCGAAGCGGCGATGGCGATCGACTTCACCTCTCGTGTTGACGGCGCCCCTTCTCCGTAGTCCGTCGTGCGCTTCTCGGTGAAATGCGCCACAGACGGGCATTGAAAGCGCAGGAGATCATCCGCCTCGCCGGAGTTTGTGATCGTCATATAGATCGGCAGGTCAGTGCTCCTCTCGCCGACCGGCGACCAGGCTTGGAAGATCTCCAATGTGCTGGCGACGACAGGGGCTGTGCCGGACACGGCAAAGGCGAGCGCTACCGCAAGTCTCTTCATTTCTTTCGTTTCCTCGGCGTTCCGATGTCGGGCTATTTGATCGAGTGGACCTCGATCTTGGCGGTGCTGACGAAATCTTTGAGCTCGCCGTGTAGCGGGCGATAGAAATCGCGATGTACAACGATGTCCTTTCCGTCGACTGTTTTGCTGCACCGCTCGCGGATGAATAGGCCGCCGATAGGCGCCTCATCGGAGCCCGGCTGCCGTCTCTCACAGGTCCAACCGTCGTCTCCGTAGAAGCTCATCGCCTGGCGACCGAGCATGTGAGCTTTCTTGCGTAGAAAGAGCCGGGTGTTGTTGTCGGTTTCGATATCGAGCCCGACAACACGTTCCGTATGGTCGATCAGCAGCGTCAGAATGACGGGATGGCCGCCCACCTTTGTACCCCTGTACTTGTCGTCCAGGGAACCAAGCACATTCGTCTTCTCGTCGAACTCAAAGTGAACGGCGTGGCGGCCGTACCCGTCGACCGCGCACTGCTTGTAGTCGAACCATGAGGCCAACGTTTTCTCGGCCTCGGTCGCGCATCTGAGATTGACGTAGCCGCCTGCCGGGATCTCTCCCAGCTTCATTCCTACACGGAGATCACGGAGATCTGAGCGGACGGCGGAAGTATCGGCGCCAAGCATTGATTGAGGCGCGACGCATGTGATGGCCAGAGCGAAGCACGCTAAGGGGCCCCACCTGCGGTGCATTTCGTGAGAAGACCAGCCTATCACTTCGAGACCTTATCCGGGTCGCTCTTGACGGATGATTGGTGGGAGGGCTTGAAGTCACGGCAATTTTGGGAGTTCTCCCCCCAATATTCCGCGCACTCGCTGAATGTCGGCTCGCCCTTGCCCTGAAGGTATGTCTTCACGTACTCGGCGACCGCCGCTATCTCGTCGTTGCGGAGCATGGCGTTGGCCTGCATCGGAAACTCGATGTCGGGCGTATCTTTCGTGATGCCGTAGCACGACCCATCCTTGTAGGGATCGCGAACGTGCGACGGCATACCCGTTCCGGGCCGACCGCACTGGATAACTTCCACAAGTTGCTCGACGTCGAGATGTGTGGCGCGGAGGGACATCGCCGCCCCTCCATAACCTCCTCCGCCGTCCCCATGCCACTTGTGGCAGCCGGAGCAGGCCGATTTGTACACCGTCTTTCCGAGCCGAAGAGTGCGGCTCGTGGGAGGCGTCCCCTGCTCCGCCGCGGAAGCGGCTGCAACGAGAGCAGGGGACGCAAGCGCAGTGGCAAACAGAGCCGCGAAGGCCGCGTTTCGCATCATTCGGTCTTAGTCTCCCAATGCGAACGCATAGAGCATGGAACTCGGCTGGATGTCCTTGAGCTCCGGCGTGGAGTCGACGAACCACTTCGGCCAAGCCCCGCCAAGCCCTACGGCGATGGCGATGTACTGCTTGCCGTCGACGCTGAACGTGATCGGCGGTGCGTTGACGCCGGAGCCGGTCTCGAATGTCCAAAGCTCCTCGAGGGTCTTTGCGTCATAGGCGCTGACCTTGCCGTCGGGGTGGCCCGTGAAGACAAGATCCGGCGTGCTGAGCATGCCGCCCAGCATCGGGAAGGGAACCTCGATCTTCTTGGCGATCTTGCCCGAGGTGACGTCGAGCGCCACGACGCTGCCCGTGATGCGCTCGTGCTGCTTGGGTCCGCCGCCGGTAAAGAACTCCTTGGCTTTATAGCTGCCCGGCTTGGTGGGCGTGACCGTCAGTTGGTTGCAGCTCTCGATGGTGGGAATGTAGAGCAGCTTTAGGTCCGGATTGTAGGAGGTCGGCGGCCAGTTCTTGCCGCCCATGTTTCCAGGGCAGGCGGTGCCGACCAGATTGGTCCGATTGGGAGCGCCGAGATAGGGCTGGATGTCCTTCTTCGGGTCGTACTCCTGCGGCTTGCCGGTCTTGGGATCGATACCCTTGGTCCAGGATACGCGGTTCACGAACGGCGATGCCCACAGGAAGTCGCCACTCTCGCGGTCCAACGCATAGGCAAAACCGTTGCGATCGGCCTGAAGCAGGATCTTCTTGCCGCCATCGGGCAGATCGACCAGCACGCGCTCAGCGACGCTGTCGTAGTCGAAGGGATCGTTCGGTGTGTGCTGGAAGTACCATTTCACCTTGCCCGTATCGGCATCCAAGGCCAACGTGCTGTTGGTAAAGAGGTTGTCGCCCGGGCGATATTCGTGATCCCAATCCGGCCCGGGGTTGCCCGTTCCCCAATAGATGGTGTCGGTTGACGCGTCGTAGGTTCCCGTCACCCACGACGATCCACCGCCCGTCGCAGCGGCGTTGTAGTCGTCCTTCCAGGTCTCGCTGCCGGGCTCGCCTTTCGCCGGCACCGTGTAAGTGCGCCACAGCTCCTTGCCGGTTTTCAAGTCTGTGGCAGCGATCCACCCGCGGATGCCGAACTCGGCACCCGCAACACCTGTGATCGCCATATCTTTGATGATCAGCGGCGCCGCAGTAATGGTCTCTGCCTTTTCCGGGTCGGCAAGCGTAGCGATCCATGCCACCTCGCCGTCCTTCTTGGTTGTTGCGATGAGCCTGCCGTCAATGACGTGCGAGATCACCAGGTCCTGCCAAAGGGCTACTCCGCGGTTATTCACTCCGCAGCACGTCACGGCGCCGGCCCAATCCCGATCGGTCTTGGGATCCATTTTCCAAACCAGCTTCGGCTTTGCGCCGTGTGCATCGATCTTGTAGACCGAGCCCCAGCCGTCGGCGAAGTAGAGGAAACCGTCCTCGACCAGCGGGGTGCCGGTGAGGCCGCCGTGCGTCCACATTCCGCCGCCTTCGATCCCGCCGAGCGCCAGCGTCCACGCGACCTTGAGCCCCTTCACATTGTCAGCCGTGATCTGGTTCAGCGGGGAAAAACGATGGGCCTGATAGTTCTTGTGATGGGTAATCCAGTTCTCCGGCTCCTTGTCCGCGTTGAGCAGTCGCTCGGCCGAAACCGACTTCTCCTGAGCGAATGCCGGCGAAACGCACGACATCGATAGCGCAACCAGAGAGGCTGCGAGGCGATAGGACTTCATTGTTCCTCCCACAAATTTTTCCTGCCAGCAGCGGCGCCATGACTCGCAGGACCGCGGCTGATTACAGATTTCGGTCTTCCTGG
>NZ_JADZBI010000233.1 GCF_020852195.1 Hyphomicrobium sp. | reverse complement strand
CGGCGCGACGCAGGAGGAGGCGCTCATCGCCGCGCAGAAGTGGTGGTCGTCCCGCGCCGGTGCCCTGGGCCGTGGCTACGAGAACTGGGACAACGCCGACAATCAGTCGCTCGAATGCAGCCAGGACGGCAAGGGGCAATTCTACTGCAGAGCAACCGCCCGGCCGTGCCTTCCCGAGGGAACATTGCCCGAGAACCTGCCCAAGATGGATATGTGAAGCGCGCCTGTCTCCGCGAGGAATCACGCGCGCGTGTCGCTACGGCGCACCTTCAACATCGCGCGGACCCAGAGCACGAGGTAGGCGAGCAGGAGGATCATGAACGGCACCGTGATCCAATCCGAGAGACGCATGCCGAGATCCGTATCGATGACGCCGAAATGCTGCGCGAGGCTGGTGATCGCCAAGAGCGACAAGGCGACCAGCATCAGGTCCCCGGTGAAGTTGAGATAAGACTCCGCGGCGTAATATTTCCTGAGCGAGCCTTCCGGCGGCTTGGAGCCGGTGAATAGGCTCCGCAGCGCGAGCGGGAACACCACGAATGCAACGAAGCCGCAGATGACGAGTTGGAGCGTGGTCAGCATGGATGCCTCCGGAACGATGTGCGGCCGAGGTAATGACACTTGATCCGTCAGCTGGAAGTTCCTCCTGGGACAGTTGGGCGCCTTTTTTATCGTGGCTCCTCTGCGCTGTCGCACGAGGATCCTGCTGCCGTGGGGCGTGTGGAAGCTGGCGTGGGTCCCGGCCTTCGCCGGGATGACGGTGGGTTTGTGGCGCGCGGCTCGCCTCCTCTCGACGTCATCCCGGCGAAGGCCGGGACCCACGCAAGTCTCCCGCGCGTAGCTTGCCCAGGCGCGATTCCGCAAAGTCGAACGCTAGTGCAAGACCAGCTTTGATTGAACTGAGATCGCGCTCCAGCCTTTTGATGAGACCGATGATTCACGCTTCGGACTGATAGCGTCCGAAGCGATCATGGTCTAGACGCCGCGTGCTTTTCGCGGTGGCATCAGGTCGGTGATCGTGCCCTCGAACATCTCGGCCGACTGGGCGATGGTCTCAGACAGCGTGGGATGGGGGTGAATCGTGCCGGCGATGTCGGCGGCGTCCGCGCCCATCTCGATCGCAAGCGCTACCTCGGCGATGAGATCGCCGGCGTTGGGGCCGACGATGCCGCAGCCGAGCGTTCGGTGCGTCTCCGGATCGAAGAGCACCTTGGTCAGGCCCTCGTCGCGCCCAAACGAGAGTGCGCGGCCGGAGGCGGCCCACGGGAAGCTGCCCTTGCCGTACGCTACGCCCGCGGCCTTAGCCTCGTTCTCGGTCAGGCCTACCCATGCCACCTCGGGGTCCGTGTAGGCCACGGAGGGGATGACGCGGGCGTCGAACGCGGCGTTGAGGCCCGCGGCGGCCTCGGCGGCGACTTTGCCCTCGTGCACGGCCTTGTGGGCGAGCATCGGCTGGCCCACGATATCGCCGATGGCGAAGATGTGCGGGACGTTGGTGCGCATGCGGCCATCGACGGGGACGAAGCCGCGCGCGTCGACCGATACGCCGGCTGCTTCCAGGTTCAGCGTGCGGCCGTTGGGAACGCGCCCAACGGCGACGAGGATCTTGTCGAAGGTCGTGCTGGAGGGTGCGTCCTTGCCGTCGAAGGTGACAGTCAACCCCTCAGTGCCGGGCTCGACCTTCGTTACCTTCGTTTGCAGATGGATGGCCTCGTAGCGCGCGGCGATGCGTTTCATGAGCGGGGCGACGATGTCGCGATCGGCGCCGGGGATGATCTGGTCCATGAGCTCGACCACGGTCACCCTGCTGCCGAGCGCGTGGTAGACCGTCGCCATCTCGAGGCCGATGATGCCGCCGCCGATGACGAGGAGTCGCTGCGGGACATCCTGCAGATCGAGCGCGCCCGTGGAGTCCAGCACGCGGCTGTCGTCGTGCGGCACGAACGGCAGTTGTGCGGGCTCGGAGCCCGCGGCGACGATGGCGTGCGCGAAGGCGATGCGTTTCGTCGTCCCGTCGTGCGCGACCTCGATCTCGTGCGGCGAGACGAAGCGGCCGATGCCGGTGGCGACGGTGACCTTGCGCTGCTTGGCCAGCGCAGCGAGCCCCGAGGTGAGCTTCGAGACGATCCCGCCTTTCCAGCCGCGCAGCTTGTCGAGATCGATGGGTGGCCGGGTGAAGCCGAGGCCGGCGGCGGACATCTCGTGCGCCTCCTCCAGCACCTTGGCGGCATGGAGCAGAGCCTTCGACGGAATGCAGCCGACGTTGAGGCACACGCCGCCAAGCACTGGCGCGCGCTCCACGAGCACCACCTTCTTGCCGAGGTCGGCGGCGCGGAATGCAGCGGTGTATCCCCCCGGGCCGGCGCCCAGAACGAGGATGTCCGCTTCGAGATCAGGCGTTGCTGTCATGGAGACCTAGAGGACGAGCTGACGGACGTCGCTGAGAATCTCGGCGAGGCGGCTTGCGAAGCGGGCAGCGAGCGCGCCGTCGATCACGCGATGATCGAATGACACGCACAGCGGGAGCATGAGGCGGGGCGTGAAGCTTTCGCCGTTCCATACGGGCCGTATGGTTGCGCGCGCGACGCCGAGAATGGCGACCTCCGGCGCGTTGACGATGGGCGTGAAGCTGGTGCCGCCAATGCCGCCCAGGCTCGAGATCGAGAAGCTCGCGCCCTGGATGTCGGACGGCGCAATCTTTCCCTCCCGCATGCGCTGGGAGGTTGCGGCGAGCTCCTGGCTGAGCTCGAGGATGCGCTTGCGGTCCACGTCCTTGATCACGGGCACGACGAGCCCGTCCGGCGTGTCGACGGCGACGCCGATATTGTAATAGTGCTTGAGGATGAGCGATTCGCCGTCGGGCGCGAGCGAGGCATTGAAATCCGGGAACTGCTTCAACGCCACCACGCTGGCCATCATCAGGAAGGGCAGCATCGTCACGCGGTAGCCCTTGATCTTGGCGTCGGTGTCGAGCTGCTTGCGGTAGATCTCGAGATCGGTGATGTCGGCCTCGTCGGCGTGCGTCACGTGCGGGATGTTGAGCCAGGCACGATGCAGATGCGGGCCTGAAAGACGCTTCAGCCGCGTCATGGGCTGCACCGTGATCGGTCCGAACTTGGCGAAATCCTGCTCGGGGATCTGAGGCACGGCGAGGGCATTGCCTTTCGCGGGGCCGCCGCCGAGCGCGGCTTTGACGTCGGCCTTCGTGATGCGCCCCTTCTCGCCGCTGCCCTTGATGCTGGTCAGATCGATATCGAGCTCGCGCGCCAGGCGCCGCACGGACGGGCTCGCGTTGACGCCGCCGAACTCGGTAGGTGCGGGGAGGGGGCTCGCGTCGGACGGCTTCGCCGCCGCCGTCTCGGGAGCCCGCTGCGGCTCTGCGGCCGGCGGGGGCGCCGTGCGCTGCTCAGGAACAGCGTTACCGCTGGTCGCCCGCGTTGCCTGGCCTTCGGACTCCAACTTGAGGATCAGGCTTCCCTCGCTGACCTTGTCTCCGATGTTGACCAGGATCTCGCTGACCTTGCCTGCGGACGGGGCCGGCACCTCCATGGTCGCCTTGTCGGATTCGAGGGTGATCAGCGGGTCTTCGGCCTTTACGGCGTCGCCCTTTTTGACCAACACTTCGATCACGGGGATATCGGCGAAGTCGCCGATGTTGGGCACTTTCACTTCGATCAGGGACATGCGGTTCTCCACGCTGCCGTTTCGGCTGCGGCTCCTCGCCTACGGGTGGGCGGTCTAGATTTTCACGGGGTTCGCCTTGTCGGGGCGGATGCCGTACTTCGACAGCGCCTCCGTCACGACGGTCGAGGGAATCCGGTTCTCGTCCGCCAGCGCCTTCAGCGCCGAGACGGCGACGAAATGCCGGTCGACCTCGAAATGGAAGCGAAGCTTGCGGCGGTAGTCGGAGCGTCCGAAGCCGTCGGTGCCGAGCACGCGATAGGTGTTGGGCACGAACGCGCGCACCTGCTCGGCGAACGTCTTCGTGTAGTCCGTCGCCGCGATCACCGGGCCGGAGCTGCGCTCTGAGACGAGCCCCGTGACGTAGGGCGTGCGCGGCTTCTCCTCGGGATTGAGCAGGTTCCAGCGCTCGATCTCCTGCGCCTCGCGGGCGAGCTCGGTGAAGCTGGTGACGCTCCAGATGTCGGCGGACACGCCGAAGTCTTTCTCCAGAAGCTCGGCGCCGGCGATGACCTCGCGCAGGATGGCGCCCGAGCCCATCAGTTGCACCTTGTGCCGACCATCTCCGCCTGCCTTGAGCAGGTACATGCCCTTGATGATGCCGTCCTCCACGCCTTCGGGCATGTCGGGGTGCTCGTAGTTCTCGTTGAGCACGGTGATGTAGTGGAAGATGTCCTCCTGCTTCTCGACCATGCGCACGAGGCCGTTGCGGATGATGACGGCCAGCTCATAGGCGTAGGTCGGGTCGTAGGAGACGCAGTTGGGGATTGTCGCGGCCATCAGGTGGCTGTGTCCGTCCTGGTGCTGCAACCCTTCGCCGTTCAACGTCGTGCGTCCCGACGTGCCGCCGATCAGGAAGCCGCGCGCGCGGCAGTCGCCGGCCGCCCATGCGAGGTCGCCGATGCGCTGGAAGCCGAACATCGAATAGAAGATGTAGAAGGGGATCATCGGCACGTTCGAGGTCGAGTAGCTCGTGGCGGCGGCGATCCACGACGACATGGCGCCGGCCTCGTTGATGCCCTCCTGCAGCATCTGGCCCTGGCGGTCCTCGCGGTAGTACATCAGCTCGCCTGCATCGGAGGGACGGTAGAGCTGGCCGACCTGGCTGAAGATGCCGAACTGGCGGAACATGCCCTCCATGCCGAAGGTGCGGCTCTCGTCCGGCACGATCGGCACCACGCGCGGCCCCAAGGTCTTGTGCCGCAGCAGCGCGGAGAGCAGGCGCACGAAGGCCATGGTGGTCGAGATCTCGCGGCCGGACGTGCCCTTGAGCAGTGGCTCGAACAGCGACAGCTCGGGAGCGGGCAAGCTCTCGGAGCGGCGGCGCCGCGACGGCAGGAAGCCGCCGAGCGCCTCGCGCCGCGCCCGCAGGTACTTCATCTCCTCCGAGTCCTCCGCGAAGCGGATGAAGGGCAGCTCGGCGACCTGATCCTCGGGAACGGGAATCTGGAACCGGTCGCGGAACTGGCGCAGCGCGTCGATCTCCATCTTCTTCTGCTGGTGCGTGATCATCTGGGCCTCGCCGGCATTGCCCATACCGTAGCCCTTGACGGTCTTAGCGAGGATCACGGTCGGCTGGCCACGGTGCTCGACCGCGCGCTTGTAGGCCGCGTAGACCTTGGACGGGTCATGCCCGCCGCGGGTCAGCTTCCAGATCTCGTCGTCGCTCCAGTCGGCGACCATGGCCGCCGTCTCCGGATAGCGGCCGAAGAAGTGCTCGCGGATGTAGGCGCCGTCCTTGGACTTGAAATCCTGATACTCGCCGTCGACGCATTCCTCCATGAGCTGGCGGAGCTTGCCGGAGCTGTCCTGCGCCAGCAGCGCGTCCCACGTGGATCCCCAGATCACCTTGATCACGTTCCAGCCGGCGCCGCGGAATACGCCTTCCAGCTCCTGGATGATCTTGCCGTTGCCGCGCACGGGCCCGTCGAGGCGCTGTAGGTTGCAGTTCACGACGAAGATCAGGTTGTCGAGCTTCTCGCGCCCCGCGAGCGCGATGGCGCCGAGGCTTTCGGGCTCGTCCATCTCGCCGTCGCCGCAGAACACCCAGACGTGCCGGTTGTCGGTGTCGGCGAGGCTGCGGCCGTGCAGGTACTTCAAGAAGCGCGCCTGGTAGATGGCCATGATCGGCCCGAGCCCCATGGAGACGGTGGGGAACTGCCAGAACTCGGGCATCAGCCACGGGTGCGGATAGGAGGAGAGGCCGCTGCCGTCGACCTCCTGGCGGAAGTTCGTGAGCTGCTCCTCAGTGAGGCGGCCTTCGAGGAAGGCGCGCGCGTAGATGCCGGGCGAGGAGTGGCCTTGGATGAAAAGGAGATCGCCGCCGTGTGTCTCAGACGGCGCGTGCCAGAAGTGCTCGAAGCCGGTGTCGTAGAGCGTGGCTGCGGACTGGAAGCTCGCGATGTGGCCGCCGAGCTCGGACGACATCTTGTTGGCGCGCAGGACGATGGCGGCGGCGTTCCAGCGGATGGCCGAGCGGATGCGGTGCTCGACCTCGCGCACGCCGGGGTGTGCCGGCTCCTCGTCGACCGCGATCGTGTTCACGTACGCCGTATTGGCGGCGAAGGGTAGCCGCGCGCCGGAGCGCCGTGCGACCTCGACGGCGCTGCTTAGGACATCGTCGGCGTGGTGCCTGCCCTCGAACGCGAGCACGGACGATATGGCGTCCTCCCATTCGCGGCGCTCCGCATTCTTGTCGTCGATGTGGTCGTGCATGGGAATGATGGCCTCACGTTCATCAGCTCGCCGCGAAGCAGGGCGCGCCTGCTCCGCGGCGAATAGCTTGTCCGATTCCGCGGATCAGGCGGGCTCAGCTTACGTTTCCAGGAGACGTCTTCTTGGGCGCGCGCTGCGCCATCGGAATTCGATCTCAGGCATCGATGCGATCCCCCGCCGGGAGGCTCCTGAGCCGCTTGCCGGTGGCGGCAAACACCGCGTTGCACAGTGCGGGCGCGAACGGTGGCACGCCGGGCTCGCCGACGCCGGTCGGGTAGTGCGCGGGCGCTGTCGGCTCGATGATGTGCACGTTGACCTTCTGCGGGAAGTTCGACATGCGCGCGACCTCGAAGTCGCTGAAGTTCGACTGCTCGACGCGGCCTTCCTTGAACGTGATGCGGCTGTAGAGCGCCGTCGACATGCCCATCACCGCCGCGCCCTCGATCTGCGAGCGGATGCGCTCGGGGTTGATGTAGAGCCCGCAGTCGATCGCAGCGGTCACCTGCGGCACCCGGATGATGCCCTTGTCGTCGATCTCGGCGTGCACGACCATGGCGACATAGGTGACGAACGAGCGATGGACCGCGATGCCGAGCCCCTGCCCCGGCGGCAGCGTCTTGCCCCAGCCGGCTTTCTCGGCGGCAACGTTGACGACGTTCTTCAGGCGTGCCGTGTCGATGGGGAACTCCGGGTAGGGCTCGCCGTAGTTCCAGAAGTCCTCCGGCATGCCTGCGGCCTTGGGATCGATCTTGCGGTCCGAACCGATCAGCTCGATCAGCATGTCCTTCGGATCGCGGCCGAGCTTGTGGGCAAGCTCGGCAACGAACGACTGCACGGCGAAGGCGCGCGGAATGTTCGATACGGAGCGGAACCAGCCGATCCGCGTGTGGGCGAACGCCTGGCCGTTCTCGCAACGGATGTTCGGAATCTCGAACGGCATGTCGACGAAGCCCATGCCGTATTCGATGTTGAACTGGTAGCCGCTGTCCTCGGCGAAAGTGGAAAGGATGGACGGGGCGACCGTGCGGTGCCGCCATCCCACGACCTTGCCAGATTTGTCGAGGGCGGCCTCGATACGTTCGACCGATGTCGTGTGATAGAAGGCGTGCTGCAGGTCATCCTCTCGCGTCCACTGCAGCATCACGGGCGCACCGCCGAGCTTCTTCGAAAGCTGTACGGCCTCGAGCACGAAATCGCATTTCGACTTGCGGCCGAAACCGCCGCCGAGCAGCGTGACATGAACGGTCACGTTCTCGATCGGCACCTCCAACGCCTTGGCGATGTCCTCGCGCGTGCCGTAGGGGCTTTGCGCGGGGGCCCAGACCTCGATCTTGCCGTCGACGATGCGCGCGAGGGCTGCCGGAGGCTCCATGGCCGCCTGCGCCATGTGGTCTTGGGAATACTCTGCGGAGAATACCTCCGCGGCGCCGGCGAACGCAGCGTCGGGGTCGCCCTGGTTGCGGATGACCTTGCCGGGCTTGCGGGCCGTCGCAACCATCTCCTCGCGGTAGCTCGTGGAGGTGTAGCCCGCGTGGCGGCCGTCGTTCCACTCGATAGTCAGCGCTTCGCGGCCCTGCATGGCGGCGTACGTGGATTTCGCAACGACCGCGATGCCGCCGAGGGGGGCGAATTTCGCCGGCGGCGGGAAGCCTTCGATCTCGTGCACGGCCTCGACGCCGGGCACCTTCAGCGCCTCGGCGGCGTCGAATTTCTTCACCTTGCCGCCGACCACGGGAGGCCGGGCGATCACCGCGTACTTCATTCCTGGCAGGCGCACGTCGGCGCCATAGACCGCAGCACCAACCGTGATGTCGTGCAGATCGACGATCGGAGTCTTGCCTTTGCCGATATAGAGGAAGTCCTCGGGCTTCTTGAACGCGAGCTTCTCGCGCGGCGGCACGGGCAGGCTCATAGCCGCCTTCGCCAGCTCGCCGAAGCCGATGCGCGTGCCGGTCTCGACTGTCTCGCCCTTGGTCTTGCCCTCTTTCAGCAGGACGACGTGATGGTTCTTGGCCTTGCAGAGCGCCTGGTCGACGCCCCACGTGGCGGCCGCGGCGGCCTCCAGCATGTAGCGCATGGCGGCGCCGCACTCGCGCATGGGCTGAATGAAATGGCGGACGCTGCGGGAGCCATCCGTATCCTGGTTTCCATAGCGTGGCTCGTCGCCGGGCGCCTGTATGACGCGCACGCGCGACCAGTCCGCCTCCATCTCGTCGGCGACGACCATGGGCAGGCTGGTCCTGACGCCGGTCCCCATCTCGGAGCGGTGGCCGACGATGGTGACCAGTCCGTGCGTGTCGATGGCCACGAACACGTGCGGGTCGTTGACGACGCCGCGCGGCATGCCCGCGGCTCCGGTGGGATAGGCCTCGAAGGCGTCGGCGACGCCACCGGGGATCACCTGAAGCGCCAGCACCACGCCGGATGTCTTCAGAACGCCGCCGATGAAGCTGCGCCTGCTGACATTCTCGATCAGGGCCTCAGAGCCGATCTTGCGCCCTTGCGCGCGAGCTGCCTTCTCCAGGTAGTGGTACATGTCCTACACGCCTCCCGCCGCCAGGCGAACAGCCGCGTGGATGCGCTGATAGCAGCCGCACCGGCAGATGTTGCCCGCCATCTCCTCGACGATCTCGCCATCGCTCGGGGCGCGGTTTCTGGTCAGGAGCGACGCCGCCTGCATGATCTGCCCAGCCTGGCAGAAGCCGCATTGCGGCACGTTCAGCTCACGCCAAGCCTTCTGCACGGGGTGGCTGCCGTCGGCCGACAATCCTTCGATGGTCGTGACGCGCTTTCCTGCGGCCTCGCCCACGGTGGTCAGGCAGCTCCGCGATGCGACATCGTCGACATGCACGGTGCATGCTCCGCAGAGGCCCGCACCGCAACCGAACTTCGTTCCCGTAAGCGCGAGCTCGTCGCGGACGAACCAGAGCAGCGGTGTGTTCGGATCGCCGTCGAACTCGCGATCCTGGCCGTTGACATTGATGGTAAGCATCGATTCCGACGTCCTTTCCGCGATCGACGGTCGTTGGTGGCAATCCGACCCGCACCTAGAGAACGATGCGGGTCGGGTGCATGCCTTCAGTCGAAGCCCGGATCAGTCACCGAGCGCGAAGACCCAGACCGAGCCGCCCTCAGGAACCGACTTCTCCCAGCCTTCCTGAGTGTGCATCTTGCCCTGGATCCACTGCGCGTCGACGCCGTAGCCCGAGACAACTGCGATGTACTGCTTGCCGTCGACGGAGAATGCGCTCGGCGGCGAGATGATGCCCGACGGGGTCGGGAACTGCCAAAGCAGCTTGCCAGTCTTCTCGTCGTAGGCGCGGAACAGACGGTCGTTCGTGCCGCCAGCGAACAGCACGCCGCCGCCGGTGGTCAGGATCGAGCCCCAGTTCCAGGAACCCGGGTAGGTTTCACGCCAGACCTCCGTGCGGTCATCGACACTCCAGGCCTGGATGCCGCCGATGTACTTGAAGCCCTTGGTGATCTCGAGGTCGAGGCGGTTGATGTCCACGCCCGCCGACCATTGACCGGGCAGAATCGGCTGGATCATGCCGGTCAGGGTCATGCAGTGATTGTCGTTGAACGGAATGTAGAGCATCCCGCTCTTCGGGCTGTAGGCTTCATACGGCCAGTCCTTGCCGCCCCAGAGGCTCGGGCAGTACGTCGCGGCCTTGCCGGTCTTGGGGATGGCCTCGTCGTTGTAGGTCGGGCGGCCCGTCTTCGGGTCGATAGACTTGAAGACGTTGTTGTGCACGTACTTCTCGGCGTGAGAGAACGTGATCTTGACCTTGTCGTCGCGGTCCAGCCAGTACAGCACGCCGTTGCGCTGCGCGCTGATCAGGCCCGGAACCTTCTTGCCGTCGCGATTGAACTCGACGAGCGTCGGGGCGTTCATGGCGGCCCAGTCCCAGCCGTCGTTATAGTGGTACTGGAAGTGACCGACGATGTCGCCGGTGTCCGGATTGATAGCAAGGCTCGACGCCACGTACAGGTTGTCGCCCGGACGCTGGTCGGCGATCCACGGTGCGCCGTTTCCGACGCCCCAATAGATCACGTCGTTCTTGGCATCGTAGTTGCCCGGCATCCACATGGTGCCGCCGCCGTTCTTCCAGGCGTCCTTCCATTCGCCTTCCTGCGGCCAGGTCTCCGAGCCAGGCTCGCCCGGCGCCGGAATGCTGTAGCGTGTCCAGGCCAGCTTGCCGGTCTCGGCGTCGAAGGCCTTGATGAAGCCGCGCACGCCGAACTCGCCGCCGGACGGACCGATGATGATCTTGCCCTTCACGGCAAGCGGCGCCGAGGTGATGTAGGCGCTTTCCTTCTCCCAGTCGCAGACCGTCTCTTCCCAGACCTTCTCGCCGGTCTTGGCGTCGAGGGCGGTCAGGACACAGTCGATGCTGCCGACGTAGACCTTGTCGCCCCAGAGCGCGACGCCGCGATTGGTCCTGTGCAGTGCGCCCAAGCCTTCGGGCGTCTCGCGTACGTAACGCCACAGAAACTTGCCGGTCTTCGCATCGAAGGCCAGCACGTTGTTGTGCGGCGTTGCCACGAACATGTAGTCGCCGTTGATGACGGCAGGCGCCTCGTGGCCCGAGTTCACGCCTGTGGCGGCGGACCATACCGGCTTCAGCTTGCTCACGTTGTCGGGCGTGATCTGATCGAGGGGCGTGTAGCTCCAGCCCTCGTAGTTGCCCTTCGTCAGCAGCCAGTTCTCCGGCTCGGGGTTCTTGAGCCGGTCGTCGGTGACCGGCTTATAGTCGGCCGCCTGCAATGAGGACGCCGCGATCAAAGCGAGCGCAGCGACGGATAGTCGTAGTTTCATTGAGCTTTCCTCCCAAATTTTTGATGCTTCAAATTGCGCGAGGTGCGGTGGTCGCCCTCACTACACTGGCGGCCCGATCGGACCGTTCAGTTTCCCTGCCACCACCAACGTACCGTCGGTGATGGTCACCGGCAGCATGGCCAGCCTGCGCGTCGCAGGCCCTTGCACCACTTTGCCGTTATTGCCGATGTCGAATGTCGAGCCATGGCAGTTGCAGATGGCCATGCGCGGGTTCTCGTGTTGGCCCGAGATGGGGCAGCCCTCGTGCGTGCAGATCGCCGAGTAGGCCACGATGCCTTCCGCGGCGTGAGGCTTCGTGGATGGATCCAGATCGTCTGCGTTGACCCGCATGAGCATGAGAAGGTTGCCCCGCGACGCGAGGATCTTCTCCGTGCCCGGGTCCTTCGGGTAGACGAGGAGTGGGGCCTCACCGACCTTGACATCGTCGGGAACGACGACATGCCCCTCCTTATCGCCGGTCATGAAGACGAATTGGTCTCCTGGCTGCGGCTTGGAGCTGCGCGCATCCTGGGCGCTCTCCGCCGGCGAGCACACGAGATAGCCGGTCGCCGCGAGGCAGCCGGAAACAGCAAGTCCCTGTATGAGAGTGCGGCGGCCCAACGCGCACGTGTCCGCATCCTCTCGACTGGCCTGGTGGCCAGGTCGTGTCTTCTTCAACATGTTCCTCCCCAATCTGCGTCTTGGCGCGCGATACGGATGGGAGGCCGCCTGATTGCGACCTCCTACCCGCAAAAGGCACGGGAGCATGAATCATGCCAGAAGAAATTTCTCATCAAGACGCGTTTTCTTGAGATTGAGCTAAGGCCCGAAAAACGCGCGTAAATTTGAGCGATTTTGGGGAGACCATTTGGCTCCGGAATCGGGCTCTAGGGGTCTTTTCCCCCATCTCGAGATAACGGCGATCCGTAGACCACGTTACATGCTAGGCGGTGTTTGATGTCACAGTGTAACGCCTGGGGTTTCCGTGGCCGAAGGGATACCGCGGGTTGCGGCTAATATGTTGTTGCTTATCGAGCACAGTACTTCGGCAACCGACGATGCCCGGCCCCCTTCATCAGCAGGTTATGGGGTCTAATTCATTGTGAAAGCTGCGTTTTCTCGGGTGCTATACACTAATGTCGGGACCTGCCCTCTGCACCTATGCAAATCGTGCTTTTGTTGGCACACCATTTGCCTAGTGGATGTTCGGACGGGAGTGGACACGAAGTAAGCGCGTAGAACCAATAGTCCTATCTCGGAAGGCGCAGATTTCGGAAGGGAGAGAAAAATGCGTGGGGGACGTAGACTGCTATTCTCCGCGGGGGTCATGGTGGGCATGACCGCTGCAATGCTTGCGAGTGGCGGGGCGCGGGCCGCCGATCTCGGAGGTAACTGCTGTGCGGACCTGGAGGAGCGTATCGCCGAGCTCGAGGCGACCACGGTCCGCAAGGGGAACCGCAAGGTTTCGATCACGATCTCCGGCTGGGTCACCCAGCAGATCATGGGCTGGGACGACAGCATCAACTCGGATGCCTATGTCGGAACCAGCTTGAACGACCTCGGCGACCGCCTGCATTTCGACGGCAGCGCCAAGATCAATGCCGAGTGGTCGGCGGGCTACAGCCTGCGCTTCGACGTCACCGGCGAGAACGGCTTCATTCAGGACGCCAACAACGACGATGGCGGCAGCGGGCCTCCGGGCAACCTCAACTCCTACTGGTGGATCAAGAGCGAGCGTCTGGGCCGCATCTCGGTCGGCCGGCAGAGCCAGGCCTCGGACGATACCTGGGTCGATCTCTCGGGCGCTGGCAGCATCTTCGCCGCCAACCTCGTGATCTTCGACGGCCAGAACTTCCAGCTCGTCCCCGAGGGCACCAGCTCGCGCGCGAAAGCACGCTGGGGCGATATCGCCACCTGCTACACGGTCGGCGTCGGCATCTTCGCGGACTGCGCCGGCGACCGCACCAACAGCGTGCGCTACGATACGCCGACGTGGAACGGCTTCGTGTTCTCGACCTCCTGGGGCGAGGACGACTTCTGGGACGTGGCGCTGCGCCACAACGGCCAGTTCGGCGCGTTCAAGACGGCGTTCGGCATCTCCTACAACGACAACTCCGACAACCGCGTCGCCACCTTCACCGACTCGACGCTGCTGCAGGTCAACTTCGCGTTCCTGCATGAGCCCTCGGGCATCTTCGGCAGCGTGCACTGGGGCCACGAGAACCCGGACGGCTTCAAGGACAGCGAGCAGCTCTACCTGAAGGCCGGCGTGCGCGCCAACCTGGTGCCGCTCGGCGCCACGGTGTTCTACGGCGAGTACGGTCGCGACGAGGACATGTTTGGCGGCCTCAACGGCGGCGCGGCGATCAGCGGCGTGACCGGGCTCTGCGACGGCTTCGCCGGCACGGGCGGCAACATCGATGCCGCCTGCGGCGGCAACCCCGCCACCCCCGGCGTGGCCACCGGCTCGTCGTTCGAGCGCTTCGGCTTCGGCGTGGTGCAGGAGATCGATGCGGCGTCGATGGCGCTCTGGCTCAAGTACAAGAACTACAGCGCGGATCTCGACTTCACCGCCGGCGGCGTGTCCGGATCGGAGGACTTCGAAGACCTCCACATCTACGCCTTCGGCGGAGCGATCTTCTTCT
>NZ_JADZBI010000232.1 GCF_020852195.1 Hyphomicrobium sp. | reverse complement strand
GCAGCCGCATGAACAGGAATGAACCCGCCACCTTGAAGCGGATGTCGCGGACCGCGGTGGTCTTCCCGGGATTCTCGACCGCGTCGATCGCCGCGCGCTCCAGATCCCACCAGAACGACTTGATGGCCGGGTTAGCGGCGCGCCACTTCGTCTTGATGTCTTCGGCGAGCGAATCTTCCACCTTCACGAGGTAGACAACCGCCATGCTCTGGAATGCGCCCAAGCCGCCTTGGTACCCGCAAGCGAGTTCGGACACTTTGCCGATGAGCCGCTGCGGCTTCGTCACCTCCTGGTGCGGCACGCCGTAGATGCGGCTAGCCATCAGCTTGTAGAGGTCCGGCCCTGTGCCGGCGTCGTAGGCGCGGAACGCGTCGAGCTTCCAGCTTTCGCCGGCGAGCCACGCGAGCACGCGCCCCTCGATATTCGCGTAGTCGGCCGCGACGATCTTCTTGCCCGGCGGCGCCGCCACCATGCCGCGGATACAGTCGCCGACGACGGACAGCGGTTCGCCGTAGAGCGCCTCGACGAGGTCGGCATCACCGGCCATCAGCACCGCGATCGCGGTGTCTGTGTCCTCGATCTGGGGGCGCTTTAGGTTCTGGGGCTGAAAGCGGCGCCCGGCCCAGCGGCCCGTGCCGGCGGCGTGGAACTGGAGCAGCCCCTTCGCGCGGCCGTCGGCCCCCATGCCCCGCATCAGCGCGTCGATCTTGGCTACGGACGCCTTGGCCGCTTCCCGGCGCAGTTCCAGCGCGGTGCGGACGGGCGCAGGCAGGTCGGTCGCGAGCAACTCCTCGAGGACGTCCTTCGCGATGGATTCGGTCTCGACGCCGAAGGTCCGCACCCACGCGATCAGCTGACCGACATTGCTGCACGCGCCGACGGCGCCTTCGGTGACGGCGCGCATCGCTTCGTCGAGCTTGTCGGCGGTCGTGGCGACGACGGCCTTTGCGGCGTTGCACAGCGCAACATCGACGTGGACGCCGCGGTCGTTGATGACCTGGTCGAGGTGCCAGAGGTCGAGTTCGGATTCTTTGAGCGGGCGAAGCCGTTTTGCCAGTTCACGCTCGACCTCGACGTCGGTCATGCAATACGCGATGAGCCGATTAAGCTTTGCGTCGTCCGTCCACCAAATCGGCTTGTCGGCCTCTACGCGCCGTGGCCGCGCCATCTGGAGCATCAGGCGATGCCCGGCGGCGTCCTTGCGGAGGTCGATGCCGGCGGCCGGCGCCGCGTCTTCCAGCGCGCCGGGAAGGGCCATCGCGTAGGCCATGACCATCGTGCAGCGCCACTGGGCGACGCTCGGCTCGGGCCAGCCGTACCGCTTGGCGAGGATGTGGTGCCAGATGACGCGCTCGAACGCTGCGTTGTGGGCGTAGACCAGCCCACCGTCGATGACGTGGTCGAAGATCGCGTCGGGACAGGGCGCGCCGGGCCGCCACGTCTCGACCGGGCCGTCGTCGAAGGCGTAGCAGGCGCACCAGAGGTCGGTCGTCGGGTGCTCGGCGTAGACGTATGCGCCGGTTTTCTTGATGTCGACGGTTGAGCGGGTTTCGAAGTCAATGTGGAGGATCACAGCGCGAGCGCCTCCTCGATCTCTGCGGGAAGGAGGTTCAGGCGCTTCCGGATGATGCCGCAGTACGCTTCGCTGAGTTCGATCAGAATGGCGTTCCGACCGAGTTCCTGCGCGACGAGGCCCGTGGTTCCGGCGCCGCCAAACGGGTCGAGCACCGTGCCGCCAACGGGGCAGCCGGCGAGAATCATCGGGCGGATGAGGTCAGGCGGGAACGTCGCGAAATGGGCGCCCGAGAAGGGCTTGGTCGAAAGGCTCCAGACCGAGCGGCGGTTTCGCTTTTCCTGCCCGGCTAGCGTCTTGAGAATCTCGGCAGGGCGGCGGGAGCGCGACCGCTGGCCGACCAGCCCGCTCTCATACATTTCCTGCTTGAAGCCGCCGGTCTGCGAGTTGAGCGTCTCCTGCGCGTAGCGCGCCTTCGACGTCTCAGCGATTGGCTCCTTGATTGCCTCCTGATCGTAGAAATACCGCTCCGCCTTCGAGAGCAGGTAGACCATCTCGTGTGCGGGCGTGGTGCGATCACGCACCGAGATCGGCATCGGGTTCGGCTTGTGCCAAATGATCTCGTCGCGGACCCACCAGCCGTCTTCCTGGAGCGCGATCGCGATGCGCGCCGGGAGGAGCATCCGGTCCTTGGGCTTCAGCACGCCGCCGGCTACGATGCGGCCGTTCGGTAGAGCTTCACCGCCGTTGCCAGCGCCTTTGTTCTCGCCCCGCGGCCCGCCGCCTTTAGCGCCACCCGCCGGGTCGTAGATGGGACCGACCGTCGAGATCGGCTTGTCGCGGAATGTCCGATCGTCATTGCCGAGCACCTTGGTGTCGGCGGCGCTTCGACCGTTGGGCGCGCACGCGTAGGCGTCGCCGTAGTTCAGCCAGACGGTGCCGTCCTTGCGGAGCACCCGCCGCACCTCGCGGAACACCCCGACGAGGGCGTCGATGTGCTGGCCGAGCGATTGCTCAAGACCGATCTGGCCCGCCACGCCGTAGTCCCGCAGCCCCCAGTATGGCGGAGAGGTGACGACGCAATGCACGCTCTCCGACGGCAAGGTCCGGAGCATCGCGAGCGCGTCGCCGTTAAGGAGCCGGATCACCCCGCCCACCCCGTGTGCTCGACGCCGGGGTAGTAGAGGACCGGCTTGCCGGCGGCGCGGAACGCCTCGATCTCGTGGCGGAGCCCGACGCTCTCGCGCCAGGTTTCCATCTGCACGACGATCAGGCCGTGCGCCGCGCGCATCATCGGCGCGTCGGCGGGCAGCCAGATTTTGTGGTCGAGTGGGTCGATGCCGCCGTGGACGGCGACCGGGTGCGAATGCGTGATCGGCGAGAACACCGGCACGCCGCGGCGGATGAACTCGGCCGTGATCCGGCAGGTCACCTTGAAGGCGAGGTCGATGCCGCCGGGGTACTTCGAGTAGGGCGTGCCGACGTACCAGAAGCCGTCGGTGCGGAGATCGTGGTCGGCGACCCAGGCGTCCATGCGGGCGTCAAACATGGCCGCTCCACCCCGCCGCCGGGTTCTCGCCCTT
>NZ_JADZBI010000231.1 GCF_020852195.1 Hyphomicrobium sp. | reverse complement strand
TCGGGGGGGGGGGTGGTGGGGGGGACCCCAACGAGCACGCCCCGCCCCCACCTCGATCCACCATCACAGACCAGGTGGTTGCACGCGAGTCTGCCACAGCGGGCGTCGCATGTGCGGAGACTGGCGTGGGTCCCGGCCTTCGCCGGGATGACGTCGAAAGGAGGCAAGCTGCACCCACCACACGCTCCGTCATGCCTGCGCAGGCCGGCACCCACGCAAGTTTCCACAAAAGGCCACATCGGCAGGATTCTCGTGCGCGAGCGCAAGGAGGAGCCGCGCGACCAAGCACCAACGCCAGGCCATGGAGCGGGCGGACGTGTGTTCAGAAGATCGCCGCTCGGCTCTTCTACGTCATGGCCGGGCTCGACCCAGCCATCCAGGGCCATTCAGGCGAACGTCTCCTGGCGGCCCCTGGATAGCCGCCTCGTCGTGGCGAAGCCGCGCTCCGCGCGGACGGCGGCCATGACGTGCCGCAAGCTCTCCCTGCTTACCGCACTTAGCGCCTCTACGACGCCCGCGTGCGGCGATAGCGGCACGTCGCACGCTTGAGCTCGGCCAAGGCGCGCGGCCGGTAGGCTTCCCCGCGGTCCGGAGCGCGGATGACGACGATGCCCTCGTTGGCCGGGATAGTCAGCGTCGCCTCTCCGGTGACCGCGACGCCGGGTCCTGATCCCGTGCCCAGCCGCCACGTGTCGTCGCCCGGCACGAGCAGCAGCGACACCTCCGGCCGCCGCTCGGGCGAGGCGACCGACGTGAAGAAGTTGTCGCCCGCGGGCGAGAAGAGCGCGAGCACCCATCCGGGATCGGGCAGCGCCGCGGAGATGCTGACGGCACCGTCGCGCGTGTCGAAGCGGCAGACCGCATAGCGCGCGTCCGGCGACAGGAACGGCAGCGGCTGCGCATCGGGCGCCACCACGGGCAGCACCTGCATGGTGTTCTCCGGCAAGTCGCCTGCGAGCCGGCCGTAGCCCGAGGTCGGGATCAGGTGTGGCGTCGCCAGCGTGGCCAGAATGTGCAGGATCGCGGCCGCGAACAGGGCCGCAGCCGCCAGCGGGATGTTGATCGAGAGTACGCGGGCCCAGAGACGACGAAGCATGACGGCTAGCACCCCTTGCGCGTGATGGTGGGTGCCATGCGCTCGATCTCGCCCTCCTGGGCAACCGCGCGCGTGCCGAGGTCGAGAACGGTGAAGGCGAGCGCCAGTCGTCCCGCGCCGCCGGTCGGCAGCCAGTTCCCTGTATGCGCATCGCGCGAGAGCGTCGCCATGTAGCCGCCGTCGGGGTTGATCGCCATCGTGTCGCTGGTGAAGGTCGAGCGGCCGAGCACGTTCGGAATGAGCCGGCCGTCCGCGTCGAACACCGTGAGGCTCCACCAGAAGTTCGCGATCTCACGCCCTTCCACCGCATAGTCGCAGGAGGAGTGCAGCGTGCGCCCCTCGCTGTCGGTGCGGGCGATGAAGGTGTGTGAGACCTCGGTCGAGAGCGGCAGGATGCCGAGCCGCGCCTCGTGCGCGCGCGTATAGGGATCGGCGTCGGGGCGGCCTGCCGAGGTCCAGGACACCCACGGGCCGGACGTGACCGTGGTCAGCGCCGAGCCCTTCTCCACCATGTACCAGCTCGAGCCGAGGCCGAGCAGCAGCACGATGCCGATGAACAGCGCCCAGTCCGCGGTGTAGGAGACGAGCGCCGCCAGCCGCTTCTTGAGGCGGTGCAGCGTGAAGCTCATGAAGTTGAGCGAGGTGAGGGAGCGGAAGGCGCTGATGGCGGACATGGGGTGCTACGGCAGGCCGGAGGCGTCGGAGAGATCCCGGCCGCTGGCGCCGGAGGCGAAGGCGGGGCTGGGCTGTGGTGCTGCGTCGGCACGGTTGCCGCGTGCGGCGGGCGCCTGCGGGCGTCCGTCGATCGGTGTCGGGGTCGGTGCCGGCTGAGGCTCCGCCACGCCGGCCGCCTTGCGCAGCGCCGCCGTGATGCGCTTCAGGGCCTCGCGCGCGGGCTCCGTCATCGTCGGCGAGGAGGGCTTTGCGGCGCCAAGCTCCGCTGCCGCCGCGGCCGGGTTGGTACGCTTGAGCTCGGCGATGCGCTGCTGCTCGGCGATCTGCACCGGATGCGGCGCGAGGCCCGGCAGCGTCGGGATGTTCATGTCGCGATGGGCGACCGACATGAACGACTGCCAGAGCGGCGCCGCGAGCTGTCCGCCGGTGTTGCCGCCGGCCATCGGCCGGTTGTCATCGTTGCCAAGCCACACCACGCCGACATACTTGCCCGTAGCGCCGACGAACCACACGTCCTTCGGACCGGAGCTGGTTCCCGTCTTGCCGATCACGTTGGTGAAGTCGAGCGCAGCGCGCTGTGCCGTGCCGTCCGTGACGACCCTCTGCATCATCTGGTTCATGCCTTCGGCAACCTTGCGCGAGACGAGCTGGGCGGGCTCCGGCTCGTCTCTTTCCCGGCTGTACACGAGTTCGCCGCGTGAATTGACCATGTCGAGGATGGCATAGGGGCGAGCGTCCTTGCCGCCGTTGGCGAACGTGGCGAGTCCTCCTGCGTGCTCGATCGGCGGGATGCCGTAGTCGCCGAGTGCCATCGAGCAGCTCTTGCGGATGCCGGTGATGCCGAGCCGCTGCGTCATCTCGATCACCTTCTCGCGCCCGACGGCGAACGAGAGCTCCGCGGCCACCGTGTTGAGCGATTTGGCGAGCGCCATCCAGAGCGGCATGCGCGCCCCGCTGCCGTGGCTGCCGCCGTAGTTCTGTGGATGCCAGCGCCCGCACGAGCGCGAGGCGTCGCGAACGGTGGAGGTCGGCGTGTAGCCGTTCTCAAGCGCCGCAGCGTAGACGTAGATCTTGAACGACGAGCCGGGCTGGCGCCTTGCGTGCGTGGCGCGGTTGAACTGGCTTTCGCCGTAGTCCGGCCCGCCCACCATCGCCCTCACGGCGCCGTCCGTCTCGAGCGCGACGAGCGCGCCCGAGTTCATGCGCAGGCCGCGTCCGCGCTGCTTGAGAAACGTCACGAGGGCCTCGTCCGCCTGCTTCTGCATGGCGAGGTCGATGGTCGTGCGCGCGGTCAGCACGTACTGGTTCTTGCCCTCCGCAAGGCGCTGCACCTCCTCGAAGGCATAGTCGAGGAACCAGTCGGGGCTCGTGGCTGAGCGCGTCTCGACGATCTGCGCCGGATGCAGCCGCGCCTCGTGCACCTGGGCCGGGGTGTAGAATCCGGCTTCGACGAGGTTCTGCAGCACGTCGTTGGTGCGTGCGCGCGACGACGGCAGGTTGATGTGCGGCGCATAGGTGGTCGGCGCCTTGTAGAGCCCGGCCAGCAGCGCGGCCTCGGCGAGGTTCACCTCGCGCACGGACTTGCCGAAATAGAACTGCGAGGCGGCCT
>NZ_JADZBI010000230.1 GCF_020852195.1 Hyphomicrobium sp. | reverse complement strand
CGGCGAAGCGCAGCGCATCAAGCTCTCGAAGGAATTGAGCCGCCGCGCGACGGGCCGCACGCTCTACATCCTCGACGAGCCGACCACGGGCCTTCATTTCCACGACGTGGCGAAGCTGCTGGAGGTGCTGCACGAGCTGGCCGACGCCGGCAACACGGTGGTGGTCATCGAGCACAATCTGGAGGTGATCAAGACCGCCGACTGGATCATCGACCTCGGCCCCGAAGGCGGCGACGGTGGCGGCCGCATCGTGGCGCAGGGCACGCCGGAGGACGTGGCGGCAGTCAAGGAGAGCTATACGGGGCGGTATCTCAAGGACTTGCTGGCGCGGCGGAGCAGTCGTGCCGGAGGCGCGCAAACAAGTCGTGCCGGCGCGCAGACAAAGAGCGGCAACGGCAAGAAGCAGGCGGCGGAGTAGCTCAGTTCGACAGCGCCATTGAGCACGTGGCGCCGAATTGCACGCTGCGCAGGATCATTTTCAGCCGGCTTGGGCCAACCTGGATCGGCGTCCAAGCCCCTATTTCGAGTAGCACATCACGAGGTTGGGCATCGTCATCAGCGATGCGCAGCTTGCACGAGCGATCGTCGGCGCCGAGCCAGGTGACCACCACCAGCCCGTCGAAAAGCAGCTCCGCGGAATTCTTGGCGATCCAGAAGTCTGCGTCCTGCTCAGGCAACCGTGCCGGCTTGGGCTTCGCGGCGAGCTTCTTGATCTGCGCCTTGGCCTGATCGAGCTCGGCCTTGGCCTTGTCGGCTTCCCCCAGCCGGCTTTTTTGCGCCTCGACCTCGGCCTTGAGCTCGGCGATGACGCCCGCGCTCACCTGCGCTGCAGCGGCTTCCTTCTCGTAGAGATCCTTGTAGCGGGCGACTTCATCCTTGAGCTGGCGCACGCTAGGCCCCTCGCCGAGCGCTTCAGCTACCAGAGCTTCGCTATCCTGGATCCACTTCCCCCAGTGCGCGACGGGCACGAAGAACTGATTGACCACGAGCCCGGAGATGAAAATGCCAGCCAGCACACTGTAGATCTCTCGTGGAGTCTCCGGAATGAAGCTCATCGATCCCCCCTCGTATTTTCATCATTCTGCCGCTGAGCTTTGCGGGCTGCAAGGCAGGATGCCGGCGGCCTTGGCATTCGGCATCGGCCGACGTCAGGCGAATTTTGCGGGAGGCCGGCACGTCTCCTGCGGACCCACACTCGGCGTGCCGCAAGTCAGTCACTCACCAACTGCAGAGCTTAGGAATAAAATTTTGTTGCGCTCCTGTCCCACTGGCTTGGTAGCTTAGGCGTGCGACGCTCCCGGGGGCGCCGCATTCGGGCTCGGCGTTGGGGCCGAGGGGAGCTTTTTTAAGGGGAGATCTTTTTCATGAAGCGCACAGCACTGGTTCTTTCCGCACTGGCAGCCGCGGGCCTGCTGATCGGCACCATGGGCTCGGCTCCGGCGATCGCCGGCAAGAAAGCCGAAGCGCCCAAGACCATCTTCGACTACATCGAGGCCGACCTGAAGGCGATCGACAAGGCGCTCTTCGGACCCTTCACGAAAAAGAAGTAAGCCCGCGTCGAGCGCTCAGGTTCTTTGACCCCGCCGGCCTTGCGCAAGGCCGGCGGCACGGTTTAGCGTACCGGAATGAGCGCCACGGCTTCGATCTGCGTCAGCCGCGTGCGGGAGCAGGCAAGAGGCCTGCTGTCAGGCGGGCCTGACGCGCGAGACCGTCCTTACCGCCTGTTCCGACGGGAGCGCACCGACGTTGAAGCGTGCCCTATGCGCCCGCCGCCATCGCGGAGCGGGGCTCCGTATCGACACGGCATTGACGCTGAGACCTAGCCCCGGTGAAGGCCGGCAAGAAGGCGGCAAAGCCCATGGGTCCCAACATCTTCGAGCTCACCGAAGGGGACCTGAAGCCAGCTCAAAGGCCCGCTTGCGCAGTGCTTTCGCTCATATCGCGCGAAAAACGGGAAGAAACAGCATCCTGAGCAGATTTGTCACCGGCCCAATCCTTTCGCCATTTCTTCAACACGTCTTCGCACTTTTTCGGAAGCTCGGACGATCCGGATTCAGCAACCAAGCAGTCGGAGACCGAAGGTGCTTTAGGCTCCTCCTTCTTCTTAATCTCCTCCCCCTTGAACGTAATGGTCAACTTGTTGGTCACGTTCTGGTTCAACGTACCCAAGGGAAAATTAGTGATTGGCACCAGGGTGATCAGTCGCTTGAACGAAGATGTCAGCCCGGCCACGAGAACAAATTTGGTCTCCAGCTTTATTTCGGATAGATATGTAACTGGGCCATCCTTGATTTCGCTCTTCCATGTCTCGGAGAAAAATCCGTGAAGCCAGGCATTTATGCCTAGTTTATTGAGGGAGAATGGGTTTAGCTTGTTAGCAAGGTCGCTTTCGCCACATTTGTCATAAAACTTCTTATCGACCGCGCTCTGCTTCATTTTCAATGTGACGGTCGCAGTTACCGTCCCCGTGCCGTTAAGCTCGGCCTTCGGAGCTTTTATTTTGTCGCTGCCGGCTATGAGTATGGCGGTCAGCAGGTCTCCCTTGTCCAGATCGACTTCCGTATAATCGACTCCACCCTTCGAGGCCACCACCACCTCAAGAACGATGGTAGCCTCTTCGTCGTTCTTTAATTTCAGTTTGCTCCCGCTTTTCTCAGCCTTTGCGAAGTGATGCGAAAGAAATGCGCCAAGCTCGCACTTGACGCTATTCTCGACCTCTGCCAGTGGAATGATATGGCCGTGCGCGGGAGCGGCGAGAATGTTCGTATCGCTGAAACTAGGAAAAAAATTCGTGCATCCGCCGCAGCCAATCGCACAGATCGCAGCGATCCCCATCGAGTAACGCATTACACGACACCAAAAAGAAAAAACATAAATCCGCACCGGCTCCTAACGCAAACGCGCCGCGTGGAAGCCATGGTTAATCCGAGCACTGTAGTTGCATGACGCTCAGAACTGCAACCAGCGTAAGAAGAATCTCCGTCCACGTTGCATGACGGTAACAAGTTCGCGCCGCAGCTGGGGGGTAATCTCTTCTCACGCGCGAAACCTTATCCCCACCCCTCCCCACACGCCCTACCCTCACTCCATCCCGCTCATCCGGGGGCCGGCGCGAGCTGGGCGTCCGCGAGTGGGGGCTGCGCCTCCCCTCAAGACTGGTACCCATCAGCTGGCCTGGCCGCGCGCGGGATGGACCGAGGTCGTGATGGGCCTCGGCGTCCAACGTGAGCGGACTGGGATGGTCGGCTCAAGGTCTCGCGCCGGTGGAGGGCGTCATCGCGGGCCGAGGCGGTCGAGGCGTGCGCGCCGAAGGCCAAGCCGGCATCAAGTGGCCGTGGCGCACAGCAGCGGCGGGGCGGCGCAAGCCGCATCCCGAATTGTTTTTACGGCTTCGCCGCTCCGCTCCCCGGATCAGGCAGCAACCGCGTTCCTCCTCACCTCTCGCGTTCGGCGTGGGAGCGCGTGTCCGCGTGGCCTCCGTCGTGATGCAGTCCCAAGCGCAGGGAGGCGAATTTCCGTCATCTCGTGCAGCGTCACCGTCTTCTTGGAACCGCAGCGCCGTCGTCGCCGTTCAGAAGCCCGACCGGGGTAGCAGTAAGGAGACCACATATGCGCACTTTGACCCTTGCGGCCGTCGCCGTCGGTGCCGCGCTTTGCGTCAGCGTCCCGTCGGCGAACGCCGCGCCGCCCGCATCGGCGCCGCTCGGCAAATCCCTGTCCCAGAGCATTCTCACCGAGCCCGTGCAGTATCGCCGCTACTGTCGCCGCTGGAGCCGCGAGTGCCGCGTCCGCTGGGGTTGGGGCTGGCGCTACCGGCGCTGCATGGCGCGCCACGGCTGCTGATGGGCGCGCCGCCTCCGACCGCAACCGCGCGTGACGCGTAGAGGACAGGCCGCAGGAGTGATCCTGCGGCCTGTTGCGTGGGGGCTGCGTCACGGCCGGGCCGCGTCAGCGGCTGAAGAACAGCCACAGCACGAGCGACAGCACGAGGCTGATGACGAGCGAGGTCGTGATGGGGATGTAGATCCGCGTGCCCTCGCGCTCGATCAGGATGTCGCCCGGCAGCCGGCCGAGGCCCAGGCGCTCGCCGAGCATCCACACAAGCCCGACGACGATCAGCACCAGCCCGGCAATGACGAGAAACTTGCCCATGGTACGACCTCGCGTCCGCAACTCCTGTCGGAAAAAATGTTGGTGCGCCCGCAGCGTCAGATGCGCTCGGAGCTCAGGTCGGCAGCACGGACTTGATCTGCGCCTCGTACTGCTTCAGCGCCTCGAGCGCACGCTCCTTCATCGCCGGGTCGCGCTCGCCGGCCGTCTCCGGCTGGAAGCCCTCGATGGCGCTCCTCGCGTCGTCCAGCATCTTGGTGGCGGACTTCCAGGGGTTGAGCTCGCGCTTCAGCATCGACTGCAGGAGCTGGGTGAGGATGACGCCGGTGGCCAGCGCCAGGCCGGAAAGCTCGGCGACCTCGCGCTTCAGCGCCGCGATCTGCTCGGTGGTGTCGGTCGTGTCCGTCATGAAAGGAAGCTCCGTTGTGGCGCCAAACCCCAGTCGCTTCCTAATCCCGGGCTCCGGCCGGCGCAAGCCGGGGAGGCGGCTGGGTCTGAGGAAGCGCGGGGCGGCGGCGGAACCCGAGCCGCTTTACTCCGTTGACCTGCAAACAAGACCGGAGGCGCCCCAATGAGCCAGAAATCCCTCGCCGACATCGCCAGCGACATGCGCGGCATCGACATCGCCATGCTCTCGACCATCACCGAGGACGGCGGCATCGCCAGCCGCCCCATGAGCAACAACGGCGACGTCACCTACGACGGCAACTCCTACTACTTCACCCGCGAGAGCGCGCGCATGGTGCGCGACATCGAGCGCGACCCCGACGTCTCGCTGGCATTCGCCTCGAAGCCCGGCCTGCTCAGCAGCGGAGTCTACATCGCGATCGCCGGGCGCGCCGAGATCATCCGCGACAAGGCGGCGTTCGAAGCCCACTGGACGCCCGACCTCGACGCGTGGTTCGAGCAGGGCATCGATACGCCGGGAGTCGTGATGCTGAAGGTGCATGCCGATCGCATCAAGTACTGGAGCGGCGCCGAGCAGGGCGAGGTCGCGGTATAGAGCCCAGGCCGCGGCCTGTCGAAGGTCTCGGGGCTGCGATCCGGATTACAATGCCCTGCGAGGACGGGACGATCCGTCGGGGCAATTCCCTGCGGGCGTGACGTGCGCGCATGCCTCATTTCGGGAGCAGCGACGCGGTGCTATGCGGGCGCGCCGGATTCCCGGGAAGCCGATGTCTTCCATGCGGGAGTTGCCGGACGGAAGCGCATCAACCGCCGACAGGTTCCCCGCATGTCCCAGCCCATCGACCGTACGCCCCTTCGCCTGCTCGCCTCGCTGATCTTCGGCTCGCGCTGGCTGCAGGTGCCGCTTTACCTTGGCCTCATCATCGCGCAGGGCGTCTACGTGTTCCTGTTCATGAAGGAGCTCGCGCACCTCCTCTCGCACGCGGGCTCGTTCGGCGAGCAGCAGATCATGCTGATCGTGCTCGGGCTCATCGACGTGGTCATGATCTCGAACCTGCTCGTCATGGTCATCGTCGGCGGCTACGAGACCTTCGTCTCGCGCCTGAAGCTCGAGGGACATCCCGATCAGCCGGAATGGCTCGACCACGTCAATGCAAGCGTGCTCAAGATCAAGCTCGCCATGGCCATCATCGGCATCTCGTCGATCCACCTCCTGAAGACCTTCATCGAGGCCGGCAACCTCGGCATGGAGGGCGCAAAGTTCACCGAGCCCGGCGTGATGTGGCAGACGATCATCCATATCGTCTTCATCCTGTCGGCGATCGGCATCGCCTACGTGGACCGTCTCGGGCGCGATCTCCCGGCGAAGGCCGGAGCGCAGCACTGAAACAAAGAGCGGGGCGGCATGGCCGCCCCGCTCGCGATTGATCGAGCCTGCCGCGACGTGACTACTTGATCGCGGCCTCGGCCTCCTTGGCGGTGGCCTCGGCCTCGGCGAGCTTGCCTTCGGCGCACTGGCCTTCGAGCTTGGCGATCAGCTCGTCCACCTTGGCGGCGTCGGCCTCGGACAGCTTCTTGGCCACGGCCTTCTCGGCAAGGCTGAAAGCCAGCGCGTTGCAGGCGTCCTGATCGGCCGGCGGCGCAGCAAGCGCAGGCACGGCCAGGACCGATGTTGTCACCAGGGCCGCCGCAGCGGCTATCGTCTTGAGCATGGCTGATGTGTCCTCGTTGGAGCGTTCAAAGTCGCGGCCGCAGTCATGCGCGGCCGCGAAGAGTGGATGCAATCGACAAGCCTCAGCGGCGGGGGCCGCCTCCGCCCGGGCCGAAACCGGGACCACCGGCTTCCAGCGCCAGCACGCACACCTCGGGGCCCTTCTTGAGGTTGAGCGAGGGCAGATACTCGAGCTCGATGCGTTCGATCGTGCGGCGACGGCCATCGAGATCGATGGCGCGCGTCTCGGTGCCCTTGGGAATGGCGGCGCGCACGTCGAGCACCTGCGAGGTGCGGTCGGTGAACAGGACGCGCAGCCTGTTGAGCCTCAGCGTTCCGTCGCTCACCTGCAGCTTGAGGGCGCGGAAAGCGCCTTCGCGCCTGCCGACGCGGATCTGATCCTTGGTCTCGAGGAAGCCGACGCGCTGGCAGCCAAGCTGGGCCCATTGGGCGACCTCGCGCCGCTTCTCGCCGTAGAACTCGATCTTGACCGGGCCGAAGGCGCGGTAGGTGATCTCGATGCGCTGGATGAACGATCCGCCGCGGCCTCCGAGATCGATGGGCCGCGAGCGCGTGCCGGCCTTGAACACCTCGCGCACGCGCAGCTCCTCACTCTCGCCGCCGCCGTAGACGATCTTGAGATCCTCGATGCGTGCATCGCCGCCGGTCACCGTGAAGCCAAGCGACTGGAAGCGTCCTTCCCGGCGTCCGACCTCGATCACGTCGCGCTCGAGGCGAGTGCCGATCTGGGCGGTGCCCAGCAGCTCCCAGTCGGTGCGGTTGTCGGGTCTCCAGTCATCGCGGCTGCGTTGCGCCTCGGCGCTGGTCAGCGGCATGACGACAGCAATCGCGCAGACGATTGCGAGAAAAGATCGTTTCGACATGAAAAAGAACTCCTGGGCTCCCAGCGTGCATGTAGCCGTACAAAAGGTCGGTACACGTTGCCCGCCCCGGATGACATCTGTTTGAGCCTAAACGATGACGGCGACACGTCTTAAAGCGTCTAGCTCGCGGGCTCCGCCAGCGGATCTGCCATACGGTCGCCTCCGGATCTGTGCTAAGGATTCGCGTTCCGACAGAGGGCAGTTACCAATGGGGACCCAATTCATGAAACGTCTGTTCGCAATCGCTGTGCTCGCCACCGGGCTTGCTGCACCGCACGCGCTTGCCGAGGTCAACGAGGCGGTGAAGAACGCCTGTCGCGAGGACTACCACAAGAATTGCGAAGGGCTCGAGGTCGGCAGCGAGGAGCTGCGCAAGTGCATGCGCTCGAAGGCGACCGATCTCTCGAAGGAATGCCTGAAGGCGCTCGTCGAACACAACGAGGTCACGCAGGAGGACATCGAGAACTACCTCAAGGAGATGGAAGCCAAGGCGAATGCCCAGTAAGGGCTGGGAGCCGGAAGAGCATCCGTAACAAAAAGAGCGAGACATCCATGCGTCACCTGCTGCCGCGCGCGCGGCTCCAATCGCTGCGCGCTTTCGCCATGATCACCTTCGCCGCCGTGCTGGCCGGCGCCGTTTCCGTTCATCCTGCCGCGGCGGCCGGAGAGGAGACGACCACCGCCTCCGGTCTCAAGATCGTCGATACTGTGGTCGGCACCGGCGCGACGCCGCAGACGGGCCAGACCTGCGTCATGCACTACACGGGCTGGCTCTACGAGAACGGCCAGAAGACCACGAAATTCGACAGCTCCGTGGACCGCGGCCAGCCGTTCGCGTTTCCGATCGGCGTCGGCCGCGTGATCCCCGGATGGGACGAGGGCGTCGCCAGCATGAAAGTCGGCGGCAAGCGCACGCTGATCATTCCGCCGGAGCTGGGCTACGGCGCGCGGGGTGCCGGTGGTGTCATCCCGCCCAACGCCACGCTGATCTTCGATGTCGAGCTTCTCGATTTGCAGTAGCGGCCCGTGGGGAAGCAACCCGAGGCTGTGACGGGCCTGGTCCGCGGACCAGGCCCGTCGTCGATTTCCCTATTGCGACTTTAGTCCATGGGCCGCCGGCATCGTGGCTGTTGGCCGTTCGGGTGATGCAACTTATCCACGGGCCTGCAATACTGGCATCAGACTTCGCGCGTATGAATGTGTGCTCGCCCCTTGAGCGGAGGTCATCATGCGCCTTTTCCTGCTCCCGTTCGCGCCACGCTACAGCCTGCTCACCATCGCGCTGGTCTGTGCGGTGGGGTTCGCAGCGCTGCTATGGCGGGATCCCGACAATCTCGCCGTGGCCGCGGGGCTCGTGGCCTTCGCCTCGCTCGCTGCGCTCGGGGTGCGCGACCTTCTGCAGACCAAGCACGCCATCCTGCGCAACTATCCTATCGCGGCGCACTTGCGCTTCATCCTCGAGGACATCCGTCCTGAGATGCGCCAGTACTTCTTCGAGGCGGACAAGGACGGATCGCCGTTCCCGCGCGACAAGCGGGCGATCGTCTACCAGCGCGCCAAGAAGGATCTGGACAAGCGTCCGTTCGGCACGCAGTACGACGTCTACGAAAGCCGCTACGAGTGGCTGCACCATTCCATGGCGCCCAAGGCACCGGTGCGCGAGCCGTTCCGCGTCACCATCGGCGGGCCGCAGTGCAGTGCTCCCTACTCGGCGTCGGTGTTCAACATCTCGGCCATGAGCTACGGGTCGCTGTCGGCGAACGCCATCCTCGCGCTCAACCAGGGTGCCAAGATGGGGGGCTTCGCCCACGACACCGGCGAGGGGGGCGTGACGCCCTATCATCGCCGGCACGGCGGCGACCTCATCTGGGAGATCGGCTCGGCCTATTTCTGCTGCCGCAACGCGGACGGGTCTTTCTCGGCGGAGAAATTCGCGGCCGTGGCTGCCGATCCGCAGATCAAGATGATCGAGATCAAGCTCTCGCAGGGCGCCAAGCCCGGTCACGGCGGCGTGCTGCCGGGTGCCAAGGTGACGGCCGAGATCGCGAGCATCCGCGGTATCGAGGAGGGCCGCGACTGCATCTCGCCCGCGCACCATTCGGCGTTCACGACGCCGATCGGACTCGTCGAGTTCGTCGCCGAGCTGCGTCGCCTCTCTGGCGGCAAGCCGACGGGGTTCAAGCTCTGCATCGGCCATCCCTGGGAGTTCCTGGCGGTGGTCAAGGCCATGCTGGAAACCGGCATCACGCCCGACTTCATCGTCGTCGACGGCAAGGAAGGCGGCACGGGGGCGGCTCCGCTCGAGTTCATGGATCATCTCGGCATGCCGCTGCGCGACGGGCTTTCGTTCGTGCAGGCGGCGCTGGTCGGCGCCAACCTGCGCGACCACATCCGCATCGGGGCGTCGGGCAAGATCACGTCGGCCTTCGACATGGCGCGCGTCATGGCGCTGGGTGCCGACTGGTGCAATGCGGGGCGCGGGTTCATGTTCGCGGTCGGCTGCATCCAGGCGCAGCAGTGCCACACCGGCAAGTGCCCGACCGGCGTCGCCACGCAGGATGCGGCGCGTCAGCGCGGCATCGTGGTGCCGGCGAAGGCAGAGCGCGTGATGCAGTTCCACAAGGAGACGATCAACGCCTTGGCCGAGCTGATCGCGGCTGCCGGGCTCGACCATCCGAGTGCGCTCAAGCCGCAGCATTTCATGCATCGCGCGGCGCCCGACCGGGTCGTGACCTTCGCGGAGCTCTATCATCAGCTCGCGCCGGGCGAGCTGCTGGCGGGCACGAGCGATCCGCACTTCCGTGACGCGTGGGCGCTGGCCCGCGCCGACAGCTTCGCGCCCGCCGCGGTACGCCCGCTCCCGCAAGCGGCGGAGTAAAGACTTGACATCTCCGCCCTCGCAAGGGCTACCGTTGCGCGACGTTCCGCCTATTGGGCCTGTTGCGAAATTCGAGGCAGGTTTCTCTGGATCTGTCGGCCCAAGCCTTTGGCGTCGAGCAAGCGGAAACTTGCGTGGGTCCCGACGAAGGTCGGGGACCCACGCCAGCCTCCACAAACTGTCCAACAGCAGGATCCTCGCGCGACGGTGCAGCGGGACGCGGTCTAGGACACTGAACTGATCGAACTAGGCTCTAGTCGCGGCGGGCGCGGCGCCGTTCCGTCCGGTTCGACTTCTTATCGCGATTGCTGAGCTGCTTGCAGAATGCGCTCTTGCTGCCGCTGAGGCAGCCGTAGCGCTCGAGCAGCTCGGCGTCGCGCTCGCTCACGGGGCCTCCCGCCCGCGCGTTGGCGCGGGCATGCTCGACCTCCCAGTACGAATCCGCGCGCGCGATTGCAGGGCCGAGCGCGGCCAGCGCGCCGAGGGCAAGAGCCATCAAGGTCGATGTTCGCCGCATGAGCGGTCCTCCGGATGTCCCCGTACCCAGGACTAGCACGTAGGCTATGCCGGCGGCCGGATCAACCCATGGCCGGCCCCTCCGGCTGCCGCGCCTGTTCCCTGGGGAATAGCGAGCGCTTCCGCCGCCCGGCAATGATCGGCCATCGAGACCACGAGATTTCATCTTTGCATCCTCGGAAAAAGGGGACGACGTGCCATGATGCTGAACATTCGCACTCTGACGCTTGTGGCGGTGGGAGCCATCATCTGGTCGGCGGACGGTGCCCGCGCCGCCGGCGATCCCTCCGGCCTCTGGTTCGACCACAACGGCCGCGGCGCCGTCGAGATCGCGCCCTGCGCGAGCGGCAACGGCCTCTGCGGTTATGTGGTTCACATCAAGGACCCCAAGAACAACAAGCGCTGCGGCATGCAGATCCTGGGCAACGTGACGCCGAACGGCGGCGGCTGGATCTACAGCCCGGACCGCGGCAAGAAGTACAGCGTCGCACTCACGCGGCTCAGCGACGACCAGTTGCGCGTGGTCGGCAACGCCGGCTCGTTCTTCAGCAAGACCTTCACCTGGAACCGCGCGCCCGACGATGTCGCACGCTGCGGCGAGACGACGGCGGCCGCGCCGGCCGCCGCGAAGCCTGCCGAGACCGCTGCGGCCGAAGCCCCGGCGCCGGCTCCGGCCCGCGAGGCGTCATCCGAAGCGAATGCGACACGATCGCTCGGCGCCTCGAGCGCGTCGCTGGCGCTGATGGGCGTGCCCGTGAAGCGTGTGGCAGCGACGCAGGACGAGGTCGCCCCCGCGCCCGCCGTCACGCATCAGCCGGCGCCCGCGCCGAAGGAAGCCGCAGCGGAGAAGACCGTTTCCGCACCGGCGCCGGTTGCGGAGGAGGAGAGCTTCGATGCCGTCCCCGAGCGCAAGTGCAAGTTCAAGATCCCCTACGTCGGCCGCGTGATCTCGGTCCCCTGTCGCGACTAGCATCACGTCCGTGCGCACTCCCGGACGCGGTGCTAGATAAAGGCCGACGCAAAGCGGTGACGGTGCAGGAGGCGTTCTCCCGCATCGTCACCGCCGCACGTCCTTGAGCAGGGTTACGGCCATGAGCGCGGCGAGGAGGGCGCCCAGGGTCGAGGCCGCGGAGGCGATCTCGAAGGCATGCACGAAGGCGCCACGGGCGGAGTCAAGCAGTTGCGTGCCTGCCGCGCCGCCCAGTTGCGCGGCCGCATCGACGGCGCCGCCGAGCGTATCCTTCGCCGCGTCGACGGCATGCGCCGGGACGCCGACGAGAGGTTGGCCGGCCATGGCGCTACGGTAGATCGCCGTCACGAGGCTGCCGAGCACGGCGATGCCGAGGGCGCCGCCGAACTCGAAGCTCGTTTCGGAAATGGCGGACGCGGCGCCGGCGCGCTCGGGCGGTGCCGCGGCCATGACGAGATCGGTGGTGATGGCGCCGGTGGGGGCCACGCCGAGGCTGAGGATCATCATGCCGGTGAACACAAGCCAGGGGCTTTGCGTCGCGGCAAGCTGCGTCAGCAGCGCGAAGCCCAGGGCGGAGATCACGAAGCCGGTGGCGATCACGACGTGAGGCTGGAAGCGGCGCACGAGAAAGGGCGCGGCTACGGATCCGAGTGCGAACACGATGCCCGAGGGCGCGGTCCAGATGCCGGCCTCGAGCGGTCCCATGCCGAGCACGAGCTGCAGGTATTGGGCGATGAACAGGAAGGTGCCGAAGATGACGAACAGGGCCACGATGTTGGTGGCGAGCGCGGCCGAGAAGCCGCGCACGCGGAACAGGCCGACGTCGATCAGCGGGTCGGCGAGCGCGGTCTGGCGCTGGAAGAAATAGGCGCCGATCAGGAAGCCCGCGCCGATGGCGAACAGGGGCAGCGGCGCCACGCCTGCCTCGGCGATGCGCTTGATGCCGTAGATGATCGCCAGCACCGCGGCCATGGACAGCACCGCGCTCGGGATGTCGATGCGCCCGGCGTTGGGATCGCGAAACTCGCGCAGCAGGTACGGGCCGAGTGCGAGCAGCAGCAGCATGATCGGCACGTTGATGAGGAATACCGCGCCCCACCAGAAGTGGGCGAGGATCAGGCCGCCGACCAGCGGGCCGATGGCCGCGCCGACCGAGAAGCAGCCGATCCAGACGCCGATGGCGAAGGCGCGCTCGCGGTCGTCGTGGAACATGTTGCGGATGAGCGAGAGCGTCGAGGGGGCGAGCGTCGCCGCCGCGAGCCCCTGCAGCGCACGTGCCGCGATCAGCATCTCGGCGCTGGTCGAGAAGGCCGCGATGGCGGACGTGATGCCGAACACGGCGGCGCCGATCAGGAGCAGGCGGCGGCGGCCGATGCGGTCTCCCAGCGTGCCCATGGGGATCAGCGCGCCGGCGACCATGAAGCCGTAGATGTCGACGATCCACAGGAGCTCGGCTGAGCTCGGCTTCAGCGCGGCGGTGATCTGCGGGACGGCGAGATGCAGGACCGTGAGGTCCATCGAGTAGAGCACGCACGGCAGCGCGATGACGGCCAAGCCGATCCAGTCGCGCCGCTCGGCCTTCAGGGGCACGGTCTCGTCTGACATGAACGCTCTGGACTCCGGGCGATCCGCGATTGCCGTTGGCCGCTCGGGGCCGACGGCAGGGCTATGCCGGGTCTTAGAGGGCTTCCGGAAAGGTGTGAAGCAGTTTCCGATAAGAAGTATGACAAAACAAAGCGCTAGGATGTTTCCGTGTTACATGGAGACATTGCCGGGGCATTGCGCTGTGTTTCGATCGAAGCCGGAACATCGCCAGCGGCTTTTTGCGCGTCTCAGCGGTAGATGTAGGTGATGAGGAACGTGCGGTCGGCAACCGTGGATCGATACGGCGGCAGCGGGAAGTAGGTCTGCTTGGTCGCGAAAACCACGCTCTGGTCGAGACTGGTGCCCGAGGCATCGAGCACGCGCACCTCGGCGAGGTCGCCGTTCTCGGTCAGGATGAGACGCACGGTGACGCGGCCGAAGGTGCCGCGCGGCGGCGGCATAGTCTGGCGCAGCGCGCGGATGACGGCGCGGCCGAACTCGTCGTTCTCGCCCGAGCGCGTGATGCCCGGCGGACGCGAGGCGGCGGCCGAGCGACCGGGCGGCGCGTTCTGGAAATCCTTCGGCGAGGGGTCGAGTCGCGCCTGAGCCGGCGGCTTCTTCTTGGCGGCGGGTGCCGGCGGCGTCTGCTTCTCGGCGGGCTTGGCAGGCTCCTGCTTCGCATCCTCTGGCTTCGCGGGCTCGGGAGGCTTTTCGGCCGGCTCCTCGGGCTGTCGCGCGGTCGCCAGGTCTGGCAGCGTGGTTTCGAAGTCGGGCAGCGCAGCGGTCTTCTGCTCGCTCTCGGCGGGTGGAGTCTTCGGGGCCGGCGGCGCGGTTGCGGGCGTCGCGGCCGGCTCCGGCGTGGGCTCGGGCGTGGGGGGCTGCTCGGGCGTGGGCGTGGCGGGAGCCGCCGGCGCGCCGGCCGGCGGCATGGCCACCGTCTCGCGGCTTCGGAGATCGGCCTCCGTCACGATCTCGACCGCGATGGCGTCGGATTGTCCGGACGCGTCGCCGATAGTGCGCGGCACCGAGCGTCCGATCTCGATGAACAGCGCGGCGTGCAGGAGAAAGGCGAGCACGAGCGCAAGCTGGAACGTGCGCTGCCTGGTCTGGAGCGGCGGAACCAATCGCTCGGTCAGCGCAATGGTATCGTCGTCGGCCGTTTCCATGGGCGCGCTTGGCTTGCTCCGCGAGGCACCGCCCTCTTTACCATATGGAGCGGGATGTCCACATCGAGCGGGCCGGCCGGCAGGTTGTCGCGCCTCGTGCGGCGGATCTATGCTGTGGACAATATAGTCGCAGGCGCCTCAACCAGCGCGGGACGAGATGAGCGAGCGCGGAACCATCAGAGCCGGGATCGGCGGCTGGACCTTCGAGCCCTGGCGCGGCGTGTTCTATCCGGAGAAGCTGGCGCACGCCAAGGAGCTCGCGTTCGCGAGCCGCGCGCTGCCGTCGATCGAGATCAACGGCACCTACTACCGCTCGCAGACGCCGGCGACGTTCGCGAAATGGGCGCGCGAGGTGCCGGACGGGTTCGTGTTCTCGGTCAAGGGGCCGCGCTTCGCCACCAACCGGCGCGTGCTGGCGGAGGCGGGGGAGTCCGTCCAGCGCTTCCTCGAGTCCGGCGTGACGATGCTCGGCGACCGGCTGGGACCGATCCTCTGGCAGTTCGCGCCGACGAAGAAATTCGATGCCGCCGACTTCGGCGCCTTCCTCGCGCTGCTGCCAGAGAGCTTCGACGGACGCAAGCTCAAGCATACGGTCGAGGTGCGCCACGCGTCGTTCAAGAGCGCGGAGTTCATCGCGCTCGTGCGCCGCTTCGGCGTGCCGGTCGTGTATGCGGATCATCCGACCTATCCGGCGATCGCGGATCCGACCGGCGATTTCGTCTACGCGCGGCTGCAGAAGGGCGAGGACGAGATCGCAACCTGCTATCCGCCGGAGGACATCGCGGATTGGGCTGCGGTGGCAGCCACGTGGGCCGAGGGCGGCGTACCCGCGCGCGTGGCCGGCGACTGCGTGGCGCCGCTCGCCGAAACCTTGCGCCGTCCGCGGGACGTGTTCGTCTATTTCATCCACGGCGGCAAGATGCGGGCGCCCGCCGCCGCGCAGGCGTTCATGGCTGCGCTTGGAGAAGATGTGCCGCCGTCGGTGACGCCGTCGCCGGCCACGAGCAAAGCGAAGGGCGGCGCGCAGCGCAAGAAGGCCTGACGCCGCCGTGGGCAGCTCTGACGGTCAGTTGGGAACGGGCTGGCTGTCGCCGAGCTTGCTTTCGGCCGTCGCCTTCATGCTGGCGAGGCCTTTCTCGAACTCGCCGCCGACCATCTTGTCCGGGTTCATGAACACGCAGATGGCCTTCTGGATGAAGTCCTGCTCGCCTGACATGGCCCAGGTGACGACGGTGCGCGGGCCGTCCGGCTTGAAGGTGAACTCGGTGGTGTTGGTGCCGCTCCACGGCTTCAGGAAATCGATGCGGATGCGGATGCGCTCGTGGGGCTTGCTCTCGAGCAGCGTCATGCTGCCTTCGCCGACCGCCGCGTTGCCGGCCCAGCGGAACACCGCGCCCTCGCCGGAGTCAGGACCTTCGAACGTGGCCTTGGCGTCAGGATCGAGCTTGGCCCACGGCGACCACGCCTGCCAGTTGTGGAAGTCGTTCACCTCGGCGAATACGGCCTCCGGCGGCGCGACGACGATGGTCGAGCGCTCGATGCGGAACGCCGACGGCTGCAGCGCCACGTAGACGACAAACGCCAGCACAACCGCGACAACCGCGAGCAAGATCCGTTTCAGCATCGCCGATCCTCTCCATGCCCTATCCAACACGCGCACCCCCATATCATCCTGCCGGGGGCGGCGCCACCGTCACGCCCCTTGACCGGCGCCGCAGGAGAGGCTTGCCTAGCACCGCGACCGGGGAGCGGTCGCACAACATCGGGAGATTGAGACGCATGGGATCGAAGCGCATGGGCATGACACGATCGATATTCTCGCTTTCCGTGCTGGCGGCCGCAGCCCTCGCCGTCGGCTCCGCGCGCGCGGCCGATCCCGGCTACGTCGGCACCTGGGCGTCCGACCTCGCCCAATGCAAGGTGCCGCAGGAGCGGCAGGAGGCGCCGCTCGTGCTGTCGAAGGACGGTTATGATCAGCACGAGACGCACTGCAAGTTCACGTCCGTCGACGGGGCGGACGGCGAGTGGAAGGTGAAGTCGAATTGCACCATCGAAGGCACGGCCGAGCCCTATGATTTCACGCTCACCGTTTCCGGCGACACGCTGACAGTGACCGACGAGGCCGGCGCGCGCGACCTCCTGTTGTGCAAATAGGCGCGACGGAAATCGGCGTCTCCCGCGTTTCTCCCTGCAAGACGGCGCAACCGGATCCCCCCTTCCGGACATCGGCCAGGACGGCCGGCGCCGATCGAGCAAGGAGAACCGATCAATGACTCGCAAGGGTAAGTTCATTCTGGGAGGGCTCGCCGCCGCAACGGTGGGCCTTGTTGCCGCCGGCGCGATGGCCGAGCGCGGTCACTACTGGGAAGGCCACAAGGGCCATAAGGGTCGTCATTTCGGCCACGGCTGGGGCGGCGGCGGCGTCATGGGCCTTTCCTTCGGCGGCCCGAACTACCGCATCTGCCGCGGCGACGTCGGTGAGAAGACCGACCTCATGCTGGTGCGCCTCGAGCATCGCGTGAAGCCGACCGACGCGCAGAAGGAAGCCTTCGATGAGTTCAAGACGGCGGCGCGCGCGGCGGCCGAGAAGCTGCGCGAAGCCTGCCCGCAGCGGCCCGAGCGCACCGATGATGGTGAGCGGGCGAAGCGCACCACGATCGATCGCCTGGCGCAGACGCAGACCGGGCTCGAGACCTCGCTCGAGGCGCTGAAGACCTTCCGGCCGGCGGCCGAGAAGTTCTACGCCGCGCTCTCGGACGAGCAGAAGGCCAAGCTCGACCGCCGTGGCCGCGGCAAGGGGCATTGGAACCGCGACCGCGACCGTGGTCCCCGCGACAAGGGCGGCGAGAACGAGCGCGCACCCGAGGCGCCTGGCGAGCCGGACGGTCCCGCCCCCGACGATAAGGGCTGATCTCGGACAGGGGCTTCCGGAGCAGCTTTTTCTTAACGGAAGCCCACAAAACCAAAGATCTCAAGGCGCAGAGGGAGATTAACTCTCTGCGCCTTATTTGCGTCGTTTAGATATTCCCGCGTCGAAGCCTTGATAACTCCCTAAAGCTGGCCCATCGTATACGCACCAGTTCAGGGGTACGGCTTGCGAGGTAGCAATGCTCGGGCGCGTTGCGCTAACTTTATTGTTGTTGCTTGTCTCGGGAGCGGCGGCGCTGCTCGCGGCCGGCCATCTCGGGATTAATCTGCCGTGGACGATCGCGGTCACGGACCAGGAGCCCGCGTCAAAAGATCGTGAAGCGGAGGCTTCCACCGAGGCTGCGAAGACGCCGGAGAAGGCCGTCGAGGAAACGGTGGCCGCACTCGATCCGGCTCCGAATGGGGCGCCGCCCGCCGACGGACAGGTTAGCATCGACATTTCGCGCATCTCGCCGGACGGCGCTTCCGTGTTTGCCGGACGCGCCGAGCCCGACAGCTACGTGACGGTGCTCGAGAACGGTAAGCCCGCGGGCACCGCGAAGGTCGACTCCAACGGGGAGTGGTCGCTCTCCACCGAGTACAAGTTCGCAAGCGTCGATCCGAAGCTCAGCTACGAGGTGAGCCGCACGCCGCCGCCCGAGCCTCCGAAGGCGGAGACAGCGGCCAGGCCCACGCCGCCGCCGTCGGCGGCCTCTGTCGCCGGCGAGGTGATGCGCAAGTTCGAAAACCTGGTCGAGGAAGCGCGCGAGGAGGCGAAGAAGGGCGAGCAGGATAAGAAGAATGAGGAGACGGCCGCCGCGCCACAGGAGACGGGCGCGCCACGCAGCGAGAGCGCTCCGCCGGATGTGGTGGCCGCCGCGCCGCAAGCAGGTACGGGCTCGACCGCGCCGTCCAGCGACGGGCCGCGCGGCGGCGCGACGGTGACCGTCGATCCAGACAAGACGGAGAAGAGCGGGTCGGCGGGCGTGCAGACGGATGCCATCCCGGTGCCGATCATGTTCGTCTACAACCAGGCAACGCTGACGCCCGACGGCGAGCGCGCCGCGGCGTTGCTGCTCGAGTATCTGACACTCAAGCGCCTGAACGCGGTCGAGCTCACCGGCCACGCCGACGAGCGCGGCAGCGACGCCTACAACTACGATCTCTCGCGCGAGCGGCTCGAGGCCGTGGCCCGGATTCTCAAGGACGGCGGCTATGCGGGCGAGCTGACGCTGCTCCCCAAGGGCAAGACCGAGCCCTATAAGGGCGTCGACCGCTCGGCCTACAGGGGCGAAGCGCTCTATCAGCTCGATCGGCGCGTGGAGCTGCGCGTCGCGCGCTGATCTCCTTTCGTGATGGCGAAGAAAAAAAGGCCCCGGTGCAAACCGGGGCCAGGACGACGCGTGGGAGGAGGAATGCGCGGGGTGGAAACGGCGATTACTGGCAGGTCTGAAGCAGCTCCCAGATTCTCTTGCACTGGCCGGCCTTGTTGCAGACCGTCTTCGGCGTCTTGATGTAGGAACAGTGATAGGCGCCGGAGAAACCCTGGTAGCCGTTCATGGGCCTGTCGAACTGGTAGGTGTTGGAGAAGAACTCTTTGCCGCCGCGGGCATGGGCATCGCCGCCGGAGGCGAGGGGGGCAAGGGCGGCAACAGCCGCGAGCGCGGCCAAGGCGGTGGTGCGAAGCGTGAGGGTCATTGGAACCTCCTCATGGGCGGCCTTGCGGCCGGTGCGATCTCGATGAGGACATGCTACGTCCCGGCTGTCCGGGCCGCTGTTCCGGGTGGGACAGCTCCAACTGGTCTTGCTTGAGGTCCGGGCAGCAGGGTCCGTCCGGCGCGAAAGGGAAGATATGACGGCGCAGAGTCGATCGGAGGACAGCGGTCTCTCGCCCGGTCTCCAGGGGGAGGCGAGCGTGGTGGTGACGGAGGACCAGACCGCCGTGGCCGTGGGCAGCGGGACGATCGCGGTCTTTGCGACTCCGAGCCTCGCCGCCCTGATGGAGCGGGCGGCCGTCGCCTGCGTCGAGAATCACCTTGCGCCGGGCGAGGCAAGCCTCGGCGTGCACCTCGCGCTCGATCACACGGCTGCGTCGTTGCCGGGACAAAGCGTATCAGCCCACGCGACACTGACCGCCATCGACGGTCGCAGGCTCACCTTCGCCATCGAGGCGCAGGACGACGCAAAGCCGATCGGCAAGGCCACCCACATCCGCGTTGTCGTCGATGCGGCGCGCTTCCTGTCGAAAATCTCCCGCGAGACGAGCTGAATCTTCTCCCCGACGGGCTTTTCCCCACCCCTGAGCGCGGGTCTCCCCGGCGCCACCTTTTGCTGCTAAGAAGGGTGCAACCAATCGGGGAGGACATGATGCGCGCACCATTGTCGATGTTGCTTGTTCTGGTCGCCACGGCGGCTTTTGCAGGGGATTCTTCCAAGGCGCCGCAGGCCGCTGAGGCTCCGTCCGAGACATCGGCGCTTCCCGAAGGTCCCAAGACGGCGTGCGCCAATCCGGACGCGCTCGGCGTCGCGCGCACGGTCGAGATCGACACCACGGGCGGGCCTGGGTTCGGCATGGAGCACTACAAGGCTTATGACTTCCTGCAGGACAAGGAGGTGGTGCTCACCTTCGACGACGGTCCGCAGGTCAACACCACGAAGGCCATCCTCGACGCGCTCGACGAGCAGTGCACGAAGGCGATCTTCTTCAGCCTCGGAAAGATGGCGCTCGGGCTGCCGGAGATCATCCGCGACGTGGCCCAGCGCGGGCATACCGTCGGCACGCACACGTGGTCGCATCAGGACCTACGCAAGAAATCAGATCAAGAGGCCAAGGACGAGATCGAGAAGGGTATCAGCGGCGTGCGACGGGCCGTGGGCGGGCCGATCTCGCCGTTCTTCCGCTATCCCTATCTGCGCGATTCGCAGGTGACGCTCGCCTATCTCGCGAGCCGCAACATCGCCATGTTCTCAACCGACACGGACAGCTTCGACTTCAAGCGCCAGACCCCCGAGAAGCTGGTCGAGAACATCATGAAGCGGCTTGAAAAGCGCGGCAAAGGCATGGTCCTGATGCACGATATCCAGCCGCACACCGCCAAGGCGATGCCGGGTCTGCTCACGGCGCTCAAGGCCGGCGGCTACAAGGTGGTGCACATGCGGGCCAAGGACGAGCTCAAGACGCTCGCCGAGTACGACAAGCTTATCGAGAAGGACGTGAAGGGGCTGCCGGCTGCGGGCAGCGAACGGCCGCTGTCGAGCGTCGTGCGCACCGTGCCCTAGCGCATGCTCAATTCAGCCTGAAGCGCTCTGCTCTCATACGTCTTGGCCAGGTCCAGCCCGGCCATGACGCGTTGGGGGCAAGGTGATGCGGAGCTTCGATTCAAGGCGCGCGACGGGCGTCGACTGAACGCGGTCCACCCCTTATTTCCCGGCGTTCGTGCGGCATGGTTTCGGGGCGGGCGCGGGGACGCGCGCGGGCTCGCAGGCTGCTCGATGTGGAATTCTCCCCGCTTTACGGGCGGTCTGCGGCCGCAACGACGGTACGAAAGTCAAAAAGCACAGATTCCAGAAAAAGATGTCCCGTCCCTCGGGTTGCGTCGGTAAACTCCCTAAAAACGCCAAAAGTCGGCGGGAGAGAGTTTCGATGACCATGAGACGGATATTCCGCCTGGCCTCCGCGGCGGGCCTCGCGCTAGCGCTTGCGCTGGCGAGCGCCCCCGCGTCGGCCGAGACGTGCACGCCGGAGAGCTTCGGCGAGGCGGTCGACGCGTCGGCGGCCGAGCTGCGCGCGTTCAGCGCCGAGACGCAGCCCAAGCTCAAGGCGAAGCTGCAGGCGCTGCGCGATCACAAGGGCTGGACGGAGCCCGACTTTGAAACCAAGGGCCTCAAGCTGGTCCATGATGCCAAGCTCGACGCGTTCGACGCAGAGGCGAGCGACCTCCTGAGCAAGATCGATACGCTCGGCAGCCCCGACGGCGGCGACGCCGGGGAGGAGGCGGCGACCTGCGCCAATCTCGCCGACCTCAAGGCCGCGTCGAGCGAGCTGATGGCGGTGATGCGCGCCAAGTCGGCCTATCTGATCGAGAAGATCGACCGCGAGATCGCGAAGAGCGGGCCGGCCGCCGCGCCGCCTCCGGTGGCGGAAGCGAAGCCAGCACCGGAGCCCGCGTCGCCACCCGTCGCTGCGGCGCCGCCTGCCGCCAAGGAGCCGACGCCGTCGCTGTCGCCCGTGCGGCCGACGGAGACGGCGAATGCGGAACCGCCGCGCTCCTCCGAGCAACCTCGGTCGGTGGAGCCGCCGGTTGTCGCGGAGGCGCCACCGTCTGCCGAGCCGCCGCCGGCGACCGCGCCGCAGAAGCGCGAAGAGCCCAAGGTGGCCGACGAGAAAGAATCCGACTCCACATCAAGCTGGAGCACGACCACGGCCCAGGCCGTGATCCCGCCGCCGCCACTGCCGCGCGGACAACCGAACGACGGCGTCGCGCCCAACTACGACGCGCCGCCGCCGGGCACGCCCTACGAGCTGCCGCCGCCAGAGGGCGAGGACGGCGCGTCGGCGTTCGATGCGGAAGGCGGCGGGTACACCATCGACGAGATCAGAGAGGCGACGCGAGGCTTTTTCGGCACCGTCTCGACGTCGCTTGCGAGCGTGATCGAGCATGCGTTCCAGAAGTCGGGTCGGCCCACCGCCTACGTGCTCGGCACCGAGGGCGGCGGCGCGTTCCTCGCAGGCCTGCGTTACGGCGAGGGCACGCTCTATCTGCGCAACGGCGGCAGCCAGAAGGTCTATTGGCACGGCCCGTCGATCGGCTACGACGTCGGGGCCGAGGGCTCGCGCACGCTGTTCCTGATCTATGATCTGCACGAGCCCGAGACGCTGTTCCGCCGCTTTACCGGCGTCGACGGCTCGGCTTATCTCGTGGGCGGTGTCGGCATGACGCTGCTCAAGGGCGGCCCCGTCATGATGGCGCCGATCCGCTCCGGGCTCGGCCTCAGGATCGGCGCCAGCATCGGCTACGTGCGCTTCTCGCCGCGCCCGACCTGGAACCCGTTCTAGCCGTATCCGGTCACAACACGGACTGCGCTTTGCCTGTGGGATCGGTTGCGCTGTCGCACGAGGATCCTGCGGACGTAGCGGGTGTGGCAGCTTGCGTGGATCCCGGCCTGCGCCGGGATGACGTCGAAAGGAGGCGAGCCGCCCCCACACATATACCGTCATGCCGGCGTCATGGCGAAGCCATGCTCCGCATGGACGGCCGGCACCCACGCAAGTCTCCGCGCATGCGACGCGTGCCGTGTGCACTCGCGCGTCCCACATTCGTAAGGGGGTATCGGCTCAGAAGCCGTAGCCGTAGGAATAGCCGCTGTAGAGGCCGCGCGGCGGACGCTGTGGGACCGCATAGTAGCGGCGGCGCGTATGTGGAGCGGAATAGGTGCGTGGTGCGTAGGTCGCATAGCCGCGCGGCGCATAGTAGCTCGGCGGCAGATAGCGGTAGTAGGGCGAACCGCGCCTCAGTTGCTCAGGCGCACGCTCACCACGCAACTCGCGCGATGCAACCTCTGCACCGGAGTGGTCGGGCTTGCCGCGCACCACGATCTCCGTGCGCTCCTGGCCGTGTGTGTTGACGAGCTTGAACAGCGTCGCCGCGTTCCTCGGCGCGAGGCGGACGCAGCCGTGCGATGCCGGCCGGCCCAGTTGCCGCGTGGCGTAGGTGGCGTGGATCGCGACGCCCTTGTGGAAGAAGATCGCGTGCGGCATGGGGGCCAGGTCGTACTGGCGCGAGTACCACATCTTGGCCATCCACGTCGGCCGGTAGGTGCCGGTCGGCGTGCGGTAGCCGTAGCGGGCCGATGAGATCGGCCATGTGTAGAGCCTGGCGCCCTCCTCGGAGACGGTCATCACCTGGCGCGTGAGATCGATGTCGATGGCGAGCGTCGGCTCGGGCAGGGGAACGGGCTCGGTTTCGGCCTTGGCGGTCTGGTTCGGCGCCTCGGTTGTGTTTGCCGGCGGCTTGGTTGTGCCTTCGGCCGCGTCGCGCGTAAGGGGCTTCGCTTCGGACGCCGGCGGGGCAGCCGCGGCTGCGGGCGCGGGGACGCGCGCCGGCTCAGGCGTCCGCGGCGAGACTTTGAGCTCCGGGGGCGCCGATGCGTCGGCAGCTTCCGGTGCCCTGTTGAGGATGGTGACGGTGGGGACCCCGTCCTGTGATGCGCCGCTCTCGGCGCGGGTCTCGGCCATGGCGGATCCCGCCAGGGCGGCTGCGAGGGCAAGCGTGCCCAAAAGAACTCCAGACCTCGTCACGGCTCCTACAACCCTATTAACGCGAGCGACGAACAAGATGAGCATAAATGCCTAATGCTAACATTTAGCATCTGATCTTGGCATTAACGGGGTCGGGTCAACGGATCGAGATGCGCGTGCGCGCGGCGCCGTGGGAGCGTACGAGCGAATAGAACGTCGCGGCGTGGGACGGCGCGAGGCGGATGCAACCGTGGGAAGCGGGGCGGCCCAGCCGACCGACCTCCGTGGTGGCGTGGATCGCGTAGCCGCCGCTGTAGAAGACCGCGTAGTGCATGGGCGCGTTGTTGTACTTGGTCGAGTACCAGCGCCGCTCGAGACGCTGCGGGCGGAACGTGCCCGAGGGTGTCGCATGGCGCCCGCGCCCGGTGGAGACCGGCCAACTGTAATAATGGGTGCCGTGCACGTACACGTCCATGGTCTGGCCGCTCTTGCTGATGCGGGCGTGGACGCTGGCGGAGGCTGCCGATGGCGCGAGGGACGACGCGACCGCAAGGGCGATCGCGAGAAGAAGCGTGCGCATGTCTCTTTCTACTCCAGACGAACGAAGAGCGCGGGGCCGGCGCGCGTGGCCCAACTCCGGAGAGAAGCACATTTCTGTTAGGAGAGTATTGCCCTAACGAACCCTTACGGGGTTTGAGGCCACGAGGTGTGGCGCCGCTGCCAACGCGAGGGCAGGAGCGCGTGCTCTAGTTTTTTGGGTGAGACCGAGGCATTCATGCTTCGGACTGCTAGGGTCCGATGCGGTCATGTGTACCCGTAAACGCGCGGCCGCGGCGAGGCTCAGTTGCGTCCGATTTCCGGTCAGAAGCCAACATGGCCACGAAGGTGGGTGACTTCGCAGTTTGACCCTAGCCGGACGTGGCATTCCCCGTGAAGGATGTCCGCTTATTTTCTACAAGCGGACATCCAACTGGAGTTCCGAGCCGCAGCGCTCGGTGGTCGTCGATCGGCTTGCGTCAACAGTGAACGGTTCAGAGATTCTCGCCGTAGAACGCCATGAGCTTCGCAACAGCCTGATCAACGCAATCGGGCTTGTCGTAGAGGTCGTAGTGCGTAGCACCGGTAACGACGAAGATGCTTTTCTTCGTCGAGGCCGCCTTGTTGAGCAGCTCGAACCCGTCGCGATAGGAGCCGAAGCCGCCCGCATGGCCGTCGCCGACGATGATCTGCAAAGGCTGGGTCAGCAGCTTCTCGGCCAGATGAAAGGCATCCCAGGTGAATGCCGCGCCGGTGCTGACGACATTCAGCTTGTTGGGCGAGCCGGGTTTCTGGCCGCGCTGCGTGGTGTAGTAGTCCACTGCCTCGATTACATCGACATCCGTAATGCCGTAAGATTCAAGCTGCGCCTTGGACTGCGGGATGTAGGTGGTGAGCGCGGCCTCTGCGCCGCGCGCCTCGGCGGTGCGCTGCGCACTGATGCCTTCAAGCGCCTTGATCGCGGCGTCAGGGCTCAGGTCGCCTTCTCGGCAGATCCGCCCGTAGTTCGCAGCGACGACGGTGCCTACCGCCTTGAAGCGGCGCTCGGTCATTGCCGCGTTCACGGCGTATGCACCGCCACCGCAGATGCCGAGCACGCCGATGCGGTTCTCGTCGACATAGGGCAGAGTTACGAGGTAGTCGGCCGCACAGCGGAAATCCTCGACGCGGGTCGCCGGGTCTTCCAGATACTGGCCCGGTCCACCACTCGCGCCCTGCGTGGAGGCGTCGAAGGCGAGGCAGACATAGCCGAACTCGGCCAGCTTCGAAGCGTAGATCGCGGCCGTCTGCTCCTTGCAGGAGCTGATCGGGTGAGCCACGACGATGGCCGGATATGTCTTCGATTCATCGAAGCCGGCGGGCACGTGCTGGTTGGCCGCCACGTCCCAGGTCTTGTTCTTGAAGGTTACGGATTTCATTTTGATCTCCTGTCGTTGTGCGGCTCTATGGCCGTGGCTGATCAGAGTTTCGATTTGAAGAACGGGCCGAGCTTCGACATGGCCTCGGTCACCAGGTCCGGCTTGTCGTACATGCCGATATGCGATGCACCCGGGACGATGTGCAGGTGCTTGTCCTTGCTGGCGGCGCGGCGGAACAGGTCTTCGCTGATCCAGCGCGTGCCCGCATTCTCGCCGGCGACGATCTGGATCGGCTGGGTCAGGAACAGGTCCACCAGGTGGAAGGCGTCGAAGGTGACGAGCTGCAACAGGCTGCGCGTCGGCGCAATGCTCGGAGATGTGGAGCACTGAGCGCGCGGCGTCCGGTAATACTCCACGGCCTCGACGAGGTCGGCATTGGGTGCGTCTTCCGGCTTTTGTGGCACGATCGGGTAGTAGCCTGTCTCGGCGCCATTGGCTTCAGCGGTGCGGGCCTTCACCGCATTCTCCAGCATCGCGAACGCTCCGCTTAGATCGTCGCGCCCTTCCCAGCCGTTGCGCAGGATCGCGCCGTAGTTGGTGGCGCTGACCGCGCCCACGGCCTTGATGCGGCGATCGCCCAGAGCCGCGGTCACGGTATAGGCGCCGCCGGCGCAAATCCCCATGGCGCCGATGCGCTCACCATCGACATAGGGCAGCGTCATCAGATAATCGACCGCGGCGCTGATGTCCTCGACACGCGCATAGGGATTCTCGAGCTGGCGCGGCGCGCCGCTGCTCTCGCCCTGATAGGACGCGTCGAAGGCGATGGTGACGAAGCCCTCCGCCGCGAGCTTGTTAGCATAGAGACCCGCCGTCTGTTCCTTCACGCCGCCTGCGGGATGGGTCACGACGATGGCCGGATAGGTCTTCTTCTCATCGAAGCCAGCGGGGACATGTAAGTTCGCGGCCATCTCGATCGCGCCGTTCTTGAACTTTACGGATTTCATGTTCGCTCTCCCTTCTCATTCTGTTGACCTGAAGATAGCGCTTGACCCGGATTTCGATTAGATCGTGTAATCTGGATGCTGGAATTAGCTGAGCTTATGAATGTTGAGTGAGAATCTCCGCGATCTAAACGCCTTCGTGGTCGTCGCAGAAGACGGCAGCTTCACCCGCGCCGCCGCCCGGCTGGGCGTCTCGCAATCCGCCCTCAGCCAGACCATCCGGGGGCTGGAGGAGCGCCTCGGTCTGCGCTTGCTCAACCGCTCGACCCGAAGCGTGGCGCCAACGGAAGCCGGGGAGCGACTTCTGGCGCGCGTCCAGCCGGCGCTCCTGCAGATCGACGAAGGGCTGGCGCAATTGACCGAGCTGCGCGACAAGCCCGCCGGCACGATCCGCATCACGGCAGACGAGTTCGCTGTCCATCACGTTCTCTGGCCCGCGATCGAACGGTTCCTGCCGGATTATCCGGACATCGTGGTGGAACTCACAACCGACTATGGGCGCACGGATATCGTCAGCGACCGCTATGATGCCGGCGTGCGACGCGGGCGGCTGGTCTCGCAGGACATGATCGCGGTCGCTATCAGCGCCGACATTCGCATGGCCGTGGTGGGATCACCGTCTTATTTCAGGAAGCATCCGCAGCCGAAATCGCCGCAGGATCTGATCGCGCATTCCTGTATCAATCTGCGCCTTCCCACTCACGGCGAATTCTTCGCATGGACGTTTAGGAAGGGCGGCAAGGAGCAGCGCGTCAAGGTCGAAGGGCAGCTCGTATTCAGTGCGGTACCGGCGGTTCTGATTGCGGCGCTGTCCGGCTTTGGGCTTGCCTACCTGCCGGAGGCGATGATTAAGCCCTACGTCAAATCGCGGCAGCTCGTCGAGGTTCTGGCCCCTTGGCGCCAGACCTTCGAGGGTTACCACCTCTACTATTCAAGCCGGCGTCACGCCTCGCCCGCGTTCTCCCTGTTGGTGAATGCCTTGCGATACAGGAGATAGGCGAACGTCATGTTGTTTCTGCGAGCTTGAGTGTTGGAGAACGGCCCGCGCAAAGCGAGCGGGGATGCCGCGGTCATCGACGTCTGTTAAATGAGCCAGAGCAGCCATTCAATTTTGGGACGGAATGTCTGTTCCTGGCCCTAGGCTGACCTCGCTCGGCGGCCATCGACGACCGCTATGGCGCTTCAAACAGACCCCGCCTGCCGATCCCGGCGAGGCTACGCGTGCACGGCCGGGCTAGTTGAACAAGAGATCGAACAGCGTCTTGGGCTTTTTCTTCACCCGCTTCGGCGGGGACTGGGCGTAGTTGCCGCCGAACGGGCTGTCCCATGGCGCCCAGCCCGGCTGCTGCTGTGCGCTGGTCGAATAGCGTCGGCCGGGTCCGCCCTGTCCGGCAACCTCGCGTCCTCCGATACGCAGGTCCAGCTCGTCGGTGACACCGTCCACGCTGGCGACCGTGACCTTGCCGTTCTCCCAGGACCAGGTGGCGACGGTCTTGCCCTGCTTGTGCGGCTCGATGGCCACGACGATGCCGTTGTCGAGATCCAGCACCGCGACGTACTCGACGTCCTCGCTGCCCGACTTGCCGGCGACGGTGCCGCTGTAGAAGCGCAGCGTGCCGATGCCGCCGAACGGCGGCTCCTTGACCTGCCATTCGAGCAGCTTGGGCTTTGCGCCGCCCATGGTCTCGAGCGGGACGGACAGGCGGGGATAGCGTTCGTCGATCGCGACGTAGCGCTTGCCGCGGACAACGACGCGCCATGTGTCGGTGCCGGCGCCCGCAATCTCCCGCTCCTCGGTCTGCGAGGGCGCGGCGCCGAGCCGCTGCAGCGATTCGGCGGCATCGCGGTAACCCGGTCGCAGCTCCTGCGCCTTCCTGAGATCGGCGATGGCCTGCTCGGTGAGGCCCTGCGCTTCCTCGATCTCCGCCTTCACCCAATGGATCTCGGGCGTATCGGGATTGAGCTTCTCGGCCACCTCGACATCGCGCAGGGCGACGTCGATCTGGTCGCTCTGCTTGTAGGCGTAGGCGCGGTAGGCGAACGCGAGCCCCGAGCGCGGGTCGACCTCGATGGCCTTGTTGAGGTCGATGAACGCCTCGTCGTAGGCTTGGGCGAGACAATAGGCGAAGCCACGCTCGGCGAAAGCGGTGGCGTTCCTGGGATCGATCTCGGCGGCCTTCGAGAAATCCTTGATGGCGGAAGCCGTGTTGCGCACCGAGAGGTAGGCCTTGCCGCGCAGGAGGTAGCTGTCCGTGTGGTTCACGTCGAAGGCGATGGCGCGCGACAGGTCCTCGATGGCCTCGTCGAAGCTCTCGACGGCGAGCTTGGCCTCGGCGCGGTTGCGATAGGCGGCGGCGAAGCGGGCGTCCGCCTTCACGGCGCGCGAGAAATCCCGGATCGCCGCATGCGGCCGATCGAGCGTGAGATGCGCGAGGCCGCGGCCGCTGAGCGGCGCCGGGCTCTGCGGCATAAGCTTGACGGAGCGCGTGTAGTCGGCGATGGCGTCCTCGGTCTGCCCGAGGCGCATGAGGGCGCTGGCGCGGTTGTTGTAAGCAGCCGCGTAGCCGGGGGCGAGAACGAGCGAGCGGTCGAAATCCTTGATCGCCTCCTTGGCGAGGCCGAGGGACAAGAGCAGGTTGCCGCGGTTGTTGTAGACGGCGGCGAACTCGGGGAAGAGCTGGGCCGCGAGGTTGAAATCCTCGAACGCCTGGCGCGTCTGGCCGAGCTTGATGTTGGCGACGCCGCGGTCGTTCAGGATCGCCGCGCGGCGGTCGTTCGGCAGGGCCGAATCCTTGAGCGCCTCGGTGTAGTTCAGGACGGCCTGCTGCGCCTCGCCGCGTACGAGGGCGCCGGCGCCTTCCTCCGCGATCTGCGTCGGCTCGGCCGGTGCCGCGAGCGCTGGCGTGCACGGCACGCCGGCCAGGAGCGCCAGCGCGGGGACGGAACGAAGGAGAGCGACACGAATGCGCAGGCGGATCATTGGGCCTCTTCGCCACTCACGGGGATCACCATGGTAGACTGCCGACGGCGGCGAATCTTCCTCTGAATCCGGCTCGGCGGTCAATAACAGCCGATTGTGGCCCGGAGACGTTGCGGAAAGCGCCACGCGGCGCAATCGGACTGCGAGGATCCCAAATTCCATGAACCTCTGGCTGCGCCTTCTTTGGCTCCTGCTCTCGGCACCGTGGCGCTCGCGCCTCCCCATGCCGGACGGCATCTCGGAGCTCACGTTCCGCGTGCTGCCGAACGATCTCGATCTCAGCCTGCACATGAACAACGGCCGCTACCTGGCGATCATGGATCTCGGGCGGTTGGATCTGATCGTGCGCATCGGGCTCGGGCGCGCGGTATGGCGTAACGGGTGGACGCCGGTCGCCAATGCGGCGCTGGTGCGCTTCCGGCGCGAGCTGCGTGCCTTCGAGCGCTACCGGCTCGAGACGCGCGTGGTCGGCTGGCAGGATCAGGCGGTGCTCATCGAGCAGAGCTTCATCTTCGCCGGCGGCGAGCGCGAGGGGCAGGTTGCGGCGCGGGCGCTGTTCAAGGGGGCGCTCTACGACCGCAGGGCGCGGCGCTATGTGCCGGTGGCGGAGATGATGGAGACGATCGGCGCCTCGGCTACGAGCCCGCCGGTTGAGGCAGATGTGGAAGCGTTCCTCGCCGCCGACCGCGCGATGCGCGAGGCGGGCCGCGATCCGCAGGGAGGGGCGGGCGCTTAGTGCCACCTGTGCCATGCTGAGGATGTGTCGTGCGGAGGCTTGTTGCGCTGTGGCACGAGGATCCTGCCGGTGTCGCGTTCGTGGAGGCTTGCTCGACGTCAAGAGGCTTGGACCGGCAGATCCAAGGAACCCGTCTCAAATTTCGTAACGGGCTCGGTGGGAGAGGGCGCCGCCCACTTACCTCTTCCCGGTGGGGAGAGGTCGGAACCGATCGCGGATCGGCTCCGGGTGCGGGGGAGTTGTGTGCGCAGGGCTGTTAGCGGCTGAACAGCGGCTGCAGCAGGCGGGTCAGCCAGTTCTTGAAACGGATCTTGCCTTCGGTCGCCGTCAGGCAGATGCAACCTTTCATTGGGCAGGCGACGGGGCCGTGCGCGATGCCCTCGTCGATGTCGGCAACGTCGCCCGGCTGATAGGTGCCGAGCGCGTCCGAGTAGCTGCCGCGCAGGATCAGGGTCAGCTCGGAGCCTTCGTGCTCGTGCTCGGGCAGGGCCTTGCCGGGCGCGATCTTGAACAGGCGCAGGTCGCCGCTGCAGCCCTTCGACAGCGGAACCTGGAAGGTCCATACGCCGGGCGAGATCCAGCGCCACGGGATGTCGTCGAGGCGCTCGCCGATCAGCGCGGCGAGCGGGGCCGGAACGTCGCCCTTGCACGCCTTGAGGCACGGCACGCGCGCGCCCTCGGCGGCATCGGGGTTGTCCTGCTCGCAGGCACGCATGGCGATGATGGGCGCGGATTCCGACATGGCCGACGGCTCCAGCATGTCGAACAGCGCCACGCCGATCTTCTGCATGCGGCGGACCTCGGCCCGGCACTGCGGGCAGCAGGCGAGGTGTGAGGCGATGACCGCCGCGCAGGCTTCCGGCTGGCTTCCCGCCGAGCAGCACATGAGCGTGGAAATGTCGGGATGATGGGTAATGGTCATCGATCTCTATCTCAAATCCTCAAGCGCATCCCGGATCTTCTGGTAGGCGAGCCGCATGCGCGATTTGACGGTGCCCAGCGGCAATCCAAGCCGCGCCGCGATCTGCCCGTGCGACAGGCCCTCGACGAACGCCAGCGTCACCACGGCCGCCTGGTCCGGCGGAAGCTCCGCGAGCATGGCCCGCACGCGCTCGCCGCGCTCGCGCTCGGAAAGCTCCTCGTCGGGTGCGGGGTCGGGGGAGGGCTGCTCGTCGTTGTTCTCCGGAAGCGGCTGCCAGACCACCTCCTTACGCAGGCGATCGATGCGCAGATTGCGTGCGATCGTGAAGATCCACGTCGTCGCGCTGCCCTTCTCGTCGGAATAGAGCGCCGCCTTGCGCCACACGGCGAGCAAGGTCTCCTGGGCCAGCTCCTCGGCCGTCGCGGGATCGGCGCCCTGGCGCAGCATGTACGACTTCACGCGCGGCGCGTACGCTTCGAAAAGCGCCCTGAAAGCCTCGACATCGCCGTTCGCAGCGACCCGTTGCAGGAGATCAGCCATCGTCCTCGGAGCATTGACCGCGGGGGGCCGCCTGGCGCGCCCCGCCTCGAGAACCCGAAGCATACCTGAACCTCGCTGCCAAGCCAGTGGCGTGCCCGAAAAGCGCGCCACGCCACTGCTTTTCGGGCCAATACGCTGGGCTGCGGCCGTTGGATCTGCGGGGACCTAGGACCCATGCCGCGGGCAGCCGGTTCCGGGCGGGCCCGAGGCTGGCAAGCGCCTTGATCGGGTGAGCATTTTGCACTGCACATGACGTCTGCTGTGTGCATGCACCCGAGCGCGGTAGACGGCTGCGCATCGCGCCGTTAAATGTGCCCCAGCAAAGAGCGGGAAGGGCGACCATGGGTGAGGCAGCGAAAATGAATGCGGCGTTGGCGGTCGGCACGCGGGACATGGCAAATGCCATCCGTGCCCTCGCCATGGACGCCGTGCAGAAGGCCAACTGCGGCCATCCCGGCATGCCGATGGGCATGGCGGACGTGGCGACCGTGCTGTTCAGCGAGGCCTTGAAGTTCGATCCCGCGGACCCCGCCTGGCCCGACCGCGACCGCTTCGTGCTCTCGGCCGGCCACGGCTCCATGCTGCTCTATTCGTTGCTCTACCTCACCGGCTATCCGGGCATGGACATCGGCGAGCTCGAGCGCTTCCGCCAGCTCGGCTCCAAGACCGCCGGCCATCCCGAGTACGGCCATGCGCCCGGCATCGAGACCACCACGTGGCCGCTCGGGCAGGGGATCGGCAACGCGGTGGGTATGGCGCTCGCGGAGCGGCTCTTGAATGCGCGGCTCGGCGACGACCTCGTCGACCACCACACCTATTGTCTCGCCGGCGACGGCTGCCTGATGGAAGGCATCAGCCAGGAGGCGATCTCGCTCGCGGGGCACTTGAAGCTCGGCAAGCTTATCGTGCTGTGGGACGACAATTCCATCTCCATCGACGGGCCGACGAGCCTCGCCGTCTCCGACGACCAGGTGAAGCGCTTCGAGGCTTCGGGGTGGAACACGATCCGCGTCGACGGCCATGACGCGAAGGCGATCTCCGCGGCGCTCAAGAAGGCGCGCGCCGACAGTTCGGCGCCGTGGCTGATCGCCTGCAAGACCGTGATCGGCTACGGCGCGCCGACGAAGGCCGGCAAGTCCTCGACGCACGGCGAGCCGCTTGGCGTCGACGAGATCAAGGGCGCGCGCGAGAAGCTTGGCTGGGATGCGGCGCCGTTCGAGATTCCGGCTCCCGTCCTCGATGCGTGGCGGGCGCTGGGCGCGCTGGGCGCGAAGGAGAATGCCGCCTGGAAGAAGCGGCTCGCGAAAGCGCCGACCGCAGCAAAGGCCGCGTTTGAGTCGCCGGTCGCGGCGTCACGTGCGCAGGCCATTGCCGAGGCGATCATGGCGGCGAAGGCGCAGTTCGCGGCCGACACGGCGAAGCGTGCGACGCGCGTGTGGTCGCAGCTCACGCTCGAGCATCTGGTGCCGGCGGTGCCGGAGCTGCTCGGCGGCTCAGCCGATCTCACGCCCTCCAACGGCACGCGCACCAAGCACCACAAGGCGGTCGAGCCGGGCAACTTCGCCGGCGACTACATCCACTACGGCGTGCGCGAGCATGGCATGGCGGCGGCGATGAACGGCATCGCGCTGCACGGCGGCTTCATCCCGTACGGGGCGACGTTCCTCGTTTTCACCGACTATTGCCGTCCATCTATCCGTCTCTCGGCTCTGATGCACCAGCGCGTCGTCTACGTGATGACGCACGACAGCATCGGGCTCGGCGAGGATGGGCCGACGCATCAGCCGATCGAGCATCTGGCCGCGCTGCGCGCGATCCCGAACCTCGCTGTGGTGCGTCCCGCGGATGCGCTGGAGACGGCGGAGGCGTGGGAGATCGCGCTCGCCAACCCGACGCGCCCGACGCTGTTTGCGCTGTCGCGTCAGGCGGTGCCGACGGTGCTGCGTACGGGGACCGATACGGAGAACCTCACCGCCAAGGGCGGCTACCTCGTCAGCGGCGGCGCGAAGCGCGCCGTGACGCTGATCGCTACCGGCTCGGAGGTGGGGCTCGTCGCCGAAGCCGCCGCGGCGCTGGCGAAGGAGGGGATCAGTGCGGCTGTGGTCTCGCTGCCGTCGTTCGAGCTGTTCCGCGCGCAGCCTCAGCCCTACCGTGACGAGGTGCTGGGCTCGGCGCCGCGCATCGCCGTGGAGGCCGCCGTGGCCCAGGGCTGGCACGAGTGGCTGCGACCGGGCGACCGCTTCATCGGCCTTTCGGACTTCGGCGTCTCGGCCCCCGGCCCGAAGGTGTTCGAGCACTTCGGCCTCACCGCCGACAAGGTCGCCGACGCCGCCCGCGCCATCGTGAAAGGCTAGGGTGCGGTTGGCTGTGGGATGGGCGTGCTCTACTGAGGTGTGTCTGGACTCCGGCCTGCGCCGGAATGACGTCAGTGTGTGGCAGGCCGCTCACCCAAATGCTCCGTCATCCCGGCGGAGGCCGGGATCCAGACACGTTTGAACATTCATTGCGCGCTCAACTCCACGCGGAACCATGGACCTCGACAAGCTCAAGACCACCGATGGCCTCGACCTCAAGGGCAAGCGCGTGCTGGTGCGCGCGGACCTCATCGTGCCGGCGAAGGGCGGCGTCATCACCGAGGCCACGCGGCTCGAGCGCGTGGTGCCCGGGCTCAAGGACCTTGCGACGCGGGGGGCGCGTGTGATCGTGCTCTCGCACTTCGGGCGGCCGAAGGGCGGGCCTGATACGGAGAACTCACTCAAGCCCATCGCCGATACGCTCGGCAAGCTCGCGGGGGTGCCGGTTGGGTTCGCGTCCGACTGCGTCGGGCAGGCGGCCGAGGAGGTGGTGTCGGCGCTGCCCGAGGGCGGCGTCGTCGTGTTGGAGAACACGCGCTTCCACAAGGGCGAGGAGAAGAACGATCCGGCGCTGGCCGAGGCGCTGGCCAAGCTCGGCGACATCTTCGTCAACGATGCCTTCTCGGCGGCGCATCGCGCGCATGCCTCGACGGAGGGGCTGGCGCGGCTGCTGCCGGCCTACGCCGGGCCGCTGATGATGGAAGAGATCGACGCGCTGCGCGCTGCGCTCGAGCAACCGAGGCGGCCGGTCGCGGCGCTGGTCGGCGGCGCCAAGGTCTCGACCAAGATCCCCGTGCTCACCAATCTCATCGCCAAGGTCGACAAGCTGATCATCGGCGGCGGCATGGCCAACACGTTCCTACTTGCGGGCGGCGTCGAGATCGGACGCTCGCTGGCCGAGCCGGACCTCGTCGATACCGCGCGCGAGATCATGCACGTGGCCAAGGCGCGGAGCTGCGAGATCGTGCTGCCGCAGGACGTGGTGGTAGCCGAGCGCTTCGAGGCCGGGGCGCCCTCGCACACCGTGCTGACGCTCGACGTGCCGGCCGATCAGATGATCCTCGACGTGGGGCCGAAGACGGTGGCGCACTATGTCGATGTGCTGTCGCGCTGCGAGACGTTGCTCTGGAACGGTCCACTCGGGGCCTTCGAGATCGCGCCGTTCGGCGAGGGCACGTTCGCATTCGCGCGCGCGGTGGCGGAGCGGACGAGGGCCGGGACGCTGGTGTCGGTCGCGGGCGGCGGCGATACGGTGGCGGCGCTCAACGCGGCCGGCGTGACGGGCGACTTCACCTATGTCTCGAGCGCCGGCGGCGCGTTCCTCGAATGGCTCGAAGGCCGCGAGCTGCCCGGCGTCGCGGCACTGGCGCGGTGCTGGAGATGTCGCATCCAGCCTCGCCCCCTCACCCGGCGCTTCGCGCCGACCTCTCCCCAGAGAGGAGAGGTGAAGTGGGGCGCGCACGACCTGCACTTCTCCCCGATGGGGAGAGGTCGGAAGCGATCGCAAGATCGCTTCCGGGTGAGGGGGCGCTTGCCCCGGAAGGGCGTGCCTGATGCTCGCTGAGGCGCATCTCTATCTCGGCGTGGCGCTGGCGGGGCTCGTGAGCTTTCTCTCGCCCTGCGTGCTGCCGCTGGTGCCGCCGTATCTCGGATATCTCGGCGGTACAACCTTCGAGGAGAT
>NZ_JADZBI010000229.1 GCF_020852195.1 Hyphomicrobium sp. | reverse complement strand
TCCACGGCTCGAACATGCGGACGGTCGACAGCGTCGGCTGGCGCCACATGCACATGCTGGCGTCGCTCACCTCCGAGGACGGCAACACGCCGCTCATCAAGGGCTTCTTCGACAACAAGGAGCCGCCCACGCCCGCCGACGTCGCGCGGATGAAGGAGCAGGCGAAGTCCATGGATCTCGTCCAGATGGCGAAGAACCTCGGTGTCGCCCGCTACAAGTGGGACGACCCCTACATGGTGATCAAGGGACGCAGCTTCGAGACCTCGTTCAATCTGGACGGCATCTGGGGCGGGAACATGTACGCGGGCGGCGCCGGCGCGATCATGCCGAACAAGATCACATCGAAGCACAACTTCCGCTACGTGCCGCGCATGATGGGGCTCGACATCGTGAAGAAGCTGCGGGCGCAGATCGACGCCAACGGCTACAAGGACGTCGAGCTGAAGCTGATCGGCGACGTGCCGTGGTCGCGCGGCTCCTCGATGGACACCGACATCACCAACGGGCGCATCAAGGGCAACCAGCACATGATCGACCTCGGGCTTGCCACGGCGTCGCCGGTGGGAATTACCGCGGCGAACGCGACCCGGCCGGGTGTCGAAGAGGTGCCGACAGGCGGCTATTGGCCGTCGTACGTGTTTGCCGACGGGGAGGTCGGCGAGAAGGTGGGCAACATCCGCATCCCGATGGGCATGGGGCCGGGCGGCGGCATTGCCGACAACGGCGGGCGCGGCCACGCGGCGAATGAGTACTACATCGTCGAGAGCGTGGACAAGCTCGGCGGCATGGCGAACATGGAGAAGGTGGCGATCGCCGCGATCTACGAGTACGCGAAGCTGACGACGACGCCGGCGAAGCCGAAGGCGGCGGCCGCGAAGTAGCGCGCGGCCGGTCGCAGGGCGGCCATCGAGCAGGCTCTCGGGCCGGTCGGCCGACAGGCTGTCAAGGTGGCGTCCAGGCTGCCGGCTGCGCCCGGGCAGTCCGGTGGACGCCGGACGCCCGAGCGCTCAGCGCCGGCTCGTGTTCCGGACGATGGTCTTGATCCGTTCGATGTTTGGTTCGCGGATCGGGCAGGTGCTGTCGGTCGACACGCACTCGGCGAGCGTCATGCCGCACCCGCAGGTGCAGCGCTGCGCGTTGGCCTCGCGCAGCGCTGTCCGCCTCTGACCTTCTGTGAGGCTCGAGAAATCGACGACGCGGATGTCGTCTTCGCCGTACGCGACACCGGCCGTTTGCGAGATGCAGTAGCCCATCAAGCCGACGAGGAGGAAGGCGCCGCCGAACTTCAGGAACCGGCTGGAGGCGCTGCCGGACTTGCGTCGGCGGCCGGCTCTTGCGGTCCTCTTCGGAGGCGCTGCGGAGGAGGGGAGTCCGCGTCTGGTCATGGCTGTGGGCGGATTGTACTGCCACTTTCCGTGTCCGGCTGGTCTCGAGGTTCGGGGCCTGGGGCGCGTGCGATGCGTCGGCAGACGTCGCGAGAGCGGCTGCGCGGGGAACGTGCGGCAGATGCCGTGGTAAAATTACGGGTTGCCCGCCGGGCGGATGTGCACGCCGCGCGGCCTGCGAATACTCGCCAGAGTCCCTATCGTCCAGAGGCCCAGGACGTGGCCCTTTCAAGGCCAAAACACGGGTTCGAATCCCGTTAGGGACGCCAAATTATTTTCGGCGGGTTCAATCGATGTTAAGTACTTGAACGCAGGAGTGCTTACGCCGGTTCGAACAAACCGTCTTCCGTCGAACACCACTCCCTCAGGGAAGAACAGCTGCTGCAGGCGTTGCCGCTGATCGAGCGACGCCTGGACCCACAGGTCCGAGGCACGCGGTAGAACGCGATCTGCGAACGCCAGGATGCCTTCCACGTCGAATTTGTCGAGCATGTCGGCGTGACGGTCGATCTCCAGCAGCGTGAGCTTCTGGCGCAGTTTGCCCTTGTGACGGTCATAGGTGTCGTCCGATTGTCGTGGCGCTGTCGGCCGTTTGCCGTGGCCGCGAACCGCCGGGCCGTCTAGACTCTCGTCATCGGAGGTAGGAATGGACACGCCCGCGAACCCGACGCCGTCGTTCGTCGCGGTGAACCTGAAGAAGTGTCGGGACCGGCTTGCGTGGACACAGGCACAGCTGGCGGAAGCGGCGGGGGTCTCGGAGCGGACGGTCCAGCGTGCCGAGGACGGAGAGTCGGTGAGCGCCGAGACGCTGTCGGCCCTGGCCGGAGCGCTGAACGTGTCGCTAGACGATCTCCGGAACGCGCCGAAGGCCGAGCAGGAGCTTGCTGCCAAGTACCACGTGATCAGGCTGCTCGGATCGCGCGAGCGTCGGACTTCAGAGGCTTGGTGCCGGCGGACGCGCTGCAGATCGGCTACGACGGCCTGACCGACGAACAGGAAGACGCGGTTGCGGAGCTCGAACAGGCGCTCCGGGGACCTTGGCGACATCTGGCGTGCGTCAGCCCGGTGGCGCCTACGCGGACGGGCGTCAATTCCTTCACTGAGGGGCGCTCGCCGGCGATGCCGGCTCACGCTGACCAAGAAGAAGACGAACGGAGACCGGAGTACGAAGCACCTGTAACTGGCGTTGTTCTCCAGTAATCACTGGTCTGTCGGTTTTCAGGAGGAAGGCACCCCGGGTTTTCAAAACCATGGCACCCTGAGATGTCGCCCGGCATCTGCCCGCGCGGAGCGGTTGCTGGTGCGCTGTCGCAGTCTACACGGTTCTCATCCTTT
>NZ_JADZBI010000267.1 GCF_020852195.1 Hyphomicrobium sp. | reverse complement strand
TCTTCACGGAGATGTGGGAGCGCTTCCGCTACTACGGCATGCGGGCGCTGCTCATCCTGTTCATGACCGCGCCGGCCGCGACCGGCGGCATGGCGATGGACACGGCGACGGCCGGCGCGATCTACGGCACCTACACGGCGATGGTCTACATGATGGGCCTGCCGGGTGGATGGATCGCGGATCGGATCCTCGGCCAGCGTCGAGCCGTGTTCTACGGCGGCATCCTGATCGCGTGCGGCCACTTCAGCATGGCGGTGCCGGCGCACTGGGCCTTCTATCTCGGCCTCGTCTTGATCGTGCTCGGCACCGGCCTGCTCAAGCCGAACATCAGCGTCATGGTCGGTCAGCTCTACGAAGCGAACGACCACCGGCGCGACGCGGGCTTCTCGCTCTTCTACATGGGGATCAATCTGGGGGCGTTCTTCTCGCCGCTGGTCTGCGGCTACCTCGGACAGACGATCAACTGGCATTACGGCTTCGCGGCCGCCGGCGTCGGCATGATTCTCGGACTGATCCAGTACGTCGCCGGATCGCGATCGCTCGGCACGGCGGGCCTCGAACCGGCCCCCGCCGCGACGCCTGACGCGCACGCGCGCGACGTCCGCCGCGCCGGCTGGGGCGTCAGCATCACGGTCGCCGGCCTGGCCGTCGTCGGCACCGGCCTCGCGCTCGGATGGATCCCCGTCTCGCCCGGACAGATCGCGGATGCGGTCGGATATCTGCTGTTGCTGCTTACGGTCGCGCTCTTTGGCTGGCTCCTGTTTGGTGGCGGCTGGACGCGTGAAGAGCGCGGGCGTCTCTACGTCATCTTCGCGTTCTTCGTCGCCTACGCGCTCTTCTCGTCGGTGTTCGAGCAGGCGGGATCGACGCTCAACCTGTTCGCCGAGCGCGACTCGCGCAACGAGATCGTCGGCTACGCGTTCCCGAGCAGCTGGTATCAGTCGACGAATCCGATTCTGATCTTCATCCTCGCGCCGGTCTTCGCGTGGCTGTGGGTGCGCCTCGGCGAGCGCGAGCCGTCGAGCTCGGTGAAGCTGTCGTTCGGCCTGCTCGGCGCCGGCCTCGGATTTCTGCTGCTCGTGCCCGCGGCGAACATCGCCTCGTCAGGCACGCTCGTGAGCCCGATGTGGCTCACCGCGACGTATTTCATCCATACGGTCGCCGAGCTGTGCCTGAGCCCTGTCGGCCTGAGCTCGATGACGAAGCTCGCGCCGGCGCGCATCGCCAGCCTCGTGATGGGCATCTGGTTCCTCGGCGTGTCGGTCGGCAACTACGCGGCCGGTCAGCTCGGCGGCCTCTACGAGTCTCTGCCGCTCCCGACGCTTTTCGGCCGCGTCGGTCTCTTCGCCGTGATCGCGGGCATCGTCATGCTGCTGCTCGCGCGGCGGTTCACGCGCCTCGCGGGCGGCGTCAAGTGATCTGGCGCTTGACAAGTTCGACGTGAGAAGCCAGAAGTTAGAAGTTCCGCTCAGGGCGCTCGAAGACTACAAACGCAAACGCGACTTCACGAAATCGCCTGAACCCTCGGGTGACGAGAAGCGTCCGGCGAAGAAGAAGGCCGACACGCTGTTCTTCTGCGTCCAGAAGCATCTCGCCAGTCATCTGCACTACGACTTCCGGCTGGAGTGGAACGGCGTGCTGCTCTCCTGGGCCGTGC
>NZ_JADZBI010000228.1 GCF_020852195.1 Hyphomicrobium sp. | reverse complement strand
GGCGGTCGGTTATCAGCCGACGCTCGCCACCGACATGGGCGCGCTGCAGGAGCGCATCACCACGACGCAGAAGGGCTCGATCACCTCGGTGCAGGCCATCTACGTGCCGGCCGACGACCTGACCGACCCGGCGCCCGCCACGTCGTTCGCGCACTTGGACGCGACGACGGTGCTCTCGCGCGCCATTGCCGAGAAGGGCATCTATCCGGCCGTGGACCCGCTCGACTCGACCTCGCGCATGCTCGATCCGCGCATCGTCGGCGAGGAGCACTATCAGGTTGCGCGCAAGGTGCAGTCGATCCTCCAGCGCTACAAGGCGCTCCAGGACATCATCGCCATTCTCGGTATGGACGAGCTCTCGGAAGAGGACAAGCTGACGGTCGCACGCGCGCGCAAGATCGAGCGCTTCATGAGCCAGCCGTTCACGGTCGCCGAAGTGTTCACCGGCTCGCCCGGCAAGCTTGTCTCGCTCGCCGACACGATCAAAGGCTTCAAGGGCCTTTGCGAAGGCGACTACGACCACCTGCCGGAGCCGGCGTTCTATATGGTGGGCTCGATCGATGAGGCCATCGCCAAGGCGGAGAAGCTCGCCGAGGCAGCGTGACGAAGCGTAAGGCGAACTAGAAACCCGATTGAGGCCCCCTCGCGCGGCGGCGGGCCGGGAGATCTCAGATGGAAGGAACGTTCGGCTCGTGTTGCACGGAGCTCTCCGACGCAATGAGCGGCCAGGAGTTTGAGCCGTTGATCACGGTCGGCGACGACGGGATCCTCTACATGTCCGTCGGGCTCGTCGAGCTCGAGGACGAGGAGCCTGGGATGGTTGACCATCCCGTGTTCTTCTGCCCGTTCTGCGGCAAGAGCCTGCAGACGCCGGAAGAGGTGGCGGAGAAGAACGGGGACGACGAGGCGGACGCGTAAGCGCCGCCCAGAGGACGGGCTGGCGCGGCGCATGGGGCGCGCGTGGCGGCCGGCACAGGATCGAGGACCTAAAAGCTGATGGCTCAGACGTTCACATTCGAGCTGGTCAGCCCGGAGAAGGTGCTTCTCGCGGGCGAGGCGGAGCAGGTGCAGTTGCCGGGCTCCGAGGGCGACATGACCATCCTTCCAGGACATGCGCCGCTGACCTCGACGCTGAGGCCCGGCGTGGTCGACGTGGTGCTGCAAGGCTCCAAGGCGCGCGTGTTTGTGCGCCAGGCGTTCGCCCAGGTGGCGCCTGACCGGCTGACGGTGCTTGCCGAGAAGGCCTACGACGTCACCGAGCTCACGGGTGCGACGCTGTCGGAGGAGCTTGCCAAGGCCGAGGCGGATCTCGCAGCGGCCAAGGACGACGAGGCGCGGCTCGTTGCGCATCAGGCCATCGAAACGCTGTCGCGCCTTAAGGCGTGAGAGCCGGCGGCAGCTCGGACATTGAGAGCGCCCGCAAGCCGGGCGCTTTTTTGTTTCGGCCGCGCTTCGCGGTGTAGCTTCGAGGGAAATGCCCGAGCTGCGATTGGTGCGCTTGCTGAAGCTTGCATGGGTGCCGACCTTCGCCGGCATGACGTCTTATTCTGACGCCGCTTCCCCCAAATTCAACATCACTCCGACGAAGGTCGGCACCCATGCAAGCTTCAGCCGTACGTCGATTGTTTGTTTGAGGCCGTTGCAGCGGTGGCCGGCGGGAGCGTTACTTCTGCTCGGCGAGGTCGAGCTTGCGGTTCATGCGGCGCAGGAGCTGGCCGACGTTGGCGAGCAGGTTGTGCTCGATGGCGAAGTAGATGCGCTCGCCCTTGAAGCGCTTCTTCACCGGATCCCAGGGAAAGAGCAGCACGACGTCGAACTCGATGGGCTGGCCGGTTGACGGGAGACCCAACAGATCGCCGTGGTGCACGCCGTTGAAATGCGCCTCCTCGACGACGCCCTGCGGGCCGACGAACACGTTGACCACCGAGAAACAGTTCTCCGGGAACGCCTTGAGGAAGCCGTCGTAGAAATTGGCGGCGCCCTCATGGCCATGCCAGACCTTGCCGTTGTTCAGGATCGTGTAGACGCAGTCGTCGGTCAGAGTCGCGAGCAGCCCCGGGATGTCGCCGCGGTGCTCGGCGGCGATGTGGTCGAGCCACAGCTCCTTGATGCGGCTGTACTCCTCCGCATCGAACGGCTGGCCGGACTGGTAGTCGGCGCCGTCGTTGAACGGGGGCAGCGTTCTCGTCAGAGTGCGTGTGGACATGGGTGAACTCAGCAGATGAACACAAAGGTCGGAGAAAGATTCGAATGGGCAGGAGACCACGATCTTTTTCTCAATAGAAACAGACCGTGCTCCGGTATGGCTAAAGCACGAGGCGAGGATGAGGATTGATCAGAATCAGACGGGTGCCCGATCTGTTCCTCTTCATTTCAGCTTTGAGCGAGATAGGCAAATCTCTCGACGACGGTTTGGTAAATCGGCCGTTTGAAGGGGACGATCAACTCCGGCAACTCGTGCATCGGGCGCCAGCGCCAGCGGTCGAACTCGGGCTTGCCGCTGCGGGGGCGGATGTCGATCTCGCTGTCGTCGCCCCAGAAACGCATGGCGAACCAGCGCTGACGCTGGCCGCGGTATTTGCCCTTGAGCGCCACGCCCAACAGCGGCTCGGGCAGGTCATAGGTCAGCCACTGGGGGATCTCGCCGATGATGTCGGCGCTCGTCACGCCGGTCTCCTCGCGCAGCTCGCGCAAGGCGGCCTCGCGCGGCTCCTCGCCCTTGAGGAGGCCGCCTTGCGGCATCTGCCAGACATAGGCCGACTTGTCGCCGACCCACTTGGGCAACCGGCGGCCGGTCCAGACGCGGCCTTCCTTGTTCAGGAGCATGATGCCGACGCTGGACCTGTAGGGCAGGTCGCACGGGGTCGGGCTTTGATCGAGGGCGATGTGCTTCATGGTGGTCGAGTCAATCTGCTCATGTGGGCGGCAGCGTGGCAGTAAGCCTACACCTGCCTGCCCGAACGAATCGGGATAGTCTTACGCGGAAAAATAACGGCTTTTTGTCGTGCCGTCTGTATCGTGAGGAATATCGGTGCCGGCGGGTGTGGCCCGCGATCAACGGTCCGGACTGGTCAGGAGCGGCCGGAAGATGCGCAGGACCTCGACGTAGACGTCCCGCTTGAAGGGGACGATGGCGCCCGGGAGATCCTCGGGATCGCACCAGCGCCAGGCGACGAACTCGGCGTTCGGCGTGCCCGGCAGGCCGAGGTCGACCTCGGCGTCCTCGCCCAGGAAGCGGGCCGCGAACCATTTCTGGCGCTGGCCGCGGAAGCGGCCGCCCCACGCCTTGCCGATCAGATGAGGCGGCAGGTCATAGGTCAGCCACTCCGATGTTTCACCAATAATTTCAACGGTTTGAATGGCTGTTTCTTCGCGTAGCTCGCGCAAGGCGGCGCGGCGCGGATCCTCGTTCTCGTCGATCCCGCCCTGGGGCATCTGCCACCAAATACCGCGGCCCTCGGCATCGCCTGGCGCATCGGCGCGCTGGCCGACCCAGACTCGCCCTACGCGGTTCAGGACCATGATGCCGACGCACGGCCGATAGCCGAGCGCGGCGGGATCCGTGGACGAGGTGCTCATGTCGGTGCCGCCTCCGCTTGCCCGCGGCTTTCAGACGACGATGGGCGCCGTTCAGCGCCCATCGCAAGTTTCGGTCTCTCCGACGCCGGGCTCAGTTCGGCACCGGCTTGTCCGCGGACGGGTTGCCGGAGGGCGGAACGGCCGGCTTGGCCACGGTCTCGCCGGTCGCCTCGCCGCGCAGGAACTTCAGCGCGTACTGGAGCTGGGTGTCCTTCTCGGGCTCCTTCGGCACGTAAGCGGACGAGCCCGATTCTTCCTTCTGCTCCTCCTTGGATTCGCCGCTGGCTTCGCTTGGCTCGGCTTCCTTGGTGGCGGGCTCGGCGGCGGCCGGCTTCTCGTCCTCGCCCCTCAAGTGACCGCGCAGGCTTGCCTCGCCGCGCGGCTTCTCGGGGGCCTTGCCCTTCAGCTCATCGGGCAGCTCCTGCTCGATGATGATGTCGGGGTCGATGCCCTTGGCCTGGATCGAGCGGTTGGACGGCGTGTAGTAACGCGCTGTGGTCAGGCGGATGGCCCCGTTGGCGCCGAGCGGGATAATGGTCTGCACGGAGCCCTTGCCGAAGGAGCGCGTGCCGATGATGGTTGCGCGCTTGTGGTCCTTGAGCGCACCGGCGACGATCTCCGAGGCGGAGGCGGAGCCGCCGTTGATCAGCACGACGATGGGCTTGCCGTCGGCGGTATCACCGGGACGGGCCTGGGCGCGCTGCGTCTCCTCGTTGTTGCGTCCCTTGGTCAGCACGATGGCGCCACGCTCCAGGAAGTCGTCGGAGACAGCGATCGCCTGGTCGAGCAGGCCGCCGGGATTGTTGCGCAGGTCGATGATGATGCCTTTAAGCTTGGGCCCGATCTCCTTCTTCAGGCTGTCCATTGCCTTGACCAGGTTGGCGTGGGTCTGCTCGTTGAAGGTCGTCACCTTGACGTAGGCGATGTCGCCTTCGGCGCGCGCCTTGACGGCGTTGATGCGGATAAAGTCGCGGACGATCTTGACGTCGAACGGCTCGTCCTTGCCCTTGCGCACGACCGTCAGTGTGATCGGTGTGTTGACCGGGCCACGCATCTTCTCGACCGCCTGCTCGAGGGTGAGGCCCGAGATCTGCTCGCTGTCGAGATGAGTAATGAGGTCGTTGGCCTGGATGCCGGCCTTGGAGGCGGGCGTATCGTCGATGGGCGCGACGACCTTGACGACACCGTTCTCCATGGTGACCTCGATGCCGAGGCCGCCGAACTCGCCGCGCGTCTGCACCTGCATGTCGCGGTAGTTCTTCGGGCTCATGTACGAGGAGTGCGGGTCGAGCGCCGCCAGCATGCCGTTGATGGCGCTCTCGATCAGCATGGTGTCGTCGGGCTTCTCGACGTAGTCGGACCGGACGCGCTCGAACACATCACCGAACAGATCGAGCTGCCTGTAGAGCTCGGAGTTCGGAGAGCTGGCGGAGTAGGTCTGCGTGACGTTGAATACGGTGGTCGCGCCGGCGAGACCCGTCATCGTCAGAAACGTCCAGAACACGAGGTCGGTCTTGCGCATCATTCCTGTACCTTCTCATGAGGGGTGGCCCACCAGGGGTCCGAGTTTATGGGCTCCCCGTCCTTGCGAAACTCAATGTATAGGACGGGGGCGCTGGTTTGCGGAGGCTCGCCAAGCCCCGTTCTTCCGGATGCAAGTTGTGCCGTGCGTGGCGCACCGCTCATCGTCCCGATCGGCTCGGCAGCCAATACGAACTGCCCCGGCCCGACGTCCATTTGTGACAGTCCGGCAATCAAAACATGATACCCGCCGCCGGCATTGATGATCAAGAGCTGCCCGTAGCTGCGGAATTCGCCGGCGTAGACAACCCAACCGTCGCAGGGAGAGGTGACGCGCGCGCCGAAGCGCGTTTCGAGCACAAGACCCTTCGATGTGCCTCCATATTGGGTCTTATCGCCGAAACCCAAGGCCCGCCGGCCGCGGGCCGGCAGCGGCAGCTTGCCCTTGGCGAGCTGGAACGGAACCGCCGGTGTGATGCGGTCGGGCTTGCCGACGGGTCCCAGGGCCGCCGTCGGCGCGAGTTCGACGATCGACGGGGGTATCTCGCGGTTGGGCGTCGGCGCCAGCAAGGCCACCTCTTCTTCCCGATTTGGGGCCGCTTCCACCCGCGTGGTGTCGATGGCGGTCTCGCGAACGGTGGCGCCCGCGGCACCACCGGGGGCGGTCTCCGCGCCGGGCGGCGCGGCAGGCGCCGTGGGCGGAAGCACGGCAACGACCTCGTCCTTGTCCTTCCTCCGCTGCGCGTCATCCATGACGGGCGGCGCGGCGACCTGCCGGCTCAGCTTGGAGATCAGCTCACTCAGGTCGGTCACGTTCTTTGCGATCTCGGACGTTGCCTGACGCACCTGCTGCAGCTCGGCCTGGCGCTCCGAGAGCGACTGCTTCTTGGTCTCGAGCAGGCTCGCGAGCCGTGTCTGGGTGGTGGCGAGGCGCTCCCGCTCGGCACGCAGGTTGTCGCCCTCGCGGCGGATGCTGGTCATGACCGCCACGAGCTTATTGAGCTTTTCTGTCAGCACCTGCGCCTCGGCGCGGAGCCCCGGGAAGGCGACGCCGAGCAGCATGGCGCTGCGCACCATCTCGAGCGCATCCTCGCGCCGCGTGATGATGACCGGCGGCGGATTGCGTCCCATGCGCTGGAGCGCTGCCAGGATGCCGGAGATCTTGCCATGCTCCTTGGCGAGCGAGGCGCGGACCTGCTGCTCTTCCCTCTCGAAACCCGAGAGGCGCGTCTCAATGGCCGTCATCTGCTCTTCGCTCTTCTGGACCAGCGCGGCCGTCTCGAGCAGGCGCACGTTGATCTCGCGGCGCTCGTCGGCGATGCTGGCCATGTCCTTCTGAAGCTCGCGGCCGCGCGTTTCCTTGGCTGCGAGCTCGCTCTTCTGGCTTTCGAGCTCTCGCTCGGCCTCCTTGGTCGATTTCGGAGTTTCGGCACGGATAGCGGCCAGAGGCCCGCACGCGACCGCGGCGAGCATCGCCGCCGCCACGAGGCGGGCGCGTCTCTCCAGGAATGTCGCTGCGTTGGTCCGGATCACACCCTTGCCCATCTGGTCCGACTGCCCCACCCAATGCCCCAAGCCCCCACTCTCGCTCCGGGCTGGCAGGGTCCGGAGCGATCCTGGTCTTAGAGCACGATCGCGCCGGATCAAACAATCCGGCGCGGCTTTCGACGAGGCGGGTTTTCGCATCTCGGACAGGACCCGAAACGATTTTGGCCTCGCTGCAGCCTGACGCAAGGCCGGCGTATCCCCCGACGCAAGCCCGCCGGGTACCACGCTCCGATAAGTGGTTAGAATTAGGGCACGAAGGTTTACCAATCGTGGCGGGGCGGGATGCCGCGCCCGCAGGGCGGATATGTTTCCGTGAGATTCATGGCAATCCGGGTTGCCGCATCGTATATCAGGGCCGTCAATTCTACCGTCGAGGCCCGTTGCCGATGGAAACTCTGATGCACTACCTGTCGACCGGAACGATGTTCGCGGTCGTCCTCGTGCTGCTCGCGGGGCTCTGGGTGATGCTGCGCGGCAAGAGCCCGAATCTCAGCCAGAAGCTGATGCGCTGGCGCGTCGGGCTCCAGTTCGCGGCCGTCGTGCTGCTCGTCGTCTACGCCTACGTTCAGCATCTCTAGAGCGTGATTGGTTGCGATCGACCTGCAATCACGCCCCAGGTCTTTGATCAGACCTAAGATTTGCGCTTCCGACATATTGGGTATTGAGCGATCATGGTGTAGTCCCCGCAAAACGGGTTTTCACAGGTCGGCAAGCGCTTTAGTGTGTGCGCCGGACAGGGGACGCGATGGTCAAGCTCAATAAGATCTACACCAAGACCGGGGACGCGGGGACAACCGGGCTCGGCACCGGCGAGCGCGTGCGCAAGGACGCGCTGCGCATCGCCGCCTACGGCACGGTCGACGAGACCAACGCCGCCATCGGCGTGGTGCGGACGCATCTGGCGGGGCATCCGGGGCTCGATGCCAAGCTTGGCCGCGTGCAGAACGACCTTTTCGATCTCGGCGCCGACCTCTGTGTGCCCGACCGCGGCAAGAAACCCGAGTTCGAGCCGCTGCGCGTTTCGGACGACCAGGTGGCGCGGCTGGAAGCCGAGATTGACGAGATGAACTCCGAGCTCAAGCCATTGAAGTCCTTTGTACTTCCTGGAGGATCGCCAGCCTCGGCAGCGCTGCACGTGGCGCGCACCGTGTCCCGGCGCGCGGAGCGGGAGATGGTGGCGCTCGCCGCCCAGGAGGGCGAGCCGGTCAGCGCGGCGGCGCTGAAGTATATCAACCGCCTGTCAGATTTTTTATTTGTTGCAGGACGTTACGTGAACGATCGCGGGCGGAGCGACGTGCTCTGGGTCCCGGGACAGAACCGTTGACGCGACGTAAGAGCCGGATCGAGGATTGAACGATGTTTGTGCCCCTCCACGACGAGAACAGCCTGAAATCGATCCGTTTCCAGTGGGTCACGATCCTGCTGATCGCGGCCAATGTGATCGTCTATTTCTTCGAGGCCGCCCGGCTCGACGAGGTGGCCATCGCGGGCTTCGCCCTCATTCCGAGCGAGCTGTTCGACACCAGCCTGCTGCCGATCCCCGTCGAGAGTGTGGGACCCGCGGTTCCGGAGCGCCTGACGCTGCTCACCTACATGTTCTTCCACGGAGACATCCTGCATCTCGCGGGCAACATGCTTTTTCTGTGGGTGTTCGGCGACAACGTCGAAGACGCCATGGGGCACTTCAAGTTCCTCTTCTTCTACTTGGCGTGCGGCGTATTCGGCGGTCTCATGCATGCCTGGATCGATCCGTCCTCGAATGTTCCCCTGATCGGGGCCAGCGGCGCGGTCGCGGGCGTGATCGCCGCCTATCTCGTGCTGCACCCGCGGGTGCGCGTGTGGGTGCTGGCGCTCAAGGCCATTCCGCTCAGGATTTCAGCAGCCTTTGCGCTGGGGCTCTGGATCCTCATCCAGGTCGTCATGGTGTTCCTGCCGCAGATGGGGCCCGTCGCCTGGTGGGCGCATATCGGTGGGCTGATCGCGGGGGCCGTGTTGGTCGTGTTCCTGCGCCGGCCGGGCGTGCCCCTCTTCGATCGCGGGCTCGGCTATGGGGCCTGACGACCTCCGGGACAGCGGAAAAGCCTCTGTCGGTCGCATTGACTTGCGCGAGCACGGCTCGTAGTTTCCTTTCTCGCACTTGCGAAGAGCTCGAAAAGTCACGTTCCGTGGCGTTGGCTCGAGTGATGGCCGGTGGAGACGGGCGGCGCAGCTCAGCCGCAACCCCCAGTCTCCCGGGCGTATTTCAGGACGACATAAAACCAGGACAGCAATGACAAGAACAAGGCAGTGCGCCGGGGAGCGTCGCGCATCATGAAGGTACTCGTCGCGGTAAAGCGCGTCGTCGATTTTGCGGTCAAGATCCGCGTCAAATCGGATGGGTCAGGGATCGAGCTGGCCAACGTAAAAATGTCCATGAACCCCTTCGATGAGATCGCCGTCGAAGAGGCCGTGCGGCTCAAGGAAAAGGGGACGGCGACCGAGGTCGTCGTGGTGTCGATCGGGACCGCAAAATCCCAGGAGACGATCCGCACCGCGCTCGCCATCGGAGCCGATCGCGGGTTGCTCATCGAGACGGCGGACGACACGCCGATCGAGCCGCTCGCGGTTGCCAAGCTGCTCAAGGCGGTGGTCGAAGCCGAGAAGCCGAATCTGGTCGTGCTCGGCAAGCAGGCCATCGACGACGATTGCAACCAGACGGGCCAGATGCTCGCCGCCCTGCTCGGCTGGCCGCAGGGCACGTTCGCGTCCAAGGTGGAGCCGGCGGCCGACGCCGTTGCGGTTACGCGCGAAGTCGATGGCGGGCTCGAGACGGTGAAGCTCAACCTGCCCGCGATCGTCACCACGGACCTCAGGCTCAACGAGCCGCGCTATCCGTCGCTGCCGAACATCATGAAGGCCAAGAAGAAGCCGCTCGACGTCAAGAAGCCCGCGGACCTCGGCGTCGACGCCGCGCCGCGCCTCAAGGTGCTCAAGACCGCAGAGCCGCCGCAGCGCAAGGGCGGCGTGAAGGTGGCGGACGTGGCGGAGCTCGTGCGCCGCCTCAAGACCGAGGCGGGGGTGATCTGATGGCTGTTCTTCTTCTTGCCGAGCATTCCAATTCCGCCCTCTCGGGCGCGACGGCGAAGGCACTCACCGCAGCCAAGGACATCGCCTCGGATGTGCATGTGCTCATCGCCGGCCATGATTGCGCGCCGGCCGCCGAGGCTGCCGCCAAGCTCACGGGCGTCACCAAGGTACTGGTCGCGGATGCGCCGCATCTCGCCAACGGCCTTGCCGAGGAGGTGGCCGCAACCGTGGTCTCGCTCGCCGGCGGCTACGATACGATCGTTGCCCCCGCCACGGCGGCGGGGAAGAACGTGCTGCCGCGTGTTGCCGCGCTGCTCGACGTGATGCAGGTCTCGGACATCACCAAGGTCGTGTCGCCCGATACGTTCGAGCGGCCAATCTATGCCGGCAACGCGGTCCAGACCGTGCAGTCGCCCGAGGCCAAGAAGGTGATCACGGTGCGCACGGCGGCATTTGCCGCGCAGCCTGAAGGCGGGTCCGCGCCGATCGAGAGTGTCACCGCGGCGCCGGCCGTCGGGCTCTCGTCGTTCGTCGGCGCCGAGCTCACGAAATCGGACCGGCCGGAGCTGACCGCTGCCAAGATCGTGATCTCGGGCGGACGCGGCATGGGCAACGGCGAGAACTTCAAGAAGTACATCGAGCCGATCGCTGAGCGCCTCGGCGCGGCGATGGGCGCCTCGCGCGCGGCGGTCGATGCCGGGTTCGTGCCCAACGATCTGCAGGTGGGGCAGACCGGAAAGGTGGTGGCGCCCGAGCTCTACGTGGCCGTCGGCATCTCGGGAGCGATCCAGCATCTCGCGGGCATGAAGGATTCGAAGGTCATCGTCGCCATCAACAAGGACGCCGAAGCGCCGATCTTCCAGGTCGCCGACTACGGCCTTGTCGCCGATCTCTTTCAAGCGTTGCCGGAACTCGACGCGGAACTCGGCAAGGCCGGACTTTGAGGCCATGAAGCCGGGGCAAAAAGGACATTCACCATGGATGTTGCAGTGAAAGCCGACAGCAAGGCCAAACCGGAAGCAAGGCCGGTGCCGGACATCAAGCAGATCGGTGTCATCGGTGCCGGGCAGATGGGCAGCGGCATCGCCCACGTGATCGCGCTCGGCAAGTACGACGTGCTCCTGAACGACGTGCGCAAGGAGGCGGTCGACAAGGCGCTGGCGACGATCGAGAAGAACATGGGGCGGCAGGTCGCCAAGGGCCTCGTCGAGGAGGTCGACATGAAGTCGGCGCTCTCTCGCATCGAGTTCGCGCCCAACCTCGACGCGGTTGCGGGCTGCGACATGGTGATCGAGGCCGCGACCGAGGACGAGGCCATCAAGCGCAAGATCTTCCAGGAACTGTGTCCCAAGCTCAAGTCGTCGGCGCTGATCGCGACCAACACCTCGTCGCTGTCGATCACCCGGCTCGCCTCGACGACGGACCGGCCCGAGCATTTCATCGGCATGCACTTCATGAACCCGGTGCCGCTGATGGAGCTCGTGGAGCTGATCCGCGGGATCGCCACCGAGGACGAGGTGTTCGGCGTCGCCAAGACATTCGTCGAGAGCCTCGGAAAGACCACGGCCGTGTCCGAGGACTTCCCGGCCTTCATCGTCAACCGCATCCTGCTGCCGATGATCAACGAGGCCGTCTACACGCTCTATGAGGGCGTCGGCACGGTGGAGGGCATCGACAAGGCCATGCGGCTCGGCGCGCACCATCCAATGGGGCCGCTTGAGCTTGCCGACTTCATCGGCCTCGATACGTGCCTGGCGGTCATGCAGGTGCTCTACGAAGGGCTTTCGGATTCGAAGTACCGGCCCTGCCCGCTGCTCGTGAAGTACGTCGAGGCGGGGTGGCTCGGCCGCAAGACCAACCGCGGCTTCTACGACTACCGGGGCGAGAAGCCGGTTCCGACGCGCTGAGCGTCGCCCAGTCTGATCGATCATGGCGCAAGCATCCAAAGTGGCCGTGGTGACCGGGGCCGGAAGCGGCATCGGGCGCGCGGTCGCGGTCGCGCTGTTCGACGCCGGGTTCGATGTCGTGCTGGCGGGGCGGCGGCAAGCGACACTGGATGAGACAGCCAATGCATGCTCGAGCTGTCCGGGACGCGTTGTCCCGTTTCAGGCGGATGTGACGAATGCGGCCCAGGTCGCACAGCTCTTCGAGACGGCGCAAGCAGAGCTTGGACGCGTCGACGTGCTGTTCAACAACGCGGGGGCCTCGGCGCCGGCCGTGCCCATTGATGAGCTTACGCCCGAGCAGTGGCAGGCCATCGTCGACGTCAACCTGACTGGTGCTTTCCTGTGCGCGCAGGCGGCGTTCCGGATCATGAAGGCGCAGCGGCCGATGGGTGGCCGCATCATCAACAACGGCTCCATCTCGGCGGCGGCGCCGCGCCCGCTCTCGGCGCCCTATACGGCAACCAAGCACGCGATCACGGGGCTCACGAAGTCGCTGTCGCTGGACGGGCGCGCCTACGACATCGCCTGCTCGCAGATCGACATCGGGAATGCGGCAACCGACATGACCGAGCCGATGGCGGCGGGCGTGCGCCAGGCCGACGGCAGCATCAAGCCCGAGCCGCGCATGGACGTGGCACATGTGGCGGACGCCGTGGTCTACATGGCTACCCTGCCGCTCGAGGCAAATGTCCAGTTCATGACTTTGATGGCGACCAAGATGCCTTTTGTCGGGCGCGGATGACGGCGCATCTTGCGCTCCCAAGAAGGCTTCCTTAAATCTTGGTGCACTGCGGCGAGAGCCTTGCTCTCGCTTCCGCTCGTGCCTACGGGGGCTGAGCCGTCATGCTTTCGGGTGCCGCCAAGTGGTGGTGGTTCAGCGCGCTAGCCGTGCTCGGCGGATGTGCGTCCGTCCAAGACATGGTGGGCGTTCCGCGGACCGGCTACCAGAGCGACGGCACCTACGTCGTCAGCGACGAGGAGGAGAAACTCGCCTGCCGGCAGCTCGAGGGCCGGCTCGCGTATCTGGACCGCCAGATCCAGGTGCTCCCGCAACAGGTCGTGCTCGAGAGCGAGAGCCGCCCCAGTACCGTCGGATCGGCGCTGGGGCGCATGTTCGGGGGATCCGGGGACGGTCTCAAGGCGACCAGGGAGCTGCAGAGAGCTCGCGCTGAAAGCGATGCTTTGAGAGCGCTCATGATCCGCAAGCAGTGCGTGTGAGACGTTGGCGTCGTTTCGATTCAATTGAACCACAGTGCGGCGCCCTCTCTCATCGGCCGCTTGCGCGGCCGAGTGAGCGGGAAGAAGCGATTCCATAGCAAGGGCGGGCCTCCGAAAGGAGGCCCGCCCTTCTTGCGAACGGCAGCTTGCTGCCCGGTCCTCTCGTCAGTCCTCGAGATCTTTCTTGATGATCTTGCCGCCGCGGATGTCGACGTCATAGACCTTGCCATTGGAGTGGCGCGCATCGTCGACCTCGAACTTCCTGTCGTCGGTGTCGAACTCGATCTTCCTCCAGGAGCTGAACCCGGCAGCTTGCAGGATGCCGCCGATCTCGGCTCGCTCAGCGGCTGTGGCCGGGCGGTCGTCGGCGGTGGCGGCCGTGGCAAGCGCGCCGGCGGCGAAGGCTGCCATGCCAAGGGTGATCATCATCTTCTGCATTTTCAGTCTCTCTCTGTTTGGACGTATGCGTAACGTGTGCGTGCGCGGAATGTTTCTGGACGCTCCGCGTCGTTGCAGGGGAACAGTTAAGGCGGGGCGGCTGACGGCCGGCTGACTGCCGCCGTCGGCGTTCCGTCAGGTGCGCATCACGGCGCGGGCGGCGAGAAGCGCAACGTCGCGGAGAGGCCGGGCCCCGCGTTCTCGAGCGTCAGCGTGCCGCCCCAGGATTCGATGATCTCGGTGACGATGGCGAGGCCGAGCCCGGCGCCCGAGCCGCGCTCGTCCAGGCGCCCGCCGCGGCGCAGGGCCTCCTGCAACTGGTGCTCGGGGATGCCCGGTCCGTCGTCGGCAATGGTGAGGGCCGGAGATGCGGCATCCTTGCTGGCGGTCACCGTCACGGCGTGACGCGCGTGGCGGGAGGCGTTCTCGATCAGGTTGCCGACGGCCTCGGACAGGTCGTCGTGGTCTATGGGCGCCACGAGGTCGGCCGGCACGTCCACGATCCAGTCGAGGCACGCACCGTCCGGTGTCCGCTGCACGACGCGCACCACCTGCTCGACGGCGGAGGCGATGTTGGTCTCCGACTTGCGATGGGGCGAGGCGAGGCGTACGCGCGCCAGCTCGCGCTCGACCGTGCGCTGCATGGTGCGCGTGACGGTCGAGAGATTGAGGGCGACGGTGGCCTGTCCGTCCTTGGCCAGGCGCTCGATCTCGGTCTGAAGCACCTGCAGCGGGGTGCGCAGCCCGTGGGCGAGATCGCCGGCGCGCGTCTTGGCGCGCGCCAGCTCCGCGTCGCGGGCATCGATCAAGGCGTCGATCTCCTGCGCGAGCGGGCGTACCTCGTCCGGGAACGCGGCGCCGAGGCGGCGGCTCGTGCCGGAGCGCACGGCTGCAAGCTTGGTGCGGATCGCCGAGAGCGGCCGTAAGCCGATGGTGACCTGCGCCCACGCGGCGGCGAGCAGCAGTGCGCAGAGAATGGTGAGGAGCGGCGTCAGGTCGGCGGCGAATTCGCGCACGGCAGTGGCGATCTCGGCCGTGCCCAAGGCAACGGCGATGCGCGCGGTGCCGCCACCCATGCGCGCCGGGAGCTCGACGCGCCGCTGCAGCAGGTACAGCTCCGCTTTGTCGGGGCCAGGGATGCGATGATGGTGGATAGCGTCGTCGGTCCGGGCTTCGGCCGGAAGCGCCAGCTCCGAGTCCCAGAGCGAGCGCGAGCGCAGCACCGTGCCGCTCTGCTCGTGGACGATCTGCCAATAAAGACCGGACAGCGGCACGTCGAAGCGGGGATCGGCGGGCGGTGTCGAGAGCGTGAGGCGGTTCGATGCGGAGGGCTCGAGGTGGGCCGTGAGCTGGTTCAGATGCACGGCCAGCTCGGCGTCGATGCGCCGCTCGACATGGCGCTCGAAGAGCACCGTCAGGCCGTAGCCCGCCAGGCCAAGGGCGATGGCTGTCGAGACGGCGCCCGCGAGCAACAGCCTCAGACGCAGCGAGCGGAACGTCATTCGGGGCCTGCCGCGATGACGTAGCCGAAGCCGCGGCGTGTCTCGACCACGTCGGCGCCAAGCTTCTTGCGCAGGCGCGTGACGACGGCCTCGAGCGCGTTGGCGTCGCGGGCGTCGTCGTCGCCGTAGAGGTGCTCGATCAGCTCGCCGGGCGAGACGACGCGCCCCTTGTGATGCAGGAGATAGGCGACGAGCCGGTATTCGAGCGGCGACACGGCGACGCTGGTGCCGTCGATCGACACGCGCATCTGGCGTGTATCGATGGAGAGCGCACCGGCGGTGAGGACGGGCGAGGCGTGTCCGGCGGCGCGGCGGATCAGCGCGCGCACGCGCGCCATCAGCTCCTCGATTTGGAACGGCTTGGCCAGATAGTCGTCGGCGCCGGCGTCGATGCCCTCGACGCGCTCGGGCCAGGCGCCGCGCGCGGTCAGGATCAGCACGGGCATCTGTCGCCCCGCCCCGCGCCAGCGCTTCAGGACGGCGAGGCCGTCCATCTTGGGCAGGCCGAGGTCGAGCACGACGAGGTCGAAGTCCTCCGTGTCACCGAGGAACCAGGCTTCCTCGCCGTCGGTTGCAATGCGGGTCTGATAGCCGGAGGCCGAAAGGGCGGAGGCGACGGAGGACGCGATGGCCGGCTCGTCCTCGACCACGAGAATGCGCATCAGTCGTCGTCCTCGATCTTCAGGATGTCGCCGGTGGCGGCGTCGACCTCGACCTCCATCAGGCGGCCGGAGGAGTCGATGACGTCGAACTCGTAGACGATGCGTCCGTCGTCTTCGACCTCGAGCTCGACGCCGAGGATGGTGCCGGGGAGGCGCGGCTTGACGATGGCGGTGATCTCGGAGAGCGAGCGGATGCGGCCTTCGATGAGTGCCTTGCGGGCGATCTCCTGGTCGCGCGCGTCGTCGTCATCGGCTGCCGCGGGCGCGGCGGCCAGCAGGCCCGAGGCTACTGCCAGAAGCAGGACGCGGCGTGTCGCAGATCGGCTCATCATGGGGGGATAGATGCATTTTGTTCGCTGATAACGAGCTGACAGCGGCCGTCAGGGCGCGATCAGCGTCAAGGGTGCAAAGGATGCCGCGTCCGGGCGACGTCTCTCGCCCTTACGCAGCATAAACGGAGATGATCCCATGAAGAAGCTTTTCGCCGTGTCCCTATTGTCGTTCGCGCTTGCCGTGCCGGCGCTCGCCGATGACGACGACTACGTCGGTCCGCTCAACGTTCCGCGTGGAGAATGGCTATCGGCGTCTCAGGCTATCCAGAAGATCGAGGCCCAGGGCTACAAGGTGCACGAGATTGAGGCGGACGACGGCTACTACGAGTTCGAGGGCACCAATTCCTCGGGCGTGCGCGTCGACGGCCATGCGCATCCTGCGACCGGGGAGGTTCTGAGTACGCATCCCGATCGCGACTAGTACGCAAGCCAAGGCTCCGGCGGGCACCCGGCCGCCGGAGGCTTTCGGGAAGGCCCTCGGCCTTTCTACGATGCGCGGCGTTTGCGCGTGGCAGCGGCCTTGCGTGCCGAGGCCGATCGCGCGGCGGCAGGGCGGGCAGCGGAGGCGCGGCCGCCCATCTTGCCACCTTTGTGCGCGGCCGGCCGTCCCGTCTTCTTGCCGCGGCCGGATCCGCCGGGCATCTTGCCGCCGGCG
>NZ_JADZBI010000227.1 GCF_020852195.1 Hyphomicrobium sp. | reverse complement strand
AGCAGCGCCTTTGCATCGCCCGCGCAGTGGCCGTGAGCCCTGAGGTCATTCTGATGGACGAGCCGTGCTCGGCGCTTGACCCCATCGCGACGGCGAAAGTCGAGGAACTGATCGACGAGCTGAAGAAGAACTTCTGCATCATCATCGTCACCCACTCGATGCAGCAGGCCGCGCGCGTATCGCAGCGGACCGCGTTCTTCCACTTGGGTATCCTCGTCGAGGAAGGCGCCACCAACGACATCTTCACCAATCCGAAGGACCAGCGGACGCAGGACTACATCACCGGCCGCTTTGGTTGATGCAGGTACAGATCGATGACCACGACCGAGCGCAAGACATTGTTCGGCGGCTTCATGCCGTGGCTCGGCGGTCGTCCGACCACGAAGCCTGCTGCATTGGACGTTGCCGTGGCTGAAAGGCCCAAAGGAGAATCTGAGGCTATGAACGAGCACATTGTGAAGTCCTATGAGGAAGAGCTTGCCCTCCTCGACAGGAAGATCGCCCAGATGGGCGGTCTCGCCGAGCACATCCTCGGCCAGTCGTTCGATGCACTCGAGCGCCGCGATCCGCAGCTCGCCGAGCAGGTCGTCAAGGCCGACAAGCAGATCGATCAGCTCGAGCGCGACATCGAGGAGCAGGTGATCTCCATGATCGCCCGCCGCCAGCCGCTCGCGGACGACCTCCGTCACGTGATGGCGGCGCTGCGCATTACGGGCGACCTCGAGCGCATCGGCGACCTCGCAAAGAACATCGCCAAGCGCGCGCTCGCCATCGCACATGAATCGCACCCCAAGCCCCTGATGACGGGCCTGCGCCACATGGGTGAACTGGCCCTCGCGCAGCTCAAGGACGTGCTCGACGCTTACGCTGCGCGCAACGCGGATCGCGCGCTCGCCGTGTGGCGCGAGGACGAGAACATCGACTCCATGTACAATTCCCTGTTCCGCGAGCTCCTGACCTACATGATGGAGGACCCGCGCAACATCGGTCTTTCGACCCATCTCCTGTTCGGCGCCAAGAATATCGAGCGCGTCGGCGACCACACGACCAACATCGCCGAGACGATCCACTTCCTCGTCAAAGGCTTCAACATCTCCGACGATCGCCCCAAGGGCGACGATACCAGCTCGACCCTGTTTTCGCGGGGTTGATGCCGACTCCTTGACATGAGCAATACACGATGAGTGCGAAGATACTGCTGATCGAGGACGAAGCTCCGCTCGCCGAGATGCTGCGCTACAACCTCGAGGCCGAAGGCTTCCGCGTTTCCCATGCTGAGAACGGCGAGGAAGCGGAGATCCTCGTTGCCGAGGAGAAACCGGACCTTGTGGTCCTGGACTGGATGCTGCCCGGCGTATCCGGCATCGAGATCTGTCGCCGCATGCGGGCGCGGATAGAGACCAAGTCCATCCCGATCGTCATGCTGACGGCGCGTGGCGAGGAGGGTGACCGCATCCGCGGTCTCTCGACGGGGGCCGACGACTACGTGGTGAAGCCGTTCTCGCTGCCCGAGCTGATGGCGCGCGTGAAGGCCATCCTGCGCCGCGCCGCGCCCGACCGCATGGCTGACGTTCTCCGCTTCGCCGACATCGAGCTCGACCGTCCTGCGCACAAGGTAACGCGCGGCCTGCGCGAAATCCACCTCGGCCCCACCGAGTTCCGCCTCTTGGAGTTCCTGATGGAAAGCCCGGGCCGCGTCTTGTCGCGCGCCCAGCTCCTCGACGGCGTCTGGGGCCGCGATGCCTACGTCGACGAGCGCACGGTCGACGTCCACGTCGGGCGCCTCCGCAAGGCCATTGTCCGCGGCAAGGAGCGCGACCCGATCCGCACTGTCCGCGGCTCGGGTTACGTCTTCGGTGAGCGCTACAACAACGCCAGCGGCGCGATACCTGAAGGTTAGTCGTGAGCACGCAGTCCGTCAGGCCGCCGCCGGCCAGCGCACGCTCCAAGCGACCGGCGGCTAAACAACCCCCTACGACGGACGCGATTCCATCCACATCCGCTATCATGCCAACCGCAATCGTCAGCATTGGCGGTATTGAGGTCGATCCAACGAGCAGGATAGTGCACAGCTCCGGTAGGCTCGTTCGCCTGGGAGAGGTCGAGTTCAAATTGCTGGCACTCTTGGTTTCTGCGCCGGGAGCAGTCTTCTCGCGTGAGCGCCTCGTCGAGGAGTTTTGGCCGGATCGCATCTTCCTTGATGTACGCACCGTCGACCAAAAGATTAGAAGGCTCCGTAGCGCCCTTATCCGCGGGGTTGCTCCTGATCCCATACGGAGCGTCCGAGGCAAGGGATACAAGTTCAGCGAGACCTACGCGACCGATTATGCCACATGGCTCGACAAGGGTCGAAAGCGGCTTCACCTGGAGGAGATCGCGCGGCGGCGGAAGCGCGTGAAGGATAGGCCGGAGCAGTCTTGATGTTCCCGAAGGACATGCAAAAAATTCTAGCATGAGCATCCCGCGCTGGCCGGGGGTGCACGGGGGGCAGCAAGCCCCCCTGCCGAGGCGGGCGGAAGACCGCCGAGTGAGATGGCGCTGTTTACAGCGCACATCTTGCGCGCACCACGATAACGGGTGAATTGGGGTTCAAAGGGCAGTTCGAGAGAAGCGATTTTAGAGTCGCATTATGGGGGGCGGGAAGAACCACGGTTGATCGGGTTCCAGCTCGCCCAACTCTATGGCGCAGTACCTGAGTCTCAGCGCCTCGCGTTTCCTCAGGGAGGCGTGACCGCTCGCTCTGAGCTTCTCGATGAATTCGATGTCGGCTTCATCGTTCAGATCGAACCGATTGAGCCAGCAGATTTCGATGAGCGCCTTGAAGCTGAAGCCGGACGCGGATGTATACCGGACGGATTCATCCCGCAGCTCGACCAGCTTTTCCGCCTGCCGGGTGGATAGCTCCTCGCCCCGAGCTTTCATGCCGTCGAGGAAGTCGGCTTCCCCGTCCGTCCAGTCGATATCGGGCAACGTCAACAGGAACGTTGCCAATGTCCTCGCCCGATCCGGCGCTTTGGCTAAGGAATTGATTTCGCGGTAGTTTGCCATTCCAAGGCACCTGCACGACGTGTTGACATCCTGTGCATCACGCTCGAACAGATCCATCGTTATCGGATTCGCCATTCTGCGGCGAGCCCTTTGGCGGTGGAGGTTGGTAGCTCCTATCTGGCCGCCCGCTAGACAGTCGTTCTGTGAACATTCACGGTCTATCTGCTGATCGCGTCTGGAGTGGGGTCGCCATCGCCCTCACAGATTCACGACTGCCGCATGTCCATGAAGCGACGGGCTAGCAAAGCCCACTTGAACGTCATCTGGCCCACGCACTAAGGTTGTAACCTAGCTATTATTTTGCTTTGATCATTTTCGCGGGGGCGACGCCATGAACGAAAAGCGTCTCGCTATCATTGCCATCTTTGCTAGTTTGATGGCCTTCGCAGGCCTTATATGGGCCTATTTTGAAATCAAGGACTTGCGAGACCTTCAGCAAAAGCTCGACAGTAAAATTCAGGAATCGAGTCTCACTGTCTGCAACTTCTCGACTGCAGAGGCTTCCTACGCGCAAGCCATCCGAAAATCCGAACGTCGTCTACAGGTTCAACAATATTATTATCTTGGCTCAGGCGATTGCCGCTCCACGAAATACTTTCACCACACTGGCTATGGCGAGCCTTACGTGTATGGCAGAGTCAAAGTCACCGATACATGGGCATGGGCTAACTCCAAGATCAACGAATTTCACGGATCTGCGCTGAAAGACGCGTACAGGCTTGAAGCAAATATTGGCGACAGCATCGAATATTCAGGCACTCAAGACGCCCTTCTTTGCATAAGTGCCAACGGTGCTACCGAGATCCGAGAACCTGTTAGCGATGAAACCTGTCCCGAAGGGGCAACACTTCACGGCTTCGCCCTAGCCGGGCGCTCCAGATCGAACCCTCAGGAATGGGTTCATATATTCGAGCAACCCAACTGGGCTCTTTCTCAAGGCACACCAGAGGATCCATTCTTTGGGCTTAGTCTTTCCGCGTCCCGTGCTCGAACTATGCTCGGGGCTATTGAACGGCAGCGCACGCTGGAAGCGGTTCTCAACGCCAAGAAGGATATCGCCTATCTGGGTGCCAAGCTGACCGATACCAACTCGCCTCTGAGTCCGGGCGTTGAGATTGAAAGCGCAATGGCCGAGAATATCTTCGGCTGGGCTCAGGCCATGCGCGCAGGCGATATCATTACCGCCATCAACGGCAAGCCGGTATTCGGGCACGCCGATATTTTTCACGAGTTACAGGAACACGCGAGCGACATTGACCGCGGAATCGATGCGCCCATAGTCCTTACGATCTATCGCGTCGAATGCCCTGACAGCTGTCCTATCAACGCCTCGTATTTCTTTAACACCCACAATGTACCGCAAGCTGGTGACGGGGAAGCAATCTGGTGGGGTGCCTCCAATGGATGGCTCTTCGGTCAAGCACCCCTTGCTTCCTGCACCGGCGAGGAAATTCTAAAAGGAGCCGGCAACATTTTTGCAGGTAGCCTCGAAGCTCTCGAAAGCTGGCTCAAGGAGCGCCCTTTCAACAAGGACAAGCTTGAGACGTTTACCTACCGCACCAAAGAAGAATACAAACAGTGCATCTGGACGCGTCAGCAACGGGCTGCCATCTCCCGCCAGACCCAGAAGGACTATTATGGCAATGCCGAACTGCTAGGCGTGATCGGGCCCGGCGGCATTCGTATGCTACTTGGTAAAGGCGCGACCCGAGCCGCTACTCGGGCTGTTGGCAAGGGTGCTCTTGCCCGCGGCCTCGCTGGTGCAGCGCTTGAAGCGGTTGAAACAGCTCTCTGGTCCCTCAGCAGTTCAGCACCCGGAACCGCGCTGCTCGATCGCATCAAAGCCGCTGGGAAAGCTATGCCTCTAGCAACTGGGCTTGGTTTCGCTACCGGAACCCTGCTGGAATCTTCGGCCCCCAAGAGCCTCCTTCGACGCCGCTGATCTACCGGGAGTTCATATGACAAGCCTAATAGAGCGCTGTGCAATCGTGGCGCTCGCTACCGTTCTGGTCGCGCCGCTTCCTACGGTTGCACAATCACCCGTGCAAAAATCCTTCAAGCGCGCCATCGATCCACCGCCGCCTAAGGCGGCCTCTCCCGCTCAACCTTCCGCCAAAGCCTTTAGCAACGCCGCCAAAAAAGTCGATGATACGGCCAAGAAAACTCAACAGGAGATTCGCAAGCAGCTTGACTGGAACAAGACCGCTCCGGGGTTGCCGCCTAAAGCGACGGTGCCGAAGAACGCGACACCTCGGCAGCGAGAAAAAATTCTGGGCGCCGAGGCCAAAGCGGTTCGAGATGCTGTTGCCGATAGAGGTAGCAAGAGTAGGGCTCGCGAAACATTCAATAGGTTTTCAATTAGAAAGAAGCAGGCAGCAGGAAATGCCTTTGCAAAAGCAAGCACTATTTCTCGCTACAGAAAATTGCAAAGCGATAAGAAAAATGCTATGAAAGCCCTATTGATTAGAGAAAAGCTTATCACGAGGCCCAGATCCTCGCCAAACTTTAAGGTGCCGATCCATCGGCCGCAACAACCCGTTATTCCTATTGATTGGGAGGTTGGGCAGGCTAAAGGTGCGGGGCTTATTTATCGCGCGCCGGGCATAAAAGGCGATGCGGCAGCGATTAGAGTAATGCGCCCCACGCGGGAGTACAGAAATGGATATTGGGTAAGGCACAACAGCACCGGTCAGGCGGTGGACCCAGATAATCGCACTGGTGCAATGCATACCACTCACATGCCGTTGCCCTATGGATATTGGAAGAAGGAGATGAGAAAATATTTAGGAACCATAAAGGAGGATTATGTATCCGCTGCTAAAAACTGAGAACCTCGATCATTGGATAGGGCTGACTATAACGAAAGTGCTTGTTGACGCTGACAGTCTGCTAGTTAGAACTGATAATGACGACGAGTATTTCCACGCATATACTGCCGGGATTATCGATAATGGAGCGCCGGCCCTTAATGGATCATTGAGGGGCCAGGAGATGATTCAGTCAAAAATTGGGCGAACCATAACAGGCTACGACATCGAAGAGGACGCCAGTCTGACTTTCAAGCTGGACGACGGGAGCTGGATAATATTGTACGTTGTGGATGACGGCTACGAGTGCTTCACTCTATGCGGGGGTGCCGAGCACGGGCTGATTGTCTGAGGTCAGTTCAGCCGCGTCAACCCCGCCCATTTGAACCCGCGCGTTAGCGTGGCGTGTGAAACGTCTAGCCGTTCGGCTACTTTGCCAATCGGGATGCCAAACTGCGTGACGTGGCGGTGGCCTTCTAGGATTTCGTTGATGTCGAGGAGTCGCGGCCTGCCGACTCTAGCGCCGCGCTGCTTGGCGGCTTCTAGGCCTAGCACAGTGTTCTCGCGGATGATGTCGCGCTGGAATTCCGCGAAGGCGGCGAAGAGGTGGTAGACGAGCTTGCCGCCGGGCGTGGTGGTGTTGATGCCCTCGGCCAGAGAGCAGAAGTGGATGCCTTCGTTCCCGAAGCGCACCAGCAGGTCGGACAAGTGCTGCACGGAGCGGCCTAGCCTATCCAGCTTCAAGACGACCAGCGCATCGCCACGCTGCAAAGTTTTGAGCGCGCGGTCGAGGCCGGGGCGGCTGGCTTTGCCGCCGGAGACGCCGTGATCCTTGAAGATGCGCTCGCACTCGGCGGCTTTCAGTGCATCGAGCTGCATGCGGAGCTTCTGGTCTTGGGTGGAAACCCGCGCGTAGCCTATCCTGCGGCCTTTCACTTCGATGCTGGGGAGAAAGAGTGCCGTCATGACGTCACCTCGCCAAAATCGATCCCTTTTGCCGAGGTGCTGCGGGCGCTAGTGCTAGCGCCCCAGATTGGCGGAAGTCCGCCCGTTACGAAGTGTAGTGCTATCATTCTCGTGCTAGTTGTTCCTCCTCTGCAATACCGATCGTTTATGTTGAGCAGGAAAGCACTAGCAATAGCAAGCCTGTGTACCATCGTATGCGCGCAGGCGCACAGCGCCGACGACAAGTTCAAGAGCGCAGAATTTCTTACTTGGTCACCGGAAAGCCAGCGTTCCTATATTACTACGGCGGCCACAGCAGCATCGGTCATCGTGGCCGCCAATGTTCGGGATCAAGCAAAATGCATTGATGATTGGGGTATCAAATATCGCGAAGGCTTCTACCAACCTGTCATCGAGGCCATGAAGAAGCTGCCGGACTATCACCCCATGGCCGTGACCATCGCAGTACTCGAAAAAGCCTGCGGTGATTTCAAGTATCGCTAAATCTTGGGCTTCGCCATGGTCGCACCCGATACAACCTCGACATCTGCACGAGCGTGAATATCAGGCTCTTGCATAGCGCCGTAGCCGGGGCCTGCTTCAAATCGTTCTTGCTTCTCCCTCGCCCGCTCCTCCAGATCGTCGGCATGCGCCTTGTCTTCTGACAGCGTTTCCTCGTGGGTCGGGTTTTCCTGATCCATGGCGCGGTTGTGCATGTCACCGACTTCGACACTCCAGCCGCGCAGTTCGGCAAGGTCTTGTTCGATCTGCGCCTTCCGTTCAGTCAGCCCTTCATACCGCCTGAAGGCCTTGATGGGCTGGCCTTCCAGTTCGGCGACATCTTCGGGGCTGATCGGCTTACCGGTTTCATCCCGGTAAGTGCCATCGGGAGCGATCATGACGTAGCGGCCATCCTTGAGCCGTGCGGTTGAGGCCAGATAGTCGTCGATCTGCTGGCGCACCGTCTTATGCGCTTTCTCCCCGGCCTCGATGGCGCGGTCGATGGCGCTGCCTGCATTGGTGAAAGAGAGCATCGCCCGTTCGTGGGCTTCGCGGTAAGCGCGGTCATTCGCCAGAAGCCATGTGAGCGTTCTGGTCTGGTGTTCGCGATCCTTACGATCACTATCGTGATCGTCGCGCGCAAGGCTACGCCTTCCGCGCGGATCGAATTCCTGTTCGCGCTTTTCCTTGGCGTCTTTGACGTTGGATTCGTGCTTGAGCTTGATCAGCGGTATCAGCGCTTCATCAACCGGGCCGTTGAACTCCACGGCGGCGATCCACGCTTCACCGATATCCGGCGCATTTTCGGTATTTGTCTTCACTTACCCACACACCCTCGTTTAATGATTATTGTACCGTAAGCGGACTATCGAAGTCAAAAATCGCCTGTTTCGCCAGCGCTATTTCTGCGCCAATCGTTGGCGCGGCGCTTTCTTTCGGGGGCGCTGATACCCGTAGCGCTCCAGCCGCGATACGATAGCGTCCGGCAGATCGTCAGGATGATGCAGGCCGATGCCTGTCAGGTCGAGGATGCTGTCATCCCAGAGATTCTTGGCGCGGGCAGCCGGATCGCCCGCTGCCTCCAGAACGATACTGGTCGAGAAGATGCGCGCGTGCGCAGCGTTGAACGTGATGCCGTTATAGCGGCCTTTCAGTCTCACGATGCGGTGCTTGTTTCCGGCCTGCGTGTGCCGGAAATCGAAATCCAGATAGGTCGTCTGGATGAAGTTGGTGTTGGTGTCGCGGGTGAGGACAAAGACGTCCTGACCGGTGTTGAGGACAAATCCCTCCAGAATCTGCCAGCGGCTGCCGTCCTCCTTGGTGTTGTACTCCATCCTTT
>NZ_JADZBI010000226.1 GCF_020852195.1 Hyphomicrobium sp. | reverse complement strand
GACGACGTAGAGCGCCAGGCTCTGCAATTCGAGCCCGAGATAGAGGGAGATCAGGTCGCTCGCCGAGATCATGAGCATCATGCCCAGGGTCGCGAACACGATCAGCACCGGGAACTCGAAGCGCTCGATCTCCTCCTGCCGGTTGTATTCGAGCGACATCACGATCCCGAGCGCAGCGCCGAGAAGCACGAAGAGCTTCATGAAGCCGCCGAAAGCGTCGGCGACGAAAAGACCCGACAGCCCCATCGTGCGTGCCGCCGGCGCCATCGACACCATGAGGGCGGTGACGGCCAGCGCCGCGATCGCGAGCAAGGAGACCTGACGCGGCGAGCGATCACCGACGATGACGCCGTAGAGCAGCAGGGCGAGGCCGCAGGCGGCCAGGAACAATTCGGGCTGCGCGGGACCGAGATTCAGGGGGGCGGGGTTCATCGGCGCTCAGTCTGCAAGAGATGCGAGCCGGCGCGCCGGCCCTTGGGGTGTCGACAGCTCGGCCTGCTTGTAGCGTGCGACGAGTTGATCGACCGAAGTCGCGAAGACGTCGAGCACGGGTTTCGGGTAGATCCCCATCCCCAGCACCACGACCACCAGCGGCGCGAACACCGCGATCTCGCGCCGCGAGAGATCGAGCATCGACTTCAAATCCTCTCGCGTGATCTTTCCGAAGATCACGCGACGATAGAGATAGAGCATGTAGGCCGCCCCGAGGATGACGCCGAGCGATGCGAGCGCCGCCGCCCAGGTGTTGGACTGGAACGTGCCGGTCAGCACGAGGAATTCGCCGACGAAGCCACTCGTCCCCGGCAATCCGACCGAGGCCATGGTGAACAGCATGAAGACGGCGGCGTAGCGCGGCATGCGCTCGACGAGGCCGCCATAGCGCGCGATCTCGCGCGTATGCAGCCGGTCGTAGACGACGCCCACGCAGAGGAACAATGCACCCGACACGACGCCGTGACTCAGCATTTGGAAGATCGCGCCATCGATGCCCTGGCGCGTCCCGGTGAAAATGCCCAGCGTGACGAAGCCCATATGCGCGACCGACGAATACGCGATGAGCTTCTTCATGTCCTCCTGCACCAGCGCCACCAGCGAGGTGTAGATCACCGCGATGATCGAAAGCGTGTAGACCAGCGGCGTGAAGGCGATCGACGCCTCCGGCATCATCGGGATCGAGAAGCGCAGGAAGCCGTAGCCGCCCATCTTCAACAGGACGCCGGCGAGGATCACGGAACCGGCGGTCGGCGCCTCGACATGCGCGTCGGGCAGCCAGGTGTGAACGGGCCACATCGGCACCTTCACCGCGAAGGACGCGAAGAAGGCGAGCCAGAGCCACTTCTGCGCCTCGACCGAGAAGCCGTAGCCGATCAGCTTGGTGATGTCCGTCGTTCCGGCGGTGCCGTACATGTACAGCAGCGCCACCAGCATCAGCACCGATCCGGCGAGCGTGTAGAGGAAGAACTTGAACGCCGAGTACACGCGCCGGGCGCCGCCCCACACGCCGATGATGAGGAACATCGGGATCAGGACGGCCTCGAAGAAGATGTAGAACAGCACCATGTCGAGGGCGCAAAACATGCCGACCATCATCGTCTCGAGGATGAGGAAGGCGACCATGTACTCCTTCACCCGATGCTCGACCGATTCCCAGGAAGCGACGATGCAGAGCGGCATCAGGAAGGTCGACAGCAGGACGAACAGCACGGAAATGCCGTCGACGCCCATGTGGTAGGTGACGGCAGTCCCGGGGAACCAGGCGGCGCGCTCGACGAACTGGAACGCGGCCGAGCTGCGGTCGAAGTCGAACCAAAGGACCAGCGACACCAGGAAGGTCGCCAGCGTCGTCCACAGCGCGACCCAGCGGGCATTGCGCGCCACCGTCTCGTCGTCACCCCGGACCAAGAGGATGAAGCCCGCCCCGACAAGCGGCAGGAAGGTGACCAGGCTGAGGATCGGCCAGTTGCTCATGACGCTTCCCTCACCGGCTCACGAGATACCAAGTGGCCAGCGCGACGACACCGATGAGCATCGCGAAGGCGTAGTGATAGACGTATCCGGTCTGGACGGCGCTCATGCGGCGCGCCGTCGTGAGCGTATTGGCCGCCAGCGCATCCGGCCCAAGGCCATCGATCACCGCGACGTCGCCCTTCTTCCAGAGCCCGTGACCGAGCTTGAAGGACGGCCGGACGAACAAGGCGTCGTAGAGCTCGTCGAACCACCACTTGTTGAGCAGGAAGCGATAGAGCCCCTGGAAGCGCGTGGCCAGCTCGGCCGGCAGTTGCGGGTTGCGGATGTACAGGCCGTACGACATGCCGATGCCCATCACGCTCGCGACCAGTGGCAGGACCTTCACCCAGACCGGCACGTGATGCGCGTGCTCGACCGAATCGTTCTCGGCCAGGACCTTGATGGCGGCGCCCCAAAACTCGGCCCGGTGGTGACCGACGAAGTACTCGTAACCCGCCACGCCGGCGAAGATCGCGCCGAATGCCAGGACGTAGAGGGGAATGAGCATTACCGCCGGCGACTCATGCGCATGATCGTAGGTGTGATGGTCGGCGCGCGTATGGCCGCTGAAGGTCATGAACAACAGGCGCCAGGAATAGAAAGCGGTCATTCCCGCCGCCGCGATGCCGAGCCAGAAGGCGAAAGCGCCGGGGCCGGAATGGGCGGCGAACGCGCTCTCGAGGATGATGTCCTTCGAGTAGAAGCCGGCGAAGCCGAACACGAACGGGATGCCGATGCCCGCGAGCGCAAGGCTGCCGATTAGCATCAGCCAATAGGTGATGCGGATCTTGGGGCCGAGCCCGCCCATGCGGCGCATGTCCTGCTCGCCCGAGAGCGCGTGGATCACCGAGCCCGAGCCGAGGAACAGCAGCGCCTTGAAGAAGGCATGCGTCATGAGATGGAAGATCGCCG
>NZ_JADZBI010000225.1 GCF_020852195.1 Hyphomicrobium sp. | reverse complement strand
GTCCGCCGCGACGACGTCCGCTCGAGCGAGGCCGGAATGAAGTATTTCGTGCTCGGCGCGCTCTCCTCGGGCATGCTGCTCTACGGCGCCTCGCTGCTCTACGGCTTTGCGGGCACGACTTCGTTCGCCGGGCTTGCGAGTGCCGCCGCAGCGCCGGGTGCCGCGACCAATCTCGGCCTCATCGCCGGGCTCGTGTTCCTGCTCGTGGGCCTCGCCTTCAAGATCTCGGCCGTGCCGTTCCATATGTGGACGCCCGACGTCTACGAAGGCGCGCCGACGCCGATCACGGCCTTCTTCGCCGCTGCGCCGAAGCTTGCGGCGCTGGCGCTGCTCGCCCGCGTGTTGTTCGACGGCTTCGGCGGTCTCTTTGTTCAGTGGCAGAAGATCATCATCTTCCTGGCCATCGCCTCCATGCTGCTCGGCGCCTTCGCGGCCATCGGCCAGACCAACATCAAGCGCCTCATGGCCTATTCCTCGATCGGCCACGTCGGCTTCGCGCTTGTCGGCCTCGCCGCCGGCAGCGAGGAGGGCATCCAAGCTCTCCTCATCTACCTCGCCATCTATCTCGTCATGACGCTGGGCTCGTTTGCCTGCATCCTCGCCATGCGCCGCGAGGACGGGCCAGTCGAGGACATCTACGAGCTGGCGGGCCTCGCGGAGACGAATCTGCCCATGGCCTTCATCCTTGCCATGCTGCTGTTTTCGCTCGCGGGCGTGCCGCCGCTCGCCGGCTTCTTCGCCAAGTTCTATGTCTTTGCCGCCGCCGTGAAGGCGGAACTGTACGGCCTTGCGGTCATCGGCGTGCTGTCGAGCGTGGTCGGCGCCTTCTACTACCTGCGCATCGTCAAGGTGATGTTCTTCGACGACGCCAAGCCGCGCTTTTCGCCCACCGCGCCCTATGTGCGCTTCGTGATGATCGCGGCCGGCCTGTTCGTGGTGCTGTACGCCGTCTATCCGTCGCCGCTGATCGACGCCGCCGCGGCTGCGGCCAAGTCGCTGCAGCTCTGACTTTTGCGGTTAGACCTTGATCGCTTCGGATGCTGTCAGTGCGAAGCCTGTATCATCGGTCTCGTCGAGAGACCCGGAGCGCAACTGCGATTCAATCAAGACCAACTACGCTCTAGTTGAATCTCAGTCCGAGGTCGTTCCCTCGCCGCCAGACGACCGTACACGCGGCATTGATCTTTTCCATCGAGGACACGAGCGTGACCTGCTCGGGAACGTCGCAGGGGATCACCAGGCGCACGCGCGCGCCGGTCTGGGAGGCGTCGCGCAGCAGCACGGCGAATTCCTTTTCGCCGGTCCTGAGGATACCGGCATTGTTGGTCCGACGGCGTTTTGTCCTGCGTGAATCCTTGGTCGCCATGGGAGTGTCTCTGGTAAATGAACGGGTGCTAAAGCGTCGCCCAGGAAATGTGAAGTCCAGTATTCTGATTGATATAATTCATATGTCACAGGTTTTAACGTCCGCTTACCAGCGTCGCGAAATGTGCGATACGTTACGCCGCACCCTCTTGATTTCACTCCCGATATCGGCTGGCTCGGCACCATGATCCTTGATCGCGTGGAGCGGCTCTCCGCCGTGGATTCGACCAATGTCGAGGCGATGCGCCGCGCCCAGGCGGGCGAGCGTGGCCCGCTCTGGATCATGGCCGACGTGCAGACGGCCGGGCGCGGCCGCAGCGGCCGCAGTTGGTCCTCGGAGACGGGCAACCTGCATGCGAGCCTACTGCTCACGCTGGCCCTCCCGCAGCCGAAGGCCTACCAGCTCGCGCTGGTGACGGGTGTCGCCGTCTTCGATGCCCTTCGTGCAGTCCTGCGTCCTGTCCCCCCCGGACTGCGCCTCAAGTGGCCGAACGACATCCTGATCGACGGCGAGAAGACCGGCGGTATCCTCATCGAGAGCAGCGCCGGCGCGGACGGACTCGCCGCGGTGGTCGGGATCGGTCTCAACGTCCGGACATCGCCCGCGGGGCTGGACCGCCCTGCCACGCACCTTGCGGCCCACGGCGCCTGTCCGGAGCCCTCCGTGCTTCTGGCCTCCATAGCGGATGCCCTGACGGCCTGGCTCGCCACGTGGGACGAGGGTAGAGGCTTTGCCGCGGTCAGGGAGGCTTGGCTAAACCGCGCCCATCCTATAGGGGAACGCATGGGCATCAACACCGGCACCGAGCACGTCGTCGGCGCGTTTGCAGGGCTCGATCCCGAAGGCGCGCTTCTGCTCGACGCGGAGGGGAGCGTTCGCCGGTTCACATTCGGAGATGTAGCGCTTGTTCGTTGAGGCAGGATCGCGGGTCATAAGAAAAGGGTGAATACGGCGAATGCCTGAGCAACGAACGCAACGGAGCCGGCCGAAAGAGCAGGACGAGCTGGTGTTTCTGGCCCTCGGCGGGCTCGGCGAGATCGGCATGAACGCCTATCTCTACGGGCTCGGCCCGCCGGACGCGCGCAAGTGGCTGATGGTCGATCTCGGGATCACGTTTCCGGAGGGCGAGGACGACCCCGGAGTCGACGTCATCTTTCCGGATCTGCGCTTCATCGAGGAGGAGCGCAGCGCGCTCGCCGGCATCGTCATCACGCACGCCCACGAGGACCACATCGGCGCCGTCATAGATCTTTGGCCGCGCCTCGGCGTGCCGGTCTACGCCACGCCCTTCACGGCCGGCATGCTGAAGGCGAAGCTCGCCGAGTATGGCAACCGCCTCCAGATTCCGATCCGCGAGGTACCGCTCAACGGCCGCTTCGAGGTCGGCCCCTTCGACGTCGAGCTGATCGAGATGGCCCACTCGATCCCCGAAAGCAGCGCGCTCGCGCTGCGCACGCCGCTCGGGCTCGTGCTCCACACGGGTGACTGGAAGCTCGACCCCACGCCGATCATTGGCGGCACGCCGGACGAGGGCCGGCTGGCCGCGCTCGGCGAGGAGGGCGTGCTCGCCGTCGTCGGCGATTCCACCAACGCGATGCGGGAAGGCCGCTCGCCGTCCGAGCGCGACGTGGCCAAGTCGCTGGCCGAGATCGTGCGCGGCGCACCGAACCGCGTGGCCGTCACGACCTTCGCCTCCAACGTCGCGCGCATCAAGGCCGTGGCCGATGCCGCGCGTTCCACCGGCCGCGAGCTGATCATCGCCGGTCGCGCCATGCATCGCGTCATCGACGTGGCGATCGACACCGGCTACCTGCCCCAGGGCTTCCGCTACGTCGACCAGCAGCAGTTCGGCGAGCTGAAGCGGTCGCGCGTCGTCTGCCTCTGCACCGGCAGCCAGGGCGAGCCGCGTGCCGCCATGGCGCGCATCGCCGAGAACGAGCACCCCGACGTCTCGCTCGACAAGGGCGATCTCGCCATCTTTTCCTCGCGCACCATCCCCGGCAACGAGAAGGCTGTGGGCTGGATCCAGAACGGCCTCGTGCGCATGGGCGTCGAGGTGCTGACCGACAGCGAGGCGCTGGTGCACGTGACCGGCCATCCGCGTCGCGACGAGCTGCGCCAGCTCTACGCCTGGACGCGGCCGAGGATCGCCGTCCCGATGCACGGCGAGGCGCGCCACCTCAAGGCCCACGCGGAGCTGGCCCGCGAGGCCGGCGTCCCGGAGGTTCAGGTGGCCTACAATGGCGAGATGGTACGGCTCGCGCCGGGCCCGGTGCGCATCGTCGACGATGCGCCGGTCGGCCGCCTCTTCCGCGACGGGCGCCTCATCGTGCCTTCGGGCGATGGGCCCGTGCGCGAGCGCCGCAAGCTGGCGGCCGTTGGCATCGTCATTGTCGCGCTGGCGGTATCCCGGCGGGGCGACCTCGCGGGCGAGCCGCAGGTCGTCATCGACGGCGTGCCCTACGAGGATGACGAGGGCGAGCCCATGGAGGACATCGTGCTGACCGCCGTCGACGGCACGCTCCGCAGCATCCCGAAGGACCGCAGGCGCGATCTGGAGGTCTTGAGTGAGGCCGTGCGCAGGGGCGTCCGCGGCGCCGTGGCCAATGCCTGGGGCAAGAAGCCCATTGTCAAGGTGTTGCTGAGCGTGGTCGAAGGGAAGGGCTGAAAGCCGCTTGCACGGCCTGTTTATCGGAGACCGGAAACGAAGATGATTGGACGCTTGAACCACGTGGCCATTGCGGTCAAGGACTTGGCCGCCGCGACCGCCGTGTACAGGAACGCGCTCGGAGCGGTGGTCACCGACCCGCTGCCCCAGCCGGAGCACGGTGTGACCGTCGTCTTCATCACGCTGCCCAACACCAAGATCGAGCTTCTGGAGCCCCTGGGCGAGGACTCGCCGATTGCCAAGTTCCTCGAGAAGAGCCCGGACGGTGGCATCCATCACATTTGCTACGAGGTGGATGACATCCTGGCCGCCCGTGACCAGCTCAAGGAGCAGGGCGCGCGTGTGCTCGGAGACGGCAATCCGAAGATCGGTGCCCACGGCAAGCCCGTGCTGTTCCTGCACCCCAAGGATTTCTGCGGCACGCTGACGGAGCTGGAGCAGGCGTGACGCGGCCATAAGGGAGACAACCCCATGAGCCTTTCGCTCGGCATCGCGCTCTATCTGATGATCTGGTTCATGACGCTGTTCGCCGTGCTGCCGTTCGGCGTCAAGACACAGGGCGAGGTCGGCGACGTCGTGGAGGGCACGCCGGCAAGCGCCCCGGCCGCGCCGCGTCTGATGCGCGTCGCGCTGGTCAACACGCTCGTGGCATCCGTTGCGTTTGTGATCGTCTGGGCGACGCTCGAGTACGACTGGCTCGGGCTCTACATTCCTCCGGAGAACAGCGCACCCGCCGCCGTCACGCCGTGACGCGCGCAAGCGGATCGAGCGTTGCCGATCTTTTTCCGTGTGCCGATGGAGCGGGCAAAAACCGTCTTCCAAAATGCAAAGAGCAAGGCGGGCGCCTTGCTCTTTCCACTCTTGGCTCGTGTGAGCGGCGCTTGGCGCGCCGTCTGCTCATTTTCGGCTCGAAGATTCCGGAACAGTGCCCCGGTTCTACAGCCATTTTCTCCCTAGACCTGGGCCCCGAGCCATCTGGATCTCATTGGCTTCGCCCCTGTCACGTGAACCAGCGCACCATACTCGAACGGCGGCGCTATGTCACGGGGCCTGAGAGAAAAAAACGCAGGTGCCTAATGCTGATGCAGACGCTGGCTCTGCAAGCGGCGCTGATGACGATTTGACGACGGATCGTGCGTGGCGGTGGGCGCTGCGTGATGCTCGATTGCCCTGGCCTGCAATCCTGGCTATTCACGCCTGCGGAACGCCTTGTTGGCTGGGGCCTTCTGCACATCGGCCGCCCCGCCCGCGCCGCAACCTTCGTTGAGACAGGACCCCATGCACCTTTCCCGCTTCTTCCTTCCGGTCCTGCG
>NZ_JADZBI010000266.1 GCF_020852195.1 Hyphomicrobium sp. | reverse complement strand
GGATGCGCGACTCCTCCTCACCCGCGCCGCCGGAGGCCTCCTCGATGAGGATCGCCGCGCCCGCGCGGCCGATGGCCTCCCAGGTGCGCGCGATGCCGATGCGCTCCACCTCGTCGCCCGACTCGCGAAGGCCCGCCGTGTCGATGAGATGGATGGGAACGCCCTCGACCGCTATCGTGGCGCGGACGGGGTCGCGCGTCGTGCCCGCCACGGCCGTCACGATGGCCACTTCCTCGCCCGCGAGGCGGTTGAGCAGGCTCGACTTGCCGACGTTGGGCCGGCCCACCAGCACGACCGTGAGCCCTTCGCGCAGCACGGCGCCCTGCGCCGCGCCCTCGAACAGCCGCGCGAGGTCGTCGCGCGCCGCCGCAAGCATCGCGTGCTGCGCAGCGCGGTCGGCCGGGTCGATCTCCTCCTCCGGAAAGTCGATGCACGCCTCGACGTGCAGCCGCAGCCGCGTGATGGCTTCCACGACCGCGGCGATCCGCGCGGAGAATTCCCCGGCCAGCGAGCACGCCGCGCCGCGCGCTGCCTCCGCGCTCGCGGCATCGATGAGGTCGGCAACCGCTTCGGCCTGCGCGAGGTCGAGGCGATCGTTCAGGAAGGCGCGCCGCGTGAACTCGCCCGGCTCCGCGAGGCGGGCGCCGAGGCCCACGCACCGGCGCACGATCTCGCGCAGGACCACCGGGCCGCCGTGGCCCTGCAGCTCGAGGACGTCCTCGCCCGTGTAGGAACGGGGCCCGGGAAAGAGGAGGGCGATGCCCTCGTCGAGGATCTCGCCGCCGCCGCCGCGGAAGCGGCAGAGCGTCGCGTGGCGCGGGGCGAGCGCGTGGCCGGTGACGGCCTGCGCGATGGCGGCGGCCAGCGGGCCGGAGACGCGCACGACCCCGATGCCGCCGCGGCCCGGCGCGGTCGCGATGGCCGCGATCGTGTCCGGGCGCGCGTCCACGGCGCTAGCGTTTCCCCTTCGCCTTCGCGGCGGCTTCCGCCTCGAGCGTGCGGTTGATGTGCCACTGCTGCGCGATCGACAGCAGGTTCTGCACCACCCAGTAGAGCACGAGGCCCGAGGGGAAGAAGAAGAAGAAGATGGAGAAGACGATCGGCATCGCGAGCATCACCTTCGCCTGCACCGGGTCGGCCGGCTGCGGGTTGAGCTTCGTCTGCACGAACATCGACACCGCGTAGACCACCGGGAGGATGTACCACGGGTCCGGCGCGGAGAGGTCCTGGATCCACCCCAGCCACGGCGCGTGGCGCAGCTCGATCGAGGCGAGCAGCACCCAGTAGAGCGCGATGAACACCGGGATCTGCACGAGGATCGGCAGGCAGCCGCCCAGCGGATTGATCTTCTCGGTGCGGTAGAGCTCCATCATCGCCTGGTTGAGCTTCTGCCGGTCGTCGCCGTAGAGCTGCTTCAGCTTCTCCATCTTCGGCCCCAGCACGCGCATGGCGGCCATCGAGCGCCCCG
>NZ_JADZBI010000224.1 GCF_020852195.1 Hyphomicrobium sp. | reverse complement strand
GCCCGGCAAGAAGAGCTCCGACGCGGGCGCGCGCTGAGCTGAGAAGACACGAATGGACGGGGGGAAGCCACGCGGGACAGTCGTCTCGCGTGGCTTGCTATTTGGCTGCGGCGACGTCCCGAACACGTGTCTCTGCGAGCTCGACGTCGCGTGCGATCCTTTGAGCCACGGCAACGGCGTGCGCAGAGACCTGAGGCAAGCCCATCAGCTCTCCGAACCTGGCGCGGGCGAGGGGACCGGCGACGAACAGCGTCTCCTGCGGCGCACCGCGCACGTCGAGCGCGCGGCTCTCCCCGTCGCACGCGATGCCGAGTCCGAGGTGATCGGCGCGGACGAGCCCGCCTGCCGCGAGGCCGGCCAGATAGGGTTGCGTCGAAAGGATCTTGGCGTGGGCCGGCCCGGTCGTCACCACGACATGGTCGGCCAGGATCGTATCCTGGCCACCGCCTCTGCGGTTGCGGACGACGAGCTTGAGATGATCGTGCTCCGCGCCGGCCTCGAGCACGGACGCGGCCTTGATCGCGAGCGTGCCCTCTGCAATGCGTCGGTCGAGTACGTCCTCGACCTGCGGCGCGATGCGGAACCGATGCACGTCCCAGTAGACGCGCAGGTGCCGCACGATGCGGCTCTGCTCCTCACGCGCAAGCAGCGGCCAGAACGTCTGCGCCTGGGCGCGCAGGGCATCGAGCACAGTATGCCAGGAGAGACCGCGTGCCGCGGCTTCGCGAATCGTACGCCGGACCTTCCGCAAGAGTGCCGAGGCACGTGGCGGCGGAGCCGTGAACTCGCCGAACGGCTCCACCTGTAGCTTGGCATGCCCCCGCGACCTGAGCCCGCGACGGGAGAGCGCCGTGATCGGCCCGCGATGCCCCTGCCTGTCGAGCGAGGCCACGACGTCGGCCATGGTCAGCCCGGTTCCGAGGATCACGACGCGCGCATCGCGCGCGATGTCGGCCAACGCTCCGGGCACGAGCGCATCGCGCACGAGGCGGGGATCGGACATCAGCGGTGCTAGCGCGTGGGGCACATCCGGCGGCGGATGCGTCGTCGCCAGCGCGGCGATACGCGCGGAAATGCGGGAGCCGGCGTCCGTTGCCAGCGTCCACCGGCCGCCTTCCGCTGCTATCGAGAGGACGCGGGATCTGACGTGGTGTACGCGCCTCGTCGCTAGCAGCGGATCGAGATGCGAGGCCACATAGCGGCCGAACACGCTACGCTTCGGATAGAGCGCGCCGTCGCGGCCGGAGATGCCGGGATCGTCCGAGGCTGCGCCGCTCTCCTCGAGCCATCGTGCGAAATGGTTTTCGTCCTGCGGCACGAGCGACATGCGCGTCGCCGGCACGTTGATGCGATGCGCCGGATCGTGGTCGTCGTAGGCGAGCCCGCCGCCGAGCACGGCGCGCGGCTCGAACACGGCAATCGAGATCCCGGGCCTGAGATGCGCGAGATGATAGGCCACGGCAGCGCCCGTGAAACCGCCGCCGACGATGGCGACCTCGATCGATCTGGGCACGGTCATGGCGGCGTCCTCCCGCCTATGCGCCCTCGCCGGCGTCGAATCCGAGCGGCGAGAGCCGCGGCAGCGGCACGCCGTCCGGCCGCACGTGCAACAGCTCCAGGCAGTGGCGCTTCAGCGTGCCGAACTCCGGCGAAGCCACGATGTCCGTTGCACGCGGCCGCGCGAACGGCACTCGGATCTCCTCGAGGATGCGCCCTGGCCGCGGCGTCATGACGATGATCCGGTCGGCGAGAAACAACGCTTCGTCGATGTCGTGCGTCACGAACACGATGGTTGTGCGCACCCGGCCCCAGATGTCGAGCAGAAGCTCCTGCATCATCATGCGTGTCAGCGCGTCGAGCGCCCCGAAGGGCTCGTCCATGAGCAGGAGTCGCGGCCGGTTGACGAGCACGCGCGCGATCTCGACGCGCTGCTGCATGCCGCCCGAAAGCTGCTTCGGATAGCGGTCGGCGAAATCGCCGAGTCCGACGAGATCGAGGATCTCGCCCGCCTGCCGATTGCGTTCCGCCTTGCCGACGCCCCGCATCTTGGGGCCGAACGCGACGTTCTCGCGCGCGCTCTTCCACGGAAACAGCGTGTGGTGCTGGAACACGATGCCGCGGTCCGGATGCGGCCCGTCGATGGTGCTGCCGTCGACATGGAGACGCCCACCCGAAGGCGCGATATGCCCCGCGAGCGCGCCGAGCAGCGTCGACTTCCCGCAACCCGACGGCCCGAGCAGGCACACGAACTCGCCCGGCTCGATGGCGAAGCTCACGTCCTGCACCGCCTCGAACGCCTGATCGCCACCACCGAGCCGGATCGAGACATGCGCAGCGTCGATGCGTCCAAGCTCCGGGCGCGCCAGTCTTTCGACCCCGCTCATCAGCGCGCCTCCCCGACGGTGTGCCATGGGGTGAGCAGGCCGCCGATCCAGCGCAGGAGCGCGCTCGAGCCCATGCCGAGCAGGCCGATCAGGATCATGCCCACGATGATGTCCGCATAGTTCTGGATAGTATAGGATTCCCAAGTGTAGTAGCCGATCCCGAACTGTCCCGAGATCATCTCGGCCGTAACGAGGCAGAACCAGCTCGTTCCCATGCCTATGGCGAGCCCCGTGACGATGCTCGGTGCCGCGCCGGGCAGGATGACCTCGCGCAGGATCGCGCTCTGCGTCCCGCCGAGGCTCTTCGCCGATGCGATGAGCCGCGGATCGACGTTCTCGACGCCATGGATCGTATTGAGCAGGATCGGGAACAGCGCACCGATGAAGGTGATGTAGATCATCGACGCTTCCGACGAGGGAAAGAGCAGCACCGCGAGCGGAATCCACGCCACGGCCGGGATCGGACGCAGGAGCTCGAGCGGCGGCAGCAGCACGTCCGCGGCCCGCCGCGAACGCCCGATCGCGAGCCCGAGCGCCACACCGACGAAAGCCGCGATCGCATACCCCGAGGCCACGCGCCGAAGGCTGCTCGTCACGTGGTCGAACGCTTTCGTGGACTGCACGAAATCGATCGCTGCCAGGAAAACATCCGTCGGCGGCGGCACGTTGACGAAGGTGACGAGGCCGAGGTTGAGCCTCAGCGTCGACGCCGTCGGCCACACGACGAGGCAGACGGCGATCGACACGGCTCTGAGCGCCCAGCGGCTGATGCCGGATGCAGTCGATTGGGCCACTGCCGAGCCTCAGTTGCTGGCGGCCAGCACGGCAGTGCGGGCACCAGGGAAGTCGAGCACCTTGCCGCCCTTCTCCTTGGCCCAGGCCTCGGCCTGCTCCTTCAGGAGGAAGGCGCTGACCTCGCCGGCGTCGGTGCGCACGAACCAGGCCTGGTTGCCGAGCAGCTTGATGCCGCTGTTGCGATCCTGGGCGTAGACGACGCGTACCGTCTTGCCTTCGGCTTCGAGGGTCTTGAGCGCCTTGAAGGCATTCTCGGCCGAAGCATAGTGGCGCACGAGCGGCTCGTCCTTGACCCAGATCTGCGCCACGCGCTTGGGATCCGTAATCTCCTCGCCCGTCACCGCGTCCTTGGCCTTGAGCGGAAGCTGCTCGTAGTTCTTGATCGCGGCTTCGTAGTCGAGGCCCGACTTCTGGAACGCTTCCTTGACGAAGCGATCAACGACGAACGTCTCGACGTTGAGGCCCTGGTCGGCGCGCTTCAGAAGCAGCAGCGTCTCGATGGAGGTCGCGACCGCCTGCTTGAATTCGGGCTTCCAGGTGAGGTCGCGGGTCTGCAGCCCGAGCGGACCGTGGAACAGGTAGTTCACCTCGGCCTCGATGCCGGTCTTCTCGGCGATCAGCTCGGAATACTTCTCGGGCTCCTCGGCGAACAGACGGTCTGCCTCGATCGCGGCCTGCAGGAAGGCGACGACGACTTCCGGATACTTTTCCGCATAGGCCGCATCGACCAGCGCGCCGTGGAAAGTCGGGCCGTTGGCCTGCGAGCCGTCATAGATCTTGCGGGCGAACCCGCGCCATGGGAACAGCTCGGCGAAAGGCACGAAATCCGCGTGCGCCTCGATCTGGTTCGATTGCAGCGCCGGGCCCGCGACCTCCGGGGCCTGCGTGATGATCTTGACGTCCTTCTCGGGGTCCCAGCCCTGCGCCTTGATGGCGCGCAGCAGGAGGCCATGGGAGGTGGACGCGAAAGGCACCGAGATCGTCTTGCCCTTGAGCTCCGCGATCGACTGGACCTGCGAGATGGCGGGAACCACGATGCCGTTGCCGGAGCCCTTCACGCTGCCGGACAGCACCGTGACGAACAGGCTCTTGCGTCCGGCCTTCTCGTGCGCGACGCCGTTAAGCGAGCCGGGGAAGTCGGCCATGATGCCGAAATCGAGCTTGCCGGCGATCTGCTCGTTGGTGATCGGGGCGCCGCTCGTGAAGTTCTTCCACTGGATGTCGTAGGTAACGTCTTTGTACTTTCCGTCCTTCGGAAGGTACTTATCGAGCAGCTTCAACTCGCGGACGATGAGTCCCGCGGTGGCTGTGTTGATCGTCGTATCCTGTGTTCCGATGGCGACGCGCACGGTCTCTGCAGCGTGCACGGCGGAGACAGCACTGCTGGCGGCGACCAGCAACGCTGAAATGAGCGATTTGCGGAGCATGATGAATCCCCTCGACTTCCGATCTATCGTCCCACGCGATGCGTGGACAGCGGTCCACGACGTTGCGGGCTCGTAAGTTCGGGATCGTGCAGGGGGGCGCCGGGCCCATGAAGCAATTAGTTTACAGCGCCGTTATACTGTTTTCTCATAAGATTTCCCGCATACGCGCGGGCGCCTGACACGCCGGGCTTTACATAGGGGGCCGGATGCGGCCATCGTGAGGAGGCGCCAGGCGCCAGGCGCCAGGCGCCAGGCGCCAGGCGCCGCAGTCCAGGACAGCCGCAGTCCAGGACAGACGTCCGTCAGCACACGCCGCCATTGCCGCACGGCGCAGCCGCGGGCAGAACGAGCGGCATTTTTCCCGGCCCATTGCGCCGCCTGAACGCGACAAATGTCGCAGCACTGCGGCGCACGCAAATCGAAACGATATAAAATTACAATATTTTGCTCGCAATGCGTCGATGGCACGTTGATTGCGTGACGGTGCCCACCGAGCGCTCGGCTGCTTCAGCCTTGCGTTCGATGGCAAAAAAAAAATTGGGAGGGACCCCAATGTGTAAGGAACACGGTCGCCGTCCTTCGACGGCGGGACTTCTTCTATTGACCGCGCTGCTGGCAACGCCAGCAACGGTCTACGCGCAGGATGCAGAGCCGCCTCTTGGCATCGATACCCTCGCGGCGACGTTCAAGTGGCGTCCGAACTACGTCAGCGACGACATGCTGATTCATGCCGACAAGGACGCGAACAACTGGCTGAATTACGGCAAAGGCTACGACCACAAGCGCTACAGCCAGCTTACGCAGATCAATCGCGACAACATCAAGAGCCTCGTCCCGCTGTGGAACCTGTCGTTCGGCGTGAACGATGCGCAAGACAGCCAGGTCATTTCCGTCAACGGCACGCTCTATGTCACCTCGAGCCAGAACAAGGTGTTCGCGATCGAAGGATCGACCGGACGCATCCTCTGGAAGTACGAGTATCCGCTTCCGGCCGACATCGGGCCGTTCCTGTGCTGCGAGGCGATCAATCGCGGCGTCGCCGTCTACAAGGACAAGGTCTTCATGGCGACGCTCGACACCCATGTCATCGCGCTGAATAGCTGGAGCGGAAAGGAGGAGTGGAAGATCAAGCTCGGCGACTACACGAGCGGCGACATCTACACCTCTGCGCCGCTGGTGGCGGATGGCAAGGTCATCGTCGGCAACTCGGGCGGCGATCTCGGCGGCAATGCCGGCCGCATCACGGCGCTCGAACCGGAGACCGGCAAGAAGGTCTGGGAGCAGTGGACGCGTCCGACGAGCCCGGACCATCCGCAGGCCAAGACCTGGGGCAACAACTCATGGGAGAACGGCGGCGCCTCGGCGTGGCTGACCGGTTCCTACGAGCCGTCGACCAAGACGCTGTACTGGGGCGGTGGCAATCCGGCCCCCGACTTCGATCGCCACAGCCGTCCGGGCGACAACCTTTATAGTGACTCCACGATCGCGATGAACGTCGAGACCGGCGAGATCAAATATCACTTCCAGTACACGCCCAACGATGCCTGGGACTATTCGGGCAACAACGAGGCGATCCTGGTCGATGACGATCTCGGCCGCAAAGTCTGGCTGCATGCCGACCGCAACGGCCACATCTACTCGATCGACCGCACGAACGGAAAGTGCAACTGGGTGTTCCCGATCGCGCGCGTGAACTGGGTCAAGGAGTGGGAGGAGAACTGCCGCCCGATTG
>NZ_JADZBI010000223.1 GCF_020852195.1 Hyphomicrobium sp. | reverse complement strand
GCCGGATGTGCGCATGCTGTCTCCCCGATTTTGGTTTCGGCGCCGACCCTGGAGCGGCGTGCTTTCCAGCGCTTTGATGCACGTCAAATCTGGCCGCAGGGGCTCAATTAGAATGGTTCATATTCGAGGGGCGCGACATGAGCGGCTATCTCATCGACCTGTTTTTTTCCTTCAAGGGCCGCGCCAGCCGGTCGGAATGGCTGGTCGGCGCGAGCGTGCTTGCCGTCCTCGCGGTCGGCGGCCTGCTGCTGTTCAACGACGCGAGCTTCGACGAGAGTATCCATCAGACTCCCGGCGCGCCAACCATGGCCGCCTTCCTGTGGGTGCTGCTCTGCGGCTATGCCTTCGCGGCGCTTTCGGCCAAGCGACTGAGGGATTGCGGCCGCCCCCTCTGGCTGATCCTGACCGTCGCCGTCCCCGGCGTGCTTGTCCTGCTCGGCTGGGGGTTGGGGCTCTTCCCGAGCCTGCTTGCGATCGCACCGGAAACCCTCGCGGCCTGGGCCATGCTTGTGCTGATGCTTCCGGCCCTCCTGAGCTGCGTCGCGCTGCCGACAAAAGGGGGCGGCTGACACCGTGGAGCTGCTTGCCCTCGCCCTCCCGCTTGCCGGCGGCTTCGGACTCGGCCTCGCCAGCACCCTGCATTGCGCGGGCATGTGCGGCGGGCTCGCCGCGAGCCTGCTCCATCTCGGCGCACCCAGGAGTCCCGGGGACGGCCTTCGCCTCGCCGCGGTGACGCACACCGGACGCATCCTCGCTTATGTGGCCGCCGGTGCACTCGTCGGCGCCATGGGCGCGCCGGCCATCGGCTGGCTCGACCGCGAGGTCGCATTCCGCCTCGCGCAATGGGCCGGCGCCGTGGCGCTGATGTGGATCGGGCTGTCGACGGCCGGACTCCTGCCGCCGCTTTCCGTTCTGGACCGCGTGCTGGCGCCCGTTGCCAATACCGTCGCGCGAACCGCCGTGCCGCTGCCCGGACGCTTCGCGACCGCGCTCGTCGGGGGCATGGCCTGGGGGCTGATGCCGTGCGCCATGGTTTACGGCGCGCTGTTCACCGCCATGCTCAGCGGATCGGCGCTCGGCGGCGGCGCCGTGATGACGGCGTTCGGGATCGGGACGCTGCCGGGCCTCGTCGCCGCGACGGCGGGATTCGGTACACTCGCGGTGCTCGGGTCGCGTCCGCGCCAGCGGCGCATCGCGGGACTCGCCATCGGCGTGCTCGGGTTCATGACGGTGTGGGTTCCGCACAGCAAAATCGAGGCGATCTGCGCACCCAGCCAAGCGGCGACGTTGACCCAGGTCAATATCCGTCCCTAACTCTCCGCTAGGCTCGGGCCGATCATCGGAGGATCGCCTCATGCGCATCGCAACGCTCTTCGCAGCGCTCGCGGCTTATGCCGTCTCAGGCGCTGCCCAGGCCCAGCAGATCGGCAATGCCGTGGAAGGCCTCGCCTACGCCCGTGCGCACTGTGGAGAGTGCCATGGCGTCGAACGCTCGAAGGACGACTTCTCGCCGAATTCCGACGCGCCCGACTTCTCGGTGGTGGCCAACACGCCCGGCATGACCGAGCGGGCGCTTGTCGTGTGGCTGCAGACGTCGCATCCGACCATGCCGAACCTCATCATCCCGCCAGAGGCGCGCGACAACGTTGTCGCCGACATCATGAGCCTCAAGGCGCCCAAGCCATGAGGAGCCGGCTCGCGGCGATGAGCTGCCTCATGCTGGCACCGGCGATGGCAGCGGCACAACCGTCACCGGTTGAGGAGGGGCGCCATGCGCTCGATACGCGATGCGCCCGCTGTCATGCGATCGGTGCCGAAGGGGCGAGCCCGCATGCGGAAGCCCCACCGTTCCGCGAGATCGTGAAACGCTATCCGCCGGAGAACCTCGAGGAGTCGCTCGCGGAAGGCATCACGTCCGGCCATCCCGACATGCCGGAGTTCATCCTCACGCCGGAGGAGATCGGCGCCGTCGTCGCCTATCTCAACACCCTGATCGTGAAGTGAGGAGACGTCGCTCGGGCTAATCGAGGCGACGGCCCATGGCTTTCATCTCTTCAAGCCAAGCACGGCGTTTCTCATCGTGGACGCCGGTGACGTTGCCGAGCACGGTCGTGCGGACCGGGGCGATGCCGACGAAGCCCAGGATGTTCCGCTTCAGCATCTTGAGGGCATGCGCCCGGTACCACCAGCGGTAGACAAGGCCCGGCGTGGCCATGGTCACGACGACGCGTGCCGATCTCCCCTTGAGCGGCTTGGTGAAGCGCCCCTGCCGGTGCTGCTCCAGGAGGTCGGGCTGCAGCACGCGCTCGAGGAAGCCCTTGAGGATGGCGGGCAAAGTGCCGAGCCAAAGCGGAAAGACGATGACGATGTGATCGGCACCGCGAATGGCGTCGTAGGCGTCCGCGAGATCCGGCTCGAGCGGCTGAACGCTCTCATACGCCCCGCGCAGGATCGGATCGAATGCCATGCGCGAGGTCACGAACAACCGCGCCTTATGGCCGGCCGAGGCAGCCCCCTCCCGGTAGGCCTCGCCGAGCGCCTCGCAGTAGGTGTCCTGTCGAGCATGCCCGACGATGATCGCGACGCGGCCCATCTTTTTGCGTCAGTCGAGATCGGCGACGGTGCGGACGATGAAGGCGCGCAGGATGCCGTCGCTCTCCTTGATCGACACGTACTCGCCGGGAATGAAGCGATGCTTGTCGAGCTTGAAGCCCGGCTCGTCGTCGCTCGAGCGCTCGGGGTCGTAGTCGAAGGCCCAGCTTCCGCCGGGACGATGCACGAGATGCCCGAGCTGGCTCTGCTCGCGACCCCAGTACCGCTTGACGCGACAGCGGTCCCGCTTCTTGCGCCACTCGGCCGCAACCAGGTATCCCGCATCGTCGAGGGGAGCAACGAACTCGTAACCATGCTCGCGGCTTCCGTTGGGAAATTCGTGGTCGCGCGCCAGGTCCATCCGCACGTGTTTCAGCGTCATGCAAAGCTCCTTGTTCACCGTCTCCCGATGGTCTAAGGCTCGAATGGACGCCGACGTTGATCTAGATCAAGATTTCGGGGCCGCGTACTCTCCTTGCGCAGGCGTCCGGCAGGGCGGCCCAAGGTAAACGACGATATGGCCAAGGACGTGCAGCCATCCGATCCCGCCGCGAGAAGCGGGGCGCTCGCGCAGTCGCAGATCTCGGCCATTCTCGAGATCGCGGCCGACGCCATCATAGCCCTCGACGAGACGCTTCGCATCACGCTGTTCAACGACGGCGCAGCGACGATCTTCGGCTATCTGCCGGCCGAGATCATCGGTCAGCCGCTCGACCTCCTGATCCCCGAGCGGATGCGCGCCAATCACAAGCGGCATGTCGCCGACTTCTCCGTCTCGCCCGTGGCCGCGCGCAAGATGGGAGAGCGGCAGGAGATCTTCGCGCGTCGTAAGGACGGCTCGGAATTCCCTGCGGAAGCCTCGATCGCCAAGCAGGTGATCGACGGGCACAAGGCATACATGGTCTTGCTGCGTGACGTGACCGATCGGAAGCGCTTCGAGGCGGAGCTCGCCGCCGCCAACAGCCAGCTGGAGGCGCGCGTCCAGGAGCGCACGCGGGCGCTCGAGGCGGAGATCCGGCGGCGCGAGGAGGCCCATGCCGCCCTGATCCAGGCCCAGCGCATGGAGGCGTTCGGGCAGCTCACCGGAGGCGTCGCCCACGACTTCAACAACCTTCTCACCATCATCACGGGCAATCTCGAGCTCATCGGCGACGAGATGGAGAACGAGTCCCACGCCACGCTCTTGAAGCGGGCGTCGGATGCGGCGGACATGGGCGCCGCGCTGACGAAGCGCCTGCTGACGTTCGCCCGCCGCCGGCGGCTGACGCCGCAGATCCTCGATGTCAACGAGATGATCCTCAACCTGACCGAGATCCTGCAGCGCTCCCTCGGAGAGCCGATCGCACTCACCACCGTGCTCGCCGGCACCCTCTGGCGCACGCGGGCGGACGCGAGCGAGCTCGAGAACGCTATCCTCAACCTCGCCATCAACGCGCGCGATGCGATGCCCGACGGCGGCAACCTCGTCATTGAGAGCCGCAACGTGTCGGCCGATGAGGTTGGCCTGCCGAACGGAGGGGAATTCGTGCTGGTCTCAGTCAGCGACACCGGCCAGGGCATGCCCCCGGAGGTGATCGAGCGCGCGTTCGAGCCCTTCTTCACCACCAAGGAGCCGGGACGCGGCACGGGCCTCGGCCTCAGCACCGTCTATGGATTCGTCGAGCAGTCGGGCGGGCACGCCATCATCGAAAGCACCCCCGGCCAGGGCACCACGGTCAACCTCTACCTGCCGCGTGTCCGGGAGGTATCCGAGACGACGGCGCGATCGGCCGAGCCCGTGCCGCTCTCCGAGAACAGCGAGGCCGTGCTCGTCGTCGAGGACAATCCTGACGTGCGGGAGCTCACGCTGCAGCGCGTGGAGGGGCTTGGCTATGTGGCGGTCGAAGCGGAAAGTGGAGCTGCGGCCATCCGCATGCTCGAAGCCGGCGAAGACGTCCAGATCGTGCTCAGCGACATCGTCATGGCGGGCGGCATCTCGGGCTACGATGTCGCCCACTGGGTGAGCGAGCACGCGCCCCACGTCAAGGTTCTGCTGACGACCGGCTACGCGGCGGAGGAGGCGCGGCCCGACGCCGCCGACATCGCCATCCTGCGCAAGCCCTACAAGCGGGCCGAGCTCGCCGTCGCGCTGCGCGATGCGCTGAGGCGCTGATCTGGATGTCGGCGCAGGAGTATCCTCCCATGCGCGCCTTTGGTCTCAGCGCGCCGTCCTCTCGGGTGTCGCGTGGACACCCCTTGCGAGTTGCGCTGCCGCACGAGGATCCTGCCGCGTGGCGTTTGTGGAGGCTTGCGTGGGTCCCGACCTTCGTCGGGATGACGTCGAGATGAGGCTGGCGGCATCCCCATAACCAACGTCATCCCGACGAAGGTCGGGACCCACGCAAGTTTCCGTTTGCTCGACATGCGATGTTTGCACCTATGTCGCCTACGGCTCAGCAAGATCGATACTGCGCTAGAGGCGCTTCACGTTGCCGGCGAACACGTAGCCCACGCCGCGCACCGTCTTGACGAGCTGCGGGCGCTCGCTCTCTGGCTCGATCTTCTTGCGCAGACGTGCCACCAGGCCGTCGATCGAGCGGTCCATGGGCGTCCAGTCGTGGCCCTTGAGCATGTCCATCAGCTCGTCCCGCGACAGCACGCGTCCCGGGCGCTGGACAAGCAGCGCGAGCAGGTTGAACTCCGCCGTCGTCAGATCGCAGGGCATGCCGTCGGGCGTGCGCACCTCGCGGCGGAGCGTGTCCAGCGTCCAGCCGTCGAAGGCATAGCGCGGGCCGTCCGCGGGCGCCGCATCGGCGGGCGCGGCCGTCTCGGAAGGCTGATACCGCCGCAGCACCGCGCGCACGCGCGCGATCACCTCCCGCATCAGGAACGGCTTGGCGATGTAGTCGTCGGCGCCAAGCTCGAGGCCCACTACGCGGTCGATGGGGTCGCCCTTGCCGGTGATCATCACGATCGGCGTGTTGCGCCTGGCGCGCAGGTCACGTGCCAGCTTGAGGCCGTCCTCGCCCCCGAGCTTGAGGTCGAGTGTCAGCAGGCTGACGGGCGTGGCGGCGAGCTGGGCCTCCGCCTCGGCGCCGTTGCCGGCCTCGACCACGGCGAAGCCCTCAGCCTCAAGACCGGAACGCAGGAGCGTACGGACCTCGGGCTCGTCATCGACGATCAGGATCGTATCGGGCATGGGCAGGCGGAGGGCTCGCGGGGGGAACGGGCGAAAGTCCTTTAGCAGCCGGGCAGCGCCCGGCCGCTGTCACATCATGTCACACAATCTTACAATCGCGGCATACACCGGGCACGCCGATCGGATTTTATTCAAACCTTGCTCATCCTGGCCCGGCCGCCCTTCGTGCGGCGCCGGGCCGGTTGCTGACTTGCGGCGGAGGCTTGGTGAGATCGATCCTGCGAGACGACGTCGGCCCCAAGGGCACGCGGGCACTTCTGGCGCTGGCGCCAATATCCGATGGCGAGGCGGCGGCGCAGTCCGCCCCTGCCCCCGAGGCCGGACGGCATAGATACGTCGTCGGCGTTTTTGTCATGCCGGGTGGGGCGGAGAGCGCCATCGCAGGCGTGGCCTCCGACGCGTGCGAGGTGCTCGTTGTATCGGACACCGCGCCCGTCCAAGCCGCGAGAGCCGCGATCGAAAGCGGCGAGCGTGTGACCTTCCACCGTATCGATACCTCGGGTGCGCTCGCGGGCGAGCTTGCGGCCGCGCTCGGGACGCTCCGGCCGTTCGCTGCCCTCGGCTTGAGCGCGGGGGAAGAGCTTAGCGGCATGCGCTTGCCAAACGGCGGGCAGCGGCTGTTCCAGAACCTCGTGCATCACATGGCCACCGGCGCGGCCGTGGTCATCGTGCATGCCCCAGGTCCAGAGGAGCAGCATCGCGTCTCGCGCGCCCTGCTCGATGCCAAGTGTGACATCCTGCTGACACATGACGTGCTGCATCCGACGAGTTGCGACACCACAGCCTCCGCTCCCCCGGGGGACTGCTGCGAGACCTGCTCGTCGCGATCCTGCGGGCGGATCGATCCGTCGCAAAATGGTACGTCCACGTCCCGTCCCGACGACTGAGCGGGCCGGGATCCGCACACGTGCGGCCCCATCGGAAATCCGTTAGAAACCGCGCGACGAAGGCCGCATTTGCCTGTGCAGGTGGATGCGCTATCTCGAGATGTGCTTCGACTTTGCGAGGGACGCGCCTCCATGACAATCCGGAACCTCGACCTCCTGTTCTCGCCGTCGTCGATCGCCCTTATCGGCGCGAGCCCGCAGGCCGGGAGCGTCGGGCGCATCGTCGCCTCCAACCTGCGCACGGGCGGCTTCGCGGGCGATGTATGGCTGGTCAATCCCCGCCATCAATCGATCGACGGCGCTCCCTGCTTCGCCTCGGTGTCGGCGCTGCCGCGCGCGCCCGAGCTGGCAGTGGTCGCCACGCCACCGCAAACCAGTCCGGGCGTGATCGCGGACCTCGCCCGCCACGGCACGCGCGCTGCCGTCGTCATCACGGCGGGGCTCGACCGCGACCTGCGCACGCGCATGCTCGAGGCCGCGCGGCCCACATGCCTGCGCATCCTCGGTCCGAACTGCATCGGCCTCATCCTGCCGCGGCTCGGCATCAACGCGAGCTTCGCCCACTGCATGCCGCTCAAGGGCGATCTCGCCTTCCTGTCCCAGTCCGGCGCGCTGGTGACGGCCGTGATCGACTGGGCGAACGGACGCGGCATCGGCTTCTCGAAGGTCGTCTCCATGGGAGAGATGGCGGACGTCGATTTCGGCGACACGCTCGACTATTTGGCCGGCGATCCGGAAAGCCGGGCCATCCTGCTCTACGTCGAGCAGGTGACGCATGCGGCGAAGTTCATGTCGGCCGCACGCCGCGCGGCGCGCGTCAAGCCGGTCATCGTGCTCAAATCGGGACGCCATGAAGCCGGCGCCAAGGCCGCCGCATCCCACACCGGTGCACTCTCGGGATCGGATGCCGTCTACAATGCCGCCTTCCGGCGCGCGGGCCTCGTGCGCGTCAACGATCTCGACGGGCTGTTCGAGGCTGCCGAGATGCTCTCGTTCACCCCGCATCTCGTGGGCGAGCGGCTTGCCATCCTGACCAACGGCGGCGGGGCCGGCGTGCTCGCAGCCGACCGCCTCGAGGACTATGACGGCACGCTTGCAGAGATCGCTCCAACCACGATGCAGGCGCTCAACGCCGCGCTGCCGGCAACATGGTCCAAGGGCAATCCCATCGACATCATCGGCGACGCCGGCCCGGACCGCTACGAGGCCGCGATGAAGATCCTGCTCGAGGATCCGGCGTCGGACGCCGTGCTCGTCATCAACTGCCCGACGGCGCTCGCCTCGAGCGAGGAGGCAGCGGCCGCGGTGCTCAAAGCCGTCGCCGGCGCGTCCGAGCGGTGGCCTAAGAAACCCGTGCTGACCAACTGGCTCGGCGACGGCGCGGCGGCGGAGAGCCGCCGCCGCTTCGCCGAGGCGCGCATTCCGTCGTTCGAGACGCCGGCGTCCGCCATCGACGGCTTCATGCAGCTCGTGCGCTACCGCCGCTCGCAGGACGAGCTGATGCGTACGCCGCCCGCCGGCCCCAAGGAGGCGGTTTTCGACCGCGACCGCGCGCGGGAGGTGATCGTCGGCGCGCTCAAGCGCGGCCAGCCGATGCTGACCGAGTTCGAGGCCAAGGCCGTCCTCATGGCCTACGGCGTGCCCGTCGCCGAGACGATCTTCTGCGCCGATGCCGACACCGTGACTGCGCGTGCGGAAGAGATCCTGACCCGCTATCGGGCTTGCGTGATCAAGATCCATTCCGACGACATCTCGCACAAGTCGGACGTGGGCGGCGTGCGGCTCGGCATCATGAGCGCGGACGAGGCGCGCGAGGTGGCGCGGTCCATGGCCGCGGAGATCCAGCGCGTCCGGCCCGACGCGCGGCTCGACGGATGGGTGGTCGAGCCGATGATCGAGCGGCCCGGCGCGCACGAGCTGATCGTTGGCATGAGTGAGGACGCGACCTTCGGGCCGACGATCCTGTTCGGCGCCGGCGGCGTGGCCGTCGAGGTGATCAAGGACACGGCGCACGCGCTTCCCCCACTCGACGGCGGACTCGCCCGCGATCTCATGCGCCAGACGCGCATCCATCGCCTGCTCGTCGGCTACCGCAACCGGCCGGCGGCCGATCTCGACGCGATCGCGGACGTGCTGGTGCGCGTCTCCGCGCTCGTTGGGGACCTTCCGGAGCTGCGCGAACTCGACATCAATCCGCTCATCGCCGACGACAAGGGTTGCATCGCCCTCGACGCGCGCATGCGCGTGGCCGATCCGGCCCTGTCACCGCGCCGGCCCATGTCCATCCGCCCCTATCCCTCGGCGTGGGAGAAGGACGTCACGCTGCCGAAGCTCGGGCCCGTGCACGTGCGCCCCATCCGGCCCGAGGACGAGGCGCTGTACGAGCAGTTCTTCGCCAATGTGACGGCCGAGGACATGCACATGCGCTTCTTCACCGCGAAGCCCGACCGCTCGCACCGGTTCGTGGCCCGCCTCACGCAGATCGACTACGCACGCGAGATGGCGTTCGTCGCGCTCTCGGAGGCGGGAGACAAGCTGCTCGGCGTCGCGCGGCTCTCGGCCGACCCGGACTACACGCGGGCCGAGTACGCGGTGCTCGTGCGCTCCGACCTCAAGGGCAAGGGGCTCGGCTGGCTGCTCATGCAGCACCTGATCGCCTACGCGCGGGAGGAAGGGCTCGGCACGCTGTTCGGCCAGATGCTGGCGACGAACACGACCATGATCGAGATGTGCCGGGCCTTGAACTTCAGCGTGGAGCCGGATCCGGACGATCAGACTCTTCGGCGCGCGACGCTGCCGCTCGGGTCGGTGCCGGCTCTTCAGGGTCGTCCTGGATAGCGCGCCAGCCGGCGCCGTCGAGGTCCTCGAACTGGCCGGAGTTGAGCGCCCAGAGGAACGCCACGAGCCCCAAGAGGCCCAGGGCCAGCGCGCAGGGGATGAGCCAAGCCAGCGCGCTCATGTCTTTGCCCCCGCCGGTGCCAAGGCCAGCTTGCGGTTGCGCAGCCTGAGCGCGTTCGCCGTCACCGCGATCGAGGACAGCGACATGGCGAGCGCCGCGATCAGCGGCGTCACGTGGCCGGCGACTGCAAGCGGCACGAACACGATGTTGTAGGCGATGGCGATGGCGAAGTTCTCGATCGACATCCGCTGTGTCGCGCGCGCGACCGCTATCGTCTCGAGGATCGGCGCCAGGGCCTGGCCCTGGAAGACGGCATCGGCTGCGGTCTGACTGATGTCGGCCGCCGACGACGGCGACACCGAGGCGTGCGCGGCGGCGAGCGCCGGGGCGTCGTTGAGCCCGTCGCCGACCATCAGAACCTTGCGGCCCGCGGCCTTCATGGTCTCGATGCCGGCGATCTTGCCGTCCGGCTTCACACCCGCCCACCAGTCGGCAATGCCGGCCGCCTCGGCAACACCGGAGACGACCTGTGGCCGGTCGCCCGACAGCAGGCTTACCGCGTATCCCGCATCCTTGAGCGCGCGAACGACGTCGGAGGCGTCCGTGCGGATGGCGTCCTCGAAGCGCAGCGCAGTCCTGCGGCCGTCCGCGTCGGAGAACCAAAGGGCGCCGGTTTGCGCAGCTCCGTTTGTTGCATCCCCTGTGACCCACTCCTCAGAGCCGAGCCGCAGCTCTCCGTTCGCAGAGCGTGCGGCGAGACCTGATCCCGCGACCTCGCGCACGTCAGGCGCGGCGGCAACGGCGAGGCCCCGCTCGCGCGCGGCCTTGACCACGGCTTTCGAATAGGGATGGCGGCTCGCGACCGCAAGCGAGGCCGCGGCGGCAAGCGTTGCGTCGGAGATCTCAGCGCCGTTCCGCAGCACAGGCTCGCCGCGCGTCAGGGTGCCGGTCTTGTCGAACACCACCGTATCGACCTCGGCCAGGCGCTCCAGGCCGTCCGCCGCCTTGACGATGACGCCCTTGCCGAACAGGCGACTCGTGGCCGCGACCTGCACCGCCGGCACCGCCAAGGCGAGCGCGCACGGGCAGGTGATGATCAGTACGGCAATGGCGTAGGTCAGCGACGTTTCCCAGCCGGCGCCGGCGATCATCCAACCGATGAAGGTCGCGGCGCCGAGCACGTGCACGGCCGGCGCGTACTGACGCGCGGCGCGGTCGGCGAGGCGGACGTACTGCCCCCTCCCCTGCTCGGCCGCCTGCATCAGGCGGGCGATCTCGGCCAGCAACGTGTTGCTGTCGGTAGCGGTTGCCTCGACGGTGATGGCGCGCGTCATGTTGACGGTGCCGGCGTGGACCTCGGCGCCCGGCTCGGCACCGCGCGGCAGCGTCTCGCCGGTGATCAGGCTCTCGTCGATATCGGTTGCGCCCACGACGATGCGGCCGTCGACGGGAATGCGCTCGCCGGCCGCGACCTGGATCCTCATGCCCGGCGCCAGCGCGCGGGCGGGGCGGCGCTCGACCGTTCCGTCGTCGAGGACGACGGTCGCCGTCAGCGCCTTGAGCCCGATCAGGTTCTCCGCTGCGCCGCGGGCCTTGACGCGCACGTGCTCGTCCAGATAGCGACCGATCAGGAGGAAGAACGTGAGCATGATCGCAGCGTCGAAATAGACCTGGTGCGTGCCGCGGATAGTCTGGAACAGGCTCATGGCCGTGGCCAGCGTGATGCCGAGCGAGATGGGCACGTCCATGTTGAGGCGGCGAGCCTTGAGTGCGGTGGCCGCCGAGCGGAAGAATGGCTGCGCCGCGTAGGCGATGGCGGGCATGGCAATCAGCGCCGAAAGCCAGTGGAACAGCGAGGCGACCGTCTGGTCCATATCGCTCACGGCGCCCGCCCACACCGAGACCGACAGCAGCATGACGTTCGCCGCCGCGAAACCCGCGACGCCGAGCCGGCGCAGGAGGTCGTCGGCGCGGCGCGCATCGTGCTCGCTTGCCGTCTCCACCGACTCGGCCGCGCGGTAGCCGGCGCCGGCGAGCGCGTCGATCAGTGCCTGCGTGCCGGTGAGCGCGGCATCGTACGTCACGCTGGCGCGTCGCGCGGTGAGGTTGACGCGCGCGTCGCGCACGCCCTCCGTGCGCCGCAGCGCCCGCTCCACCGTTGCGATGCAGGCGCCACAGTGCATGTTCTCGACGACGAGCGAGACCGTCTGCGGGCTCGCTGCGCGCCCGATGATCGCGCGGGTCGTGTCGGTGGGCGAAAGCGGCGCGGTCAGGGCGCGACCCATAGGCGCCTCCGCATCTGATAGATGGGCTCGGCTGTCGTGCCGTCGGCCGGGTACGCGCGCACCCTGGCAATCCAGGCGCCCGGGCCGGGATCGTCTCCGACGGGAGCTTCAAAGACACCGGGAGCTACCTCGGCGAGGCGCAGCACCGTGTCCGCCGCGTTGGTGGCCGGACGGCCCAGGGTCGCCTCGACCCTGAGCGACGCGGGCGCGGCGCCGCTTGCGTCCTTCAGCGCAACCCGCAGGCGCGCCGGCTCGGAGACGAGCTCGACCGTTTCGCTCCAGCCGAGCGCGGCCTGGCGCTCAGCGAGCGCGATGCGCGCGTTGTAGGCGAGCCCGTCACGATAGGCGTTGGCGTTGTCGACGCCGCCGAAGGTCGAGACCGCCTTGTAGATCATGGTCGCGTCGGCAACGATGATGACGGCGAAGAAGGCGAGCATGGCGCCGAGCACGTGCCGGCCTGACAGCCCGCGCACCTCCTCGCGCGCTCGAGATGTCGTCGTCATGGTCCAGGACTCCTGAAAGCGGTATCGCGAATAACCTCATTGCCCGTGGCGAGGTTCGTCACCACGAAGCGGAGCGGCGTCGACACGCCGGTGAGATCCGCGCGGGCCGTGGCCGGCACGGTGATATAGATCTTGACCGCGCGCACGACGTCGGCCTCGACGGCGATCTCGGCATCGCCGTTGTCGTGACCCACGATCGCAAGCTCGCTCGCCGCGATGCCGTCGGCACGCACGGCAAACCGCTGTGCCTGATGAGTCTTGTTCAGAACCTTGAGCGTGTAGCCGTTGCGGATGCCGCCATCGGAGAGCCGTACGAAGAGCGGATTGCGGTCCTCGATCACGCTGATCTCCACGGGCGAGCGCGCGATCCATGCCCAGCCCATGATGGCGAGCACGACCGTGATCAGAACAGAGTACAGCACCGTGCGCGGGCGCACGAGCCGCACCGGCTTGCGGTCGGCCTCGGACGCGGCCTCCATATTGCGGAAGGTCTCGTAAGCGATCAGCCCCTTCGGGCGGCCGACCTTGCCCATGATATCGTCGCAGGCGTCGATGCAGAGGGCGCATTGGATGCATTCCATCTGCGCGCCGTCGCGGATATCGATGCCCATCGGGCAGACGGCGACGCACGCCTTGCAGTCGATGCAGTCGCCGCGGTTGAGCCAGGGCTGACCCTTCTTGTGAGGCGCGCGCGGCTCGCCGCGATATCCCCGGTAGGAGACGAGCAGGGAGTCGGCGTCGAACATCGCCGCCTGGATGCGCGGCCAAGGACACATGTAGATGCAGACCTGCTCGCGCGCGAAGCCGCCGAGCACATAGGTCGTGGCTGTGAACAGCGCCATGAAGACGTAAGCGACGATGGGCGCTTCGCCCGTCAGCAGCTCGCGCGCGAGCGTCGGCGCATCGCGGAAGTAGAAAACAAAAACGCCTCCGGTGGCGAGCGAGATGGCGAGCCAGGTCGTATGCGTCGCAGCCTTCTTCCAGATCTTCTCGAAGGTCCATGGGCTCTTGTCGAGGCGCATGCGCGCGTTGCGGTCGCCCTGCCAGAAGCGCTCGACCGCAATCATGAGATCGGTCCAGACCGTCTGCGGGCAGGTGTAGCCGCACCACATGCGGCCCGCGAGCGACGTGACGAGGAACAGCCCCAGCGCGGAGGCGATGAGAATGCCGGTGATGAAGTAGAGCTCTTGCGGCCAGATCTCGATCGGACCGAAGAACAGCCGCTGATGGGCGAAGTCGAGCAGGAAAGCCTGGTCCGGCAGCCCCGGACCGCGATTCCAGCGGATCCACGGCAACAGGTAGTAGATGCCGAGCGTGACGGCCATCACGACCCATTTGACGGTTCGGAACGTGCCCTCGGCGCGCTTCGGATAGATCGGCTGGCGCGCGGCGTAGTAGCTGCGCGCCGCCTTCGACGATACGGCGTCGACATCGATGCGGGCGACGCCGGGCGCGGCTTCCACGGGCTCGGTGCGATTGAACCTCGATGCAGGCTCCATACGAGTCACGACCGCCTCCGACGGCTCTTCCTTATTATTTGCCGCCGCCCAGCGCGTGCACGTAGATGGCGAGCATCTTGATGGTCACCGGGTCGAGCTTGCCATCCCACGCCGGCATCACGCCGACGCCGGTGCGGCCGGTGCGGATCGTCTCCTCGACGTCGGCCTTGCCGCCGCCGTACAGCCAGATGGCGTCGGTGAGGTTCGGCGCGCCCAGCTCGGCCATGCCCTTGCCCTCCTCGCCATGGCAGGCCACACACTGCTCGGCGAAGATCGCTTTGCCGCGCTCGGCGGCGGGCGCATCCCCCGGCTGTCCGGAGAGCGAGAGCACGAATGTCGCCGTGTCGGCGATCTGCTCGTTGGTCAGGACCTGGTCAAGGCCGAAGCGCGGCATGGCGCTCTCGCGCGATTCCGCATGGCCCGAGCGGATGCCGTTTCGGATGGTCGCCTCGATGTCCGCCACCGTGCCGCCCCAGAGCCAATCGTCGTCGTTGAGGTTGGGATAGCCCTTGAAGCCCTGTGCGCCCCTGCCGTGGCAGGGTGCACAGTTGTTGGCGAACTGCGCGGCGCCGCCCCGCAGCACGAACTCCATGAGATCGGGATCCTTGGCGATGTCGGCGGGCTCCCGCGCCGCAATCGCCTCGACGAAGCGCGTCTGACTCTCCTTGGCGGCGGCGACGTCCCTCGTCACCTCGCTGCGCTGGCTGTAGCCGAGGACGCCCTGCGTATAGCCGTCGACCAGCGGCCAGGCCGGATAGAGGATCCAGTACCCGATCGACCAAATGATCGTGGCATAGAGCACGTAGAGCCACCACCGCGGCAGGGGCTTGTTCAGCTCCTTGAGGTCGCCGTCCCAGACGTGCCCGGTCGTCTCGATGCCCGTAACGGCATCGACCTCCTTATGTCCGGCCATTTGGCTCACCCCCTTTGTCCTTCTCGTCGTCGTTCTCGAGCGGCAGCTTCGCGGCGGCGTCGAACTTCGCCTTGTTGCCCGGGCGCAGCGCGTAGACGAGCACGCCCGCCATGACCACGCCGAAGATCACCATGGCGATGATCTGCGACCAGCCCGCTATGTCCTGGTAGGTCATCGGGACTTCCTCACCGCAAGTTCGGGCCGGCAGCATCGAAGGTCGTGAAATCGACCAGCGTGCCGAGCATCTGCAGATAGGCGACGAGCGCGTCCATCTCGGTCAGCGGCCCTTCCGGGTTGCCGTCGAACTTGCGCACCTGCGCCTTCGGATAGCGCGCGAGCACCGCCTTGCCTTCCTTGGTGTCAGGCGAGACCTGGGCCGCGAGGTCGGCCTTGGCGTTCTCGATCATATCGTCGGTGTAGGGCACGCCGGCGAGCCTCAGCGCCTTCATGTCGGCGGCGATGCCGTCGGCGTCGAGCTTGCGATCGGCGAGGAAGGGATAGCCCGGCATCACCGAGCCCGGCACCACCTCGCGCGGGGCCTTCATGTGGTCCACGTGCCAGGCGTCGGAGTATTTGCCGCCGACGCGGGCGAGGTCAGGCCCCGTGCGCTTCGAGCCCCACTGGAACGGGTGGTCGTACATGCTCTCGGCGGCGAGGCTGTAGTGACCGTAGCGCTCCACCTCGTCGCGCAGCGAGCGGATCATCTGGCTGTGACAGTTGTAGCAGCCTTCGCGGATGTAGATGTTGCGGCCCGCGAGCTCGAGCGGTGCGTAGGGACGCATGCCCTGCACCTTCTCGATGGTCGAGCCAAGGAAGAAGAGCGGCGCGATCTCGACCAGGCCGCCGATGGACACGACGACCAGGATGCCGATGAGCAGCACCAGGGAGTTTCTCTCGAAGAACGCGTGCGTGAGTTTCATGGTGTCCGTTCTCCGTCACTCGGCAGGGGTCGCGGCGAGCGCGCCGGCGCGCAGCTCCGGGGCGGCCGCGACGCGCGGTTGATCCTTGATGTCCACCGGCTGGTCGCCGCGGATGGTCTTCCAGACGTTCCAGGCCATCAGCAGAGAGCCGATCACGAACAGCAGGCCGCCCACCGCGCGGATGATGTAGGGCCAGTGCATGGCTTCGACCGTCTCGACGAAGGAGTAGGTGAGGAAGCCGAGGTGATCGTAGGCGCGCCACATCAGGCCCTGCATGATCCCGGACACCCACATCGACGAGATGTAGAGAACGATGCCGATGGTCGCGATCCAGAAGTGCCACTCGACGAGGCGCAGCGAGTAGAGCCCCTCGCGCTTCCATAGCCATGGCACGAGGCAGTAGATGGCGCCGAACGACACCATGCCGACCCAGCCCAGCGCACCGGAGTGCACGTGGCCGATGGTCCAGTCGGTGTAGTGGCTGAGCGAGTTCACGGCCTTGATCGACATCAGCGGC
>NZ_JADZBI010000222.1 GCF_020852195.1 Hyphomicrobium sp. | reverse complement strand
GCACTGGCGGCACTGGCGGCCCCTTTCATCGAAGACACAAACCGCACGCGCATTTCTGCCGGCGCTCCGATCTCGCGCGCCCACCGCGTGAGTGCATCGGTAATGGCATCACGATCCACGCGCTGGCACAGATCGCAGGCTGTCGCGTAGCGATGTTGCAAGTCGTCAAGTGCTGGCAGCATCTGTGTCGCCTCTCTCATGTATCGGCAATGAGCGGACGCGCTCGGCGGCGGTGAGGGCGGCGAAGTGCGCTTCGATCACCGGCAGGTGTTCCTTGATCTCCCGCCCGCAGTAGCCAGAGAGAAACAGCGTCTCGATGAGGTCGGACTGAGAAGGAGAAGGCCCACAGACGCGATGCACGGCGCCGATCATGTCGGCCTGGACGCGTAGCGCGAGCGCGATCTGTTCGGTGGGGGAGAGCATCACGCCGCCTCCTGAGAAAGCGCGCTCGGCAGTCTGCCAACGGGTGGCACACATGTTTCGGCCGAGCGCTCGGCTTCGTCAGCCGAAGAAGTCGCCGCAGGCACGACGGTGTTGGGTTGCACTTCCACTTTGGCCTGCGGCGCGCCTTGCGGCGAGGGGGGAGCGGCGGGCAAGCCGTACATGGGTTCCGTTGGCGCCATGGCCCGCCGCCACGCCTGCCAAAGGTTCTTCAGCAGACGCTTTTCCATATAGCGCTGCGCTCTCCGATGAGCCTTTATCGGCTTCATCTCGGGATCGCGCGCTAGTTCGTATTCTTTCCGGGCGAGGTACAGCGTGCGATATTCGCCATCGCGGTTGCTCTTAATGAGCGCATCGCCAATGTTCCACATGCGGGAGCGGCGCTGCGGCGAGTAACCGTGCTCGATCCAGGCTTCCTTGCTGGCTCCTTTCGCAAGCCCGCCTTGGCGCACATCGCCCATGACGGCGAGGCCCATGCGTTTCCACAGCTTGCCAGGGTTTGCATAGTTCGAAAGGTCGCCGGCTTCCGCGACGATGACCGCCAGTGATGCCGGCCCGAAGCCGCGGATGGACGCTCCAAACCCCGCCCATACCGGAAGCTGAGACGCGAGTCGCGACATTCCCTTGAGCGCGCGCGCTTCGATGTCATCGAACGGCTCGCGTGCAAGCTCGGTCGCGGCGATCACGTCAGCCCACTCACCACGCTCGCCGCCGTCGAGCAGCGCTTGCGCCTGGGCTGCGATCTCCTTCCGCTCCTTCTCCGGCAGGTCGAGCCGCCAGCCCAGCACCATCCGCAGGAACGCGCCCAGCGCGAGGTTCATGCGCTTGCGTTGCTCCATCGCAAAGCAGCGCTGGCGGTGCCAGCCGCGGATTTCTGCGATGGTGGTGGAGAGCCCGTCCGCTGGGGGCATCGGGTTCACGGCCTGGGAGGCAAACGAGGGGTGGCCCCCAGCGGACGGATCGGGAGAAGGCGGGAGGGCACACGTATGCTGGTCCTGCTGGACTCCGATATTCCGGCCCTCTCCGCCTTCAACTGTGGATTTCTTACGAGGGCATCTGCGATCTCCGCTGCCTTTTGGATCATGCGTTGCAATTCTTCGGGCTTCACCACGTCGCGCACCCGCGCGTCGTGGGAGGCTTGCGCGTGCTTCTGGATTTGCCGAATGAGAGCGGCTTCCGCCGCGTTCGCCACTCGCAGGTGCTCAAGCTCGCCAATCCGAATGTTGCCGATCACGCGGCCGTCGCGCACGCGGTAGGTATCGAGGACTGTGACCGCGATGGTGCGGGCTACTGCGGCAGCGGCAGCGCGCTGCGCTGGCGTGGGTTCGCGGACGGGGAGGGCAGGGTATGGGAGGGTCCCGCCTAGAGGGTGGCCAGCCCCGCCGCGATAGGGTGGAGAAGCCGCAGCACTCCCTAGTCGGGGAGCAGTATCCGGTCGGCCGCGATCTTCTCCGTGGGGTTGCCGGGCAGGGGCAACGCCCTTCAGGTCGCCAACAAGACAGTGGCCCCCGCCCGACAATTTCTTCTCAGCTTGGCGATAGACCGCGATCCATTGATCCAGCGTTCCGCCGTTGCCGATGAACTCTTGCGCCGTCGCAAACGCGCGCATCTGTTCGCGCGAGAACCCGGCTTTCTCGAATGCCGCCGCAAGCGCCGTCATCACGCGGCCTCCCTGCGCTGCCGCAGCGCAAGCCCATCGAGCGTCTCGCAAAAATCCCAGGCGGTAGCGTTGGCGGTGCCGGCAGGCGGCGGCAAGCCGCGCTCGGTGGCCGCGAGCCAAGCCCCATACTTGCGCTCCCACGCGGCGAGCTGGCTGCGCAGAAAGGCGCGACGAGCGTCTGCCGGAAGGCAGGCTATGTGGGCGTCAACGCGCGCGAGGTAGCGCGCGGCGCGGGTGGGGGAAGGAGAAGCGGACATGCGGTGCTCCCGTGTGTGGGGAGCACTTTGCGATAATCGCGAATATCAGTCAATAGGCATGTCGCGAAAATCGCGAAAATTATTTTGGGCACCGAGCCGCCTTCACGGCTTGTTGCGCCCCGGCAAGGGCGAAGTCGAAAAACAGGGAAGGTTCACCCCTGACCTGCAGTTGAACCCGCAGCCGCTTAGCCGCGGCAAGCCGAGCGGGGCTCAAAGTGTGAATGTAAACGGCATTCCGCTCGCTACCTACCACGCCGTCATGCATAGTCTCAGCGCCGCTATCCAGTCGATACCGGATGAAGGGCTTGCCAAAAAACTGCGCGCCTTGCAGCTCAAGTTTGACACTGACCTTTTGATTTACACAGCCAACTACAAGGGCGCCAACCGGCTCGTTCGGCCGCGTCGGTAGGTATGAGAACGTGTACCGCTTATCCGAAATCGGATCGGTAAACGTGGACGACTTCCATGCTGGCTGCGCGCTCGCCGGCAACGTCAGCAGGGTCGCCGCAATTAATACCGCTTGAGCCCAAATAGCACCCTCCCCACGATTACGATTTCATCCAGGCCAACGTCCTCAACCGGGTGGCTCTTGTTATCCGAAATGATGAGAACGCGCGGCGGCTCGCCTGAGCGGGCGACCTGCAGGCGCTTGATAATGAGCGCGCCGAACCGATCCCGAAGGGCGTAAATCCCGTCTGGCGTAGGCACCTTGTGGCCGGTGTCGATTAGCAGCCGCTCACCGGAGGCGATTGTCGGGAACATGCTATCGCCGTGCGACTCGGCAATAAGGATGCGGCTTTCCGGCGCCCGCACTTCCTCGCGCATGAAGCTGGACGGGAAGCGCCAGGTCTCGCTTTTTAGGGGGTCTGAATAAGAGCCGTTGTGGACAACTTCTCGGCTCTCAAACCCTCCACCACCAAGCCCGGCACGCATATCGACTTCGCGAATGCCGCCCGCTTGCGGCGCGGCTTGGTCGTCACCGCGCTCGCCGCTTGGGCTCTCGCCGAAGAACTCCACGATCTCAGCCATTTCGGCCGCTGAAATCTCGCGCTTTTCGCCCTTGCCGCGCCAACTCGGAACGCGCGCCGCGTCCGCGCTCTTCCAGCTTCGTTGCCAGCCACCTGCGCAAGTCGTTGGGCTTTAATGCCATTTCGCGATAATTGCGCTTTCCGCAAAGAAATCTATCGCGAGTTTCGCAAAATGCGCTTGACTGCAAATCGCGATTATCGCAAATTTCGTTCATGGAACCGGCCAAATCAGTCATTGAAAAGCTTGGCGGCGTCGAGGCTGTCGCCAAAGTCACTGGCAAGCACGTCTCGCGCATCTACCGCTGGACCTATCCTGTTGAGCGCGGCGGAACCGGCGGGCTGATCCCGCAACGCGAAATTCCCCGGCTGATCGAACACGCGCGCCGCAAGGGTGTCGCTCTCGCGCACGCCGACTTCTTCTCGGCCCCCGCGCACCGTCGCGAGGTCGCCTGATGTTCCCCTCTGCCGCTGCCTCCCTCTCGCTTTCCCTCCAGCGGCGGACCGCGCCGGTCGTCTCGCACAATGCCCCCCGTGCGTGGCGGCCGGCGCACCTATCGCAGTGGCTCCGCCGCGCGCCTGTCCAATCATTCCTGAGCGAGGTTCCTGCATCTCGAGGCGTTCGAAAGCGAGGCTATTGCCGAGGCATTGGAACGCAAACGCAGCGAGGCCGCGCGTAATGAACTTTCGGAACTCCGGACCCGTCTACTCCGCCTCGAATCCCTACTGGCTCAAACCGATCCGGACTTCCATCGCCCGTCTGTTGATGCGCTGCGCGATCAAGCTCGGGACATGGGCGGAAACGGCGGCCCTCTGGCTCGCCCCTTGGTTCGCTGGGGTGCGAAATGACTAAGCCGCAAGCGTTCTACCTCGCCTTCGGCAGTTCCGCGCTCGCCGCCGTCTTCATCATCCTCGCAATGGTGCTGTGATGGCCTGGTCGGACGAAGCAATCGCCACGGTCAAGATGATGTGGGACGAGGGCCGCAGTGCCTCCGAGATCGGCGCGCATTTCAACGTCTCCCGCAACGCCGTGATCGGCGTTATCTTTCGCAAGGGCTGGCAGCGCGGCGGCGCGCAAGGTGCTCGCGAAGGCGGGCGGAAGTGCGCGGCGCAGATGCGAGCCGAAACCGGCGCGCGCACGGTCAACCTCCGCGAGCGGCTGAAGCGCTACGCCGTCGCGCCCACGCGGTTGCCGCGCAAGCCCGGCCTGCCGCCTCTGCAGTTTGCGCCGTTGGTGCCTTCCGCTGAGCCGGAAGCGCCGCGGTTCGGCCCTGGCGTGCCGCTGCTCGAATGCCGGGGCTGCCGCTTTGCTGTCTCGCCACACGACGCTGCGACGCATCTGTTCTGCGATGCGCCTAAGCTCGACGGCTACTCCTACTGCCTCGTACATTGCGCGGTCGCGTTTCGGCTGCCGGAGAAGGCGAGGACCGCGGCATGACCCCGCAACAGCTCCCCGAGATTGGCATCTTTTATATGGCCAGCCCCTATTCCAAATACGCTGCCGGCATCTGGCCAGCGTACAGGGAAGCCGCGCGCATTGCGGGCCGGCTTGTCGATGCTGGTCTGAATATCTTCTCGCCCATCGTCCACAGCCATCCGCTTGCCGCGTACGGCGATATCGATCCGCTCAACCACGCGCTTTGGATGAAGGCGGACGCGCCGTTCTGCGCAATGGCCGGCGGGTTGCTGGTGGTGCAGATGGACGGCTGGCACGAAAGCAAGGGCGTCCTTGCGGAGATCGAAATCTTCCGCGCCGCCGACAAACCGATCTTCTACGTTTGCCCGCAGACGCTCGCGATCGAAGCCGAACCTCAGCAGGTGGCGGCATGACGCCCCGACGTCCCTCCCTCTCCGAAGCCGATCTGCAACAGCACGTCGTCAAGCTGCTCAACGCCTACGGCCGGCCGGATGTCTGCTGGTGGTCCTGCCCGAACGGCGAGCTGCGCAACTGGAAAGTTGGAGTGCGGCTCAAGGAGCAAGGGCTTCGTGCCGGTGCCAGCGATCTGATGTTCGTCATCGACGGGCGCTTCCATGCCGTCGAGCTCAAGATTGAGATTGGCACGCTCTCTGGCAAGCAGCTCGCGTTCGCCGAAGACCTGCAGCGCGCGGGTGGCTTCGCGCATGTGGCGTTCGGCCTGGACGACGCGATTGGCGTGCTCAAAGCCATCGGCGCGTTCCGCGCCGGCATCAATTTCTCGACCGCCCTTGGGAAGGGCGCGCGCAGCGGGGAGGGCGAGGCGTCGTCCTGCTCTCCCCGCAATTCAGTCGCCAGCGCGGAGGCGACGAATGCGTGAGCATTATGTCTATGCGCTCTACGATATTGCCGGGGTCGCATTCTACATTGGCGCCGGCAAAGGCGAACGCATGCTGTCTCACGTGCGAAAGGCAAGAAGCTTCGCGCGTCAGTATCCGGCATCCTCCAAGTATGCGTTTATCGTCGATTGTATTGACCGCGGCTTTGCTCCCGAAGGATTGAAGATCGCTGACGGTCTGTCACGCAGCGAGGCTATGAGCCTTGAGCGCGATCTTATTTCACTAATTGGGCGGCGCGATCTTGAGACAGGCCCGCTGCTAAATAGCTGTGAGGGCGGTCACGGCATCAAGAACTTTTCTCCAGAAACGCGAGCCTTGATTGCCGAGCGAACAAGAGCGGCGATGGCCGATCCTGCTTTGCGCCAGCGGCTATCCGCGAAAGCAAAGGAGAGGATGGCCCAACCTGAACGGCGCCAAGCACTCTCTGAAAATGTGCGCGCCATTTCGAGCGATCCTGATTATCGCGCGCGGTTGTCCAGGTCTCAACAGGCGCGCTGGATCGATCCCGCCCGACGCGAGGAAGCGCGCATCAAAACGATGTCGTTGCCACAACGCGCCCGAGGCAAGGACGGACGGTTCACCAGTGAGGTTGAGGCGCCCACGTGATGGGTCAGATGGCACCGCAGATCGCCGCCTTTCCCTCTCCGATCAACAAGGCGACTGCCCATCCAGGAGTTGGTCATGGCAATTTCAATAAGTGACCTGAGGCGTGTGCAAGGTGATGGCCCACCACGGGTTCTAATCTACGGTCCTGAAAAGGCCGGAAAGACCACGCTGGCTAGTGAATTCCCGTCGCCTGTATTCCTGCAAACGGAAGAAGGCGTCGGTACGCTGGAGATAGACTCCTTTGGGAAGCTAACCAATTTCGGCGATGTGATGGACGCCATTGACGCGCTTTACCAAGAGGACCACGAATTCCGTACCGTTGTCGTTGATAGCGTCACTGCATTGCAGGCGCTCATTTGGGCCGAGACGGGAGAGCGCGGAGACGAAAAGGGCAATAAGAAAAGCCGCATTGAGGACTTTGGTTATGGCAGGGGCTACACGTATGCCCTCAACATCTGGCAGGAGTTCCATGAGGGTTTGATGGCCCTGCGGCGCGACCGGGGGATGACAGTCATCCTCATCGCTCATTCCAAAATCGAACGCTTCGATAATCCGGAAACGGTCGCATATTCTCGGTACGATATTGACCTACACGACAAGGCGCGAGATTTCCTAAAAAGGGAATGCGACGCCATCATCCTTGTGAAGCCGGACGTGACAATCAAGGAAGAAGAACAGGGCTTCAACAAGAAACGCGCGCGGGCCGATGGTGGCCGATCCGTCTGGATGCACAGCACGTCGCGACCGGCATACGCCGCCGGCAATCGCTTCGATCTTCCTGAGAAAATTCTCTACGAGCGCGGGCGCGGCTACGCCGCGCTCGCTCCACACGTCCCCGGCGCGCCGGCTGCTGAGCGGGCAGAAGCCGCCTAACCACAAGGAACAACTCCAATGGCTGAACTGAATCAGGCTTTCGACCCGAATGAAGTCCCCGAGGACGATCGCAGCTTCGAACCGCTGCCCGCGGGCGACTACCAGATGCAGGTGATCGAATCGAAGATTGAAAACACCAAGAGCCTCACCGGGAAGATGCTGGTGCTCACGCTCGAGGTCGTCTCCGGCCCGCACACCAATCGCCGCGTCTGGGATCGCCTCAACATCGTCAACCAGAACGCCGACGCGCAGCGCATCGCCCAGCGCGCCTTGGCCGATCTGTGCCTCGCCGTCGGCATCGCGCAACTGCGCGACACCGACGAGTTGCACTTCAAGCCGTTCGTCGGGCGCGTCGGCGTGCGCGAGGACAAGACGGGCCAGTACGGGCCGCAGAACACCGTGCGCTACAAGGCGAGGGGCGGGCAGCCCCCGGCGGGGAAGGCGGGCGGCCCTACGTCTGCCGGGAGTGCGGCCGGCCAACAGACGCGCACGGCACCAGCCTCTGCGACGGCCCGCCCTTCTGCGCCGGCTGCATCCCCTTCTAGGCCTTGGGCCAAGGCCAGCTAGCGAAGCCGGGCGGCCCGGTCCTGATTGGCGTCCGATCCAGGCCGCCCTTCACCCCCTCAACCTCACAGTCGAGGAGCGGCGGCAGCATGCCTCCCTTGCCCCAACCTATCAACCACACCGTCGAGGCAATCTACGGCGCGCTGGCGCGCCGCTCGCGCCACGGTGACAGCCGCGGCATCCCGGTTGGATCGATCGGCGAAGAATGCGAGCGCAAGCTGTGGTACGCGCTGCGTTGGGCGGCGCCGGCCGAACAGATCACCGGCCAAAAGCAGCGGCTGTTCGGTACCGGCCTGCGCGAGGAAGAACGGCTCATCGAAGACCTGCGCGCGGCCGGCGTGCGCGTGGAGGCGACGGACCCGGCGAACGGGCAGCAGTTCCGAGTTGAACTCGCGGACGGCTGGCTGCGTGGGAAGATTGACGGCCGCGCCGAAGGCGTCCCGGAAGCGCCGGCCACGATGCACGTTCTCGAATGCAAATCCCACAACGAGCGCAGTTTCAAGGAACTCGTCAAGCACGCGCCGCCGAAGGGCGAAGGGCTGCGCAAGGCGAAGCCCGAGCATTTCGCGCAATGCCAGACCTACATGCTGGCGCTCGGGCTGACTCGCGGGCTCTACCTCGCCGTCAACAAGAACACCGACGAACTCTATGCCGAGCGGCTGGTGTTCGATGCGGCCTTTGCAATCGCGCTGGAGTCAAAGGCAACGCGCATCGCTCGTACCGATCGAGCGCCGGCGCGGTTGCATGACGACGTGAAAAGCAAGGCCGCGTTCGCCTGCGCCTGGTGTCCGGCTTTGGGGCTGTGCCACGAAGGCCAGTTTGCGCGCGTCAACTGCCGGACGTGCCTGCATGCGCAGCTTGAGGCGGGAGCCGAAGTTCGATGCGCATTGTCCGGCCAGCTTCGCTCTTACAACGAACAGCAGGTCGGTTGCGCCTCGCACCTGTTCCTGCCCGATCTCGTCCCCGGCATACAGATGGACGCCGGCGAGACGTGGGTCGAATACGAGTTGCGGGACGGCACACTCTGGCGCGACGCTGAGGAGTTGCAGCCATGCTGACGCTGCGACCATACCAACGCGAGGCCGTCGATGCCGTTTACGCCTACTGGCAGAAAGGCGGCGGCAACCCGCTGATCGTGCTGCCCACGGCCGCCGGCAAGTCCCTTGTGATCGCCACGCTGGTGCGCGAATTGTGCGAAGCATATCCCGATCTGCGCATCGGCATCGTGACCCACGTCAAGGAGCTGATCGCGCAGAACTTCGCCGAGCTGCTGCGCTACTGGCCTGCGGCGCCGGCGGGCATCTATTCGGCCGGCATCGGTCGACGCGACACACGCTCGCGTGTGCTGTTCTGCGGCATTCAATCTGTTCACAACAAGGTGGACAAGCTGGGCAGCTTCGACGTGCTGCTGGTGGACGAGGCCCATCTTATTCCGCGCTCTGCCGAAACCACCTACGGCAAATTCATCGCACGCCTGCGCGAGGAAACGCCGGACATGCGCGTGGTGGGGCTGACCGCGACGCCCTATCGCCTGGATTCCGGCAGGCTAGATCGTGGCAAGGATCGGCTTTTTGACAAGATCGCCTATGAGGCGAACGTGTCCGATCTTATCGAGGCTGGATTTCTCTCGCCGCTTGTCAGCAAGGCGACGGTGCAGAAGATGGATGTAAGCGGCGTCGCGCGCAGGGGCGGCGAGTTCGTGCCCGGCGCACTGGAGATCGCAGTCAACAAGGACTGGATCACGCAGGCCGCTGTCCGCGAGCTTTGCCAGTACGGCGCCGATCGACGCGCGTGGATCGTGTTCTGCGCCGGCGTGAAGCACGCAGAGGCGGTGCGGGATGCGGTGCGCGCCGCCGGGCATCTTTGCGAGGCGGTGACCGGAGAGACGCCGAAGGCCGAACGCGACCGCTGCATTGCGCAGTTCCGCTCCGGGCATCTGCGCTGCCTGACGTCGGTCGGTGTACTCACTACCGGGTTCAACGTGCCGCACGTCGACCTGATCGCGCTTATGCGGCCGACGATGTCGACGGGGCTGTACGTCCAGCAAGTCGGCCGCGCCTTTCGTATCTCGCCCGGCAAGGCCGATGCACTGGTGCTTGACTTCGCTGGCAACGTGAAGCGCCACGGCCCGGTTGACGCCGTCGAAGCGACGGCTGGCGGCGGCGCGAAGGGCGACGGCGAAGCTGTGACACTGGCGAAGGAGTGCCCGAACTGCGCAACGCTGGTGGCGCTGGCGGCCCGCTCATGCCCGACTTGCTCTTACCTCTGGCCGGAGCGCGAAACGATGCCGAAGCATGAGGCCGTGGCCGACGCCAGCACGTCAATCCTGAGCAGGGGAGCCCCGGCATGGGTTGAAGTCGATGCGGTGCGGTACTTCCGGCACGAAAAGCCTGGATCGCCGCCCTCGCTGCGTGCGGAATACCAATGCGGTTTCACTCTGCATCGCGAATGGGTGTGCCTGGATCACCAAGGCTTCGCGCGCCAGAAGGCGGAAACGTGGTGGCAGCGCGCGGCGGGTACGTCGCCGCCGCGCAGCGTGGACGAGGCCATGCGCAGGGTGGGGGAATTGCGGCCGCCAGAAGCCATCCAGGTGCGGCCCGATGGCCGGTACTTCTCCGTCGTTGGGCGGCGATTCCAAGCAAGAGAGGTGGCGGCGTGACCCTCCCACTCAACGCACCCGATCTCTGCGCCATCTGCCGGCGGCGATCCGACAACATCGCCGTCGGCCGCGCGCCCGACAACCTCGCCTGGACATGCACCGACTGCCTGCCTGCCGCCAAGGAGGCCATCCGAATGCCAAAGGACTTCGATCGTATCGAGCAACGCGCCGTGGAGAAGGTCGCCGCGCAGCTTCCAGCGGATCAGTTTGCCTTCCCAGCCGACGAGCTTCCTCAATTCGTCCGCTACGTGCTGGATGATTTCGCCGCACGGCTTCGCGCCGAGCTCGCTTCCAACGAGGCGCCGTTCTGATGCAGTCCGCGCTCGCCCGTCTCCTTCCTCGCGCCCGCGAGCCGGCCGAAGAGACCAAGCAGCGCGCTTGGCGCGAATACGGCCTGCTGGTGGTCGACGTCGAGACCGCCAACCTCACCTGGGATGCGCGCGAGTATCTGCGCGTGATCGGAGCCAAGCTCTATGGGCCGCGTCGCCGGGCTCCAGCGGAGAGAAAATGACGCTGCTGCCCACGGTCTTCGATCCGACTTCGGTCTCGCTCGCCTCGCATAATCTCGATGTGGCGTTGGACCTCGCACGCGCCGGAGCCTACGTGTTCCCAGCGCAGTCGGCAGGGCCGGGCCGGAAGCAGCCCTGCCGTGGCGTCTATTGGAAGGACGTATCGACGCGGGACGAGCAGAAGATACTCGCCATGTGGGAGCGTCATCCCGACGCCGTTCCGGCCATCGACCTCGCCAAGACCGGGCTGCTGGTGATCGATTGCGACCGCAAGCCGTGCGACGGCCTGACATGGCTCACCGCGCACGCCGCCGGGCGTGGTGACGACCTGAGCGAGCCGCCCGCAGTCGACACCCCCTCAGGCGGCCGCCACCTCTACTATCGCAACGACTTCACGCCTCCGCAAGGCAACGGCCGCGGCGCGCTGCCTCCGAAGGCCGAATGCGGCATCGACGTGCGCGGCGCCGGCGGCTTCGTTGTTGCACCCGGCGCGGCCTTTACGGACGGGACAGGTTGCTATTCTGAGCACGGTTCGATCTTCGATGCCGGACCGCCCCCAGCGTGGCTGTGCGATCTGCTCAAGCCGCCGCAGCGCCCCCTGCAGGTCACGGTTCCCGCCGAGCCCGTCAGCGACGCCCGCCTGCTGGCCTACGGCGAGGCGGCTTTGGACGAGTTGCTGCGCGAGCTCGCCGCGGCCCAACCCGGCACGCGATCCGACGAGGCCAATCGCATTGCTTTCCGCGTCGGGCAACTCGTCGGCGGCGGGTGCGTCGCCCGCGCGGCCGCGCAGAGTGCGCTCGAACAGGCGGTGCTGTCATGGGGCGTCAGCCCGCGCGACAAGGCCCTGGGGCCGCGTGGAACGATTGCGCGGGCGCTCAAGGCCGGCGAGGCGAGCCCGCGCGGCCCGGATGACAGCGTGCCGGCCGTCGAAATCGCGCTGAGCCTGCCCGGCGGCGATAGGATTGACCCGGAGACCGGCGAGGTGCTGGACGCCCAACCGGAGCCTTCTCCCACCCCGCCGGCCGGCGAACTCCCAGACTACCTTACCCACCCGCCAGGCCTTGTGGGCGCGATCACCGATTGGATCGCCGGCACGGCGCTCTACCCGCAGCGCGGGCTCGCCTTGGGAGCGGCGCTCACCATCGTTGGCACCGCCGCCGGCCGCCACATCGCCGGCCCCAACAAGTGCGGGACGCACCTCTACGTGGTGGGGTTGGCGCCGTCGGGCGCCGGCAAGAACCACCCGCTAAGCCAGATTGCCGTCTTGCTCGCCGCGGCTGGCATGCAGGAACACATCGGCCCCAGCCAGTTCATTTCCATGCCGGCCGTCATCAACTTCCTCTGCCGCAGCCCACTATCGGTCTGCGCCATGGACGAGTTCGGCAGCTTCCTCAAGCGCATCAACAATCGCCGCGCCTCCGGATTCGAGGGCGCCATTTCCGGCCTGCTGCGCACGGCCTGGGGAGCCAGCTTCGGCGCCATGAGCACGCCGGAATGGGCGCAGCGGGCCAGCGAGACGATCTTCAGCCCGGCGCTTTCGATCTACGGCGTCTCGACCAGCCGCGAGTTTTACGACGCCCTGGAGGGCGCAGACGTGACGAACGGCGTGCTCAACCGCTTCCTGGTGATCGAAACCAAGCGCCGGCCGCAGGAGACGCAGCCAACGGCGCCGGCCGATCCTCCCGCCGCGATCGTGGCCGCGCTCAAGGCCATCTACGCCAGCGCCGGCCCGCTCGGGATGCTCTGCCAGTCTCGGCAGGCGCCGGCCTACCGCACGCTCTCCATCAGCCCTGATGCCGAGCAAATCCGCCGCGGCTTCGTGGCCGAGATGCACTCCAAGGGCGACGCCGATCCCAGCCTGGAGCCCTTCCTCGCTCGCACGGCCGAAAATGCGCTGCGGCTCGCCAGCATCGTCACCATCGGACAGGATCGCCGGGAGATCGACGCTGCGGCCATGGCGTGGGGCCGCGAGTTTGCCGCATGGAGCGCCGATCGGCTGGCCGAAGGTGCTGGGCTCTACATCGCGGATAGCGAGAGCCAGGCGGCCGCCCAGGCCGTACGCAGGGCGATCCAGGAGCGTGGTGGCCGGCTCAAGCGGCGCGATCTACTGCAGGCCATCAAGCACCGCTACAAGACGCGCGAGCTTAATGACGTGATCAACTCGCTCGCCGAGGCTGAGGATATTAGAATTGAAAAAACGGTCCCGCCGGGTGGCGGCACGCCGACGGTCTGGTACAGCATTAGGGCGTAATGAGCACGGCCAATAGCCGGTCAATTTTTCCGAGTGCCAATAGCCGGTCAATTTTTCCGAGTGCCAATAGCCGGTCAATTTTTCCGAGTGCCAATAGCCGGTCAATTAGCCGCTCCCGACGCTACGATCGGCGCAGGCGTAGGCGCAGCCGCGAATGGGGTAAAATCCGTTCAGCGGTTTTTCACGCCGCGGCGGCGAGGGGGCCGGCCATCGCGTGAGGATGCTGACTTGCGCGCATGGACGATGTGGACCGCGCGCGGACTGCTGAAGTCGATCAATATCGACAGCACAGAGGCGCGAATCCAGGCGGCGTGGGAGCGAGTGCAATCCGCGAAGGACCGCGGCGAAACCGCTCGCTACGAATTTGCTTACCTCACTAACCTGCCTTTCTAATCCCGATTTCAATTGCCCTGTTTTGCCCCCCAAACTCCGTATAAGTGGATTTCCGGCAAATAAACCGGAGACCACGAGGGGGATAAGCCGCTACACCGTCAGTCGAGAGCGATAGTCGCTCATCGTCCCGCTCCAGAGCGCAGCCGGAACAGCACGCCTGCGATGGTCGGCGGCGGCCATGCCGACACCTGCCGACACAACTCGCCGGCGCGCAGCACGTCCTCATCGGAGGCGTTGTCAGCCCAGCTATCAATCTCGGCGACGATGCGCCGGCCGCTCGGCAGCGTGTCATCGCCGCAGAGGATGTGGTGCGCCTCCACACCGTCGAGCACGTGGGACAGTAGGCCCCATTGCCACGCGTCGAGCGGCGGCCGTGCCGCCGCGGCCAGCGCGCGATAGCGCACGACATCGGCCGTCAGGAGCGCGGGGAACGAGACGCCCATGGTTTCCGCCTCCCGCTGGGCTGCGGCGAGAGGCGGGGAAAGATTGAGGGTGGTTTTCATCTGGGGAATTATATAGTTGAGTCCCTTGGCTCTCATTTCGCCTCATCGCGCTGCGATGCCGTGCGCTAACCTGTACGCATTCCATCCCGCCGCATCGTTGGCGCCGGGTATGGGCATGTCGGTGACGCGCTCGGAGGTGTAATTATGCGGATGTCCTACCTTTGAGCCGAATCGCTGAGCAGCGGCGAATGCCGCCCGCTCGGTGGTGTAGATGCGCGTGGGTGCATCGGAGCCACAAGGGTTGATCTGTATGATTCTGTACCCGATTGTTGAATGATTAGTCATCTGTCAGACTCCATTCACCGACGCCGCATATACCCGGCGGAGCGGAGTGTCTCAGCCCACTCGCGGACGGTGAATTGTTCAGCCGGCGCGAAGCGAGCGGCGGGGGCATCTTGCTTGAATGTCGCGGCGGCGTGGCCGCCAAGCTCGCGAACCATCGCGGCGGCGGCCTTTTTGTCGAGACCTTTGGCCAATACAACGCCAGCGGCGGAAGTGACTGTGTAGGTCTGGTTGGCGGGCATCATCTCTCTCTCCATTCGGCCCCCGTAGGGCCTCTCTGTGAGCGTCAGCATCTGCTGACATGCACACCATAGCATACTGGACAGGGGTGTCAATATCGGCTATCCATTATTATGCGCCGCGACGATCACGAATTGTTACAGCCGCCCGCCCGCAGGGGTCGCCCGAGGCTCTACGCGCGCAGGATCACGCTGCGGCTCACGGAGCAGCAGGACGCGGGGCTGCGCGCGCTCGCGGCGGAGACGGGGCAGGATGTCGAGAGCCTGATCCGCACCGCGATCGAGCGTGAGCTGCGCCGGAGGGCGCGGGCCGCGCGGCGGGGATGACGCCACGGCCGTGATCTCAACCGAACTCTCAACCGTTCGGTTGAGATTTTTTTTTGCCGACGGTTGAGACGGTTGAGGAACGGTTGAGAGTTCGGTTGAGATGAGGATTTTGTGAAAAAAGTCTAATATAATCATATATATATAACGGTTGAGACGGTTGAGAGTAGAAGATTATATTCTACCTAGAATTGGGGTTTTTGGTGGGGGTGTTTATAAGGACGCATCTCAACCGTCTCAACCGTCTCAACCGTCGCCTCGGTGGCGCCATCGCCTTGACCATCCCGCCTCAAATCACCTACCTCTCTCCCTGCGCGCTCTACCGCCAAGGGCGGCCTACTCCAGGAGGCCGCCATGTCACGTCCGAAGTCAGCAGCTCGCCCCCGCTACCCAGGCGGCAAGCTCAAGCCGGAGACGGCAAGCCCAGCCGTCGTGCGGGCGATCATCGATGCCGCCAAGCGCGGCGCCGCCAATCCTCTGTTGCGATCCGAGATCGGCCGGCTGCGGCTCAAGGATGTGCTCACCGACCGTCAGGTGATGGCTGCTACCCGCTTTGCGGCGCTGGCTGGCTCCTATGATCGCCTCAAGGGCATGCCGCGGCGCACGGTCGCCAGCCCGTCATACCAAGCCGGCTATGGCGGCGGTGGAGAGGCCACCCGCGAGGATGTCGAGATCATCGAGGCCTTGGGCGCCGGCGCCAACATCGTGGAGTTGTCGCGCCACAGCGATAGGCTGCGGGCCGTGGTCCGCGCCACGAAGCGCTACGAGTCGGCCCGCGGAGTGCTGAGGGGTGTCGGGATCGATGCCGAGCGCTCGGTCTGCGCCGTCGCTCTGTACGACGAGGTCGTTGTTTCCGGCCGCTGGGCGTCGCTTTGCGCCGGGCTGGATGCGCTGGCCTCACACTTCTCGGCTTGACAAATCGCAGAAAATCAGATTTCCGTTATCCCAGATGTGAAGTTGCGCCCGCCCGGCAGTTGTCGCGGCGGGCGTTTTCGTTGGAGCCAGGAGCCCCCCCTGCCCAAGCCTCTCGACCGTCGCATCCGCAACCGCGAGCACGACGCAAGGCGCAGGGCAGAGAAGCCATGGCGTGCAAGGTACGCCACGGCACGATGGGCGTC
>NZ_JADZBI010000221.1 GCF_020852195.1 Hyphomicrobium sp. | reverse complement strand
GGTGCAGGCGGCGATCGGCGGCAAGGTGATCGCGCGCGAGACGATCCGCGCTCTCAGGAAGGACGTTCTGGCCAAGTGCTACGGCGGCGACATCACGCGCAAGCGCAAGCTCTTGGACAAGCAGAAAGCCGGCAAGAAGAAGATGCGTGAGTTCGGCAAGGTCGAGATCCCGCAGGAGGCTTTCATCGCTGCGCTCAAGATGGATGAGAACTGAGGGGTTTGGGCGGCTGTTCGTTGCCGCGCTGAATTGAGGGGGGCATGCGATGTCGCAGGAGGAGGAAGCCGCGGTATTCCGTCTCGCGGTCCGCCACTGGAGCGACGGAAATTTCGAGGGCGTGCTTGCCCTTCTGGCCGACGACATCGTCCACAGCGTGAACGTCGATGCGCTGCAGATCCCCTGGGTTTCGAGCGCCGAGGGCAAGCCCGAGGTGTCCGCCCGACTGAAGCTTATCATCGACACGTTCGTCGTCGACGCCTTCGTCATCGAGAATCTCGTCTATGAAAATGGCGAGATCCGCGCGACCGTGCTCGGCTACCACGTGCATCGAAAGACTCGAGAGCGGTTGGATGTGCGGGTGAGATTTCGCGTCCGCGTGCGGGATGGCCTCATCGTCCGCATCGACGAGTTTCTCGATGCGGCCTACATCGAGGCGTTCGAGCGTTTCGTGCGCTACCTCGAGCAGGCGGCTCAACAGGCGATATGAAAGAAGCCCCGGTGCAAGCACCGGGGCTTCTTCCAAAAAAGGCGGTCAGCGGTGATCGCGCCTGTCGTCTCGCCGGTCGCGGCGGTCGTCGCGCCTGTCCTCGCGGCGCTCGACCCGGCGCCAACGGTCCGGCGGCGGCTTCAGGCCCGTGGGTGCGCGGTAGTCCTTGCGCCACCAGCCGGCCTTGCGGGTACCCGGAGGCGGTGCGCGCCAGCCCGGCCGCGGGCGGACCTTGTAGGAGTACCAGCGCGTGCGGTCCTTGTACCAGGGGCGGCCCACGTAGTAGCGGTCCCAATAGTCCCTGGCCACAAAGGTGACGAACGGGATGCGGAATGCCGCGGGACCGACGTCCGGCAGTGCCACGTACTCGCCGCGCTGCTCGAAGGCCAGATACTCGCTATAGACCCAGCCCCGGCTGCCGGCCCAGATGACGTCACACCAGGATTCGTCGCGCAGGCAGCCCGCGATCTCAAGTGGGTCGCCCTCGGGAATGACGCCCACACTCGGGAAGTCCGTATCCGGGCCTGTTCGGATATTCACGTTTGCCGTGGAGAAGCCAGGGGCCGCCTCGGCCGCCGCGACACCCATCAGCGTGAGACCGGCCATAGCGCCGATCAGTCTCAGTTTTCTCATGATTGCTCCATTCTCGCATTCCTACGTGAGCAGACAGACGTCACGCACGCAGACGCGGCGAAAGCCTTCCGAGCCCGATCCGGAAACGCGAATTGGACGCCGTGCCATTCCATAGAACGGCGCATCGGCCGATATCCGTCGCGTGCCGCGCTTGACCGGGGTGACGAAAGCTCCTAGATCTCGGCCATGCGCCATTAGCGACATCCCTTCGAACAAGCCACCGCCCGCCCGTGCGATTCCGCACGCGCGTTGGCTTGTCTGAAGGAGACACCGATGACCTACCGCGCTTTTCTTCCCTTCCATGTCATGACCTCCCATGCCGTCGCCGCAAAGCTCGGACGGAAGGCGGAGCGTGCCGCCGTGCTGGCGCTCAGGGCTATCCTGCAAAGTCACCGGCAACTCGAGGTTGCCCACCAGCAAGTTCTCTTCGGCGAGCACAACCTCGCCTTCTCCTCGCGCATCACCGCGCGGGGAGAGCTGGTGATCGAGCTCGAAATCGGCGATCCGAGGCTCGAGGGGCGGATCATTCTCGAGGATGATCTCAACCGTGCCGTGCGCAAGGTGCGCGGCATCGCTGGCGATGGCCGCCGACGCACCACGGTGTAGAGCGGGAGGCAAGGCTGCCGCTGCTGCGCGTCCGTGGACGGCGGCAGCGGCCCTTAAGATTCAGTTGTGTTCGAACAGCGTCGAGATCAGTCCCAGCGGCGGGTCAGGCGGCGCACTTGGGGAAGGTCGAAGACGTCGAAGTAGCCTCCGGCGCCGGGCGGATAGTCCTCGGCCTGCTTGTAGCCGTCGTCGCACCAGGGGTTGCCGTAGTAGCCGTAAGGGCCGTTGACGGGCGTGCAGTCGCGGACGGCGGCGCGGTCGCGCTCGGGTGACGGCTTCTTGCGGCCGGCATCGGCGTCAATCGGAGCCGAGACGAGTGCCAACGTACCGAAGGTGGCGGCGATCAGAAATCTGGTTCTCATGATCTGGCTCCTTCTGCGGCGGAGGACGACCGCGCTCGTGGTCTCCGTACGATTCGGCACGGCCTGACATGGAGTTAGGCCGTGTTCCGCGGGGGCGCAAGGCGCGGAAGCGCCATCCTCGCGTCCGGGCGCGCTTTATCTCAACTGGCCGTTACCCGTTCACCACGCGGGCAGCGCTCGGTGGCGAGCCGCGGATTGCCGTTTGATCTTGCTATGCGCTGCAACTTGATCGCGGCGGATGCTGCAAGATGTCCCGTGCAACTTTGCCTCTCCTGACCTTGTGAAAATGTCGCGCCCGCGCGCTCAATTGACCCGTCGCCGACGTGGCTCTGCGACGCGAAAGCCCACAACGGGCAACGATATTCATTAGGGAGAAGACATGATGAAACGCCTTCTGATTGCCGCGACAGTTGCCTTGCTTCCCTCGGTTGCGATGGCTGATTGGGCGAGCCAGTTCAAGACGCTCGACACCGATGGCAACGGCCGCATCAGCCGTACGGAGTGGGAGGCGAACGTGTCGAAGCTGAACCTCGATCCCGCGCCGACCTTTACTGCGATGGACGCCGACGTGAACAACGGCGTCGATGAGGAAGAATGGGCCGCGGCCGAAAAAATGGCTAAGGCCTTCCCCGTCTCTTGCAAGTCCTCCTCGGAATCCTGGTGTCCGAAGCAGTACTAACTCTCTGACACTGCAACTGTCCTCGAAACCCGGCGGGCAACTTCCGGGTTTCGGGTGACGCGGCGGCGTGCTTCTTTGACGCGTGATACGCACGCCGCCGAAGTTCCAGATCCCATTCACACGGTGCGAGGCGAGGCCGCCGGCCAGTGCGCTGCCTGGCGGTGTCTCGCGCCGATGCCGTTCCCTCCAGGGAGCGGGCGGGGCGCCGTCATGCCTAGCATCGATCGGACCATGCCGAGGCCGGCACCGGTCATGGTCCAAGGCGGGGTGGCGTGGGCGCCCCTGCATGCCTTCTACGGGCCGCGCACGGGAGCGGTGCACGCTGCCGGCTATTTGCCACGCTTGGCGAGCCACTGCTTCATGTGGGCGATCTCGGCCGTCTGCGCCTTGATGATTTCCTTGGCGAGCTTGCGCGTCTCCGGGTCCTTTCCGTACTTGAGCACGATCTCGGCCATGTCGATGGCGCCCTGGTGATGTGGAATCATGCCACGCATGAAGTCCACGTCCGGGTCGCCGGTCAGCGCGGCCGACATGCCCTGGTGCATCCTGTCATTCGCCTCCTTGAACGCGCGTGCGGTTTCGCCCTCGGGGATGTCGGCGGCGCCGTGATCGTGCGCGTTGCCGTCCTGCCGGCCATGGTCGGATCCACTCTTCTCGCCGTGTGCTGGATCGCCGTGCGTCTCGCCATGCATGTGCTCGTGCATCTCCTTGTGCATCTCCTTGTGCATGGCATGCGGATCGTGATTGTCGGCCCATACGGGCGCGGGGAGGAGCGCCAGTATCGGCAAGGACAACGACAGGGAGCGTTTCATTTCGTCCTCCATGGGTGAACGGTTCAGGGTATGGACCGGATAGCTAGAGCTGCACGCGGTTCAGGCGCAGCGCATTGGCGACGACGCTGACCGAGGACAGCGACATGGCCGCTGCCGCGATCATCGGCGAGAGCAGGATGCCGAAGACGGGATAGAGCACCCCGGCCGCGATGGGCACGCCGGCGGCGTTGTAAATGAAGGCGAAGAACAGGTTCTGGCGGATGTTGGCCATGGTGGCGGTCGACAGCGCGTGCGCGCGCACGATGCCGGTGAGGTCGCCCTTGAGTAGGGTCACGCCCGCGCTCTCCATGGCGACGTCGGTGCCGGTGCCCATGGCAATGCCGACGTCAGCCGCGGCCAAGGCCGGTGCATCGTTGATGCCGTCGCCGGCCATGGCGACGACATGATTCTTGCCCTTGAAGCGGGCGACGACGGCGCTCTTGTCCTCGGGCAGCACCTCGGCCTCGACGTCGTCGATGCCGAGCCTCCTCGCGACGGCCTCGGCCGTCGTGCGCTGGTCCCCGGTCAGCATGACGATGCGAATGCCGGCCTCCTTGAGCGCGGCAATGGCGGCCGGCGTCGTCGGCTTTACGGGATCGGCGATGGCGATCACGCCGGCGGCTCTGCCGTCGACGGCAACGTAGATGACGGTCGCGCCGTCGCGGCGCAGCTCGTCCGCCGCGGCGTCGAGGGGGACGGTGTCGATACCGGCATCGGCCATGATGATGCGGTTGCCGATGACGAGGTGCTTGCCCTCGACCGATCCAACGACGCCCTTACCGACCGGGCTATCGAAGCCTTGCGGCTCTGCAAGCGTGAGGCCACGCTCCTGCGCCGCCTGCACGATGGCTGCGGCAAGCGGGTGCTCGCTGCCGCGCTCCAGGCTGGCAGCAAGGCGCAGAAGCTCCGTCTCTTCGATGCCCGGCGCGCTGCGGATGGCGACAACGCGCGGCTTGCCCTCTGTCAGCGTGCCGGTCTTGTCGACGAGCAGCGTATCGACCTTTTCCATGCGCTCCAGCGCCTCGGCGTTCTTGATCAGCACGCCGGACTTGGCGCCGCGGCCGACGCCGACCATGATCGACATGGGTGTTGCGAGACCGAGCGCGCACGGGCAGGCGATGATGAGAACGGAAACGGCAGCGATCAGCGCATAGGCGAGGCGCGGCTCGGGTCCCCAGATCGACCAGGCGGCAAAGGCAAGCACCGCGACGGCGATGACGGCGGGCACGAACCAAGCGGAGACCTGGTCGACGAGCCGCTGTATGGGTGCGCGGCTGCGCTGGGCGTCGGCGACCATCTGCACGATGCGGGCGAGCATGGTGTCGCGGCCGACCTTGTCGGCGCTCATGACGAAGGCGCCGGACTGGTTGGTGGTGCCGCCGATGACGGCTTCTCCCGCGCTCTTGGTCACGGGCATGGATTCGCCGGTCACCAGGGACTCGTCGATGGCGCTGCGGCCTTCTAGGATCTCGCCGTCGACCGGGATGTTCTCGCCCGGCCGCACGCGCAGGCGGTCGCCGGCGGCGATCTCCTCGAGGCCAACGTCCTCATCGGTGCCGTCGGGTCGGATGCGGCGCGCTGTCTTGGGCGAGAGGTCGAGAAGCGCGCGGATGGCGCCGCTGGTGCGCTCGCGTGCGTTCAGCTCCAGAACCTGGCCCAGCAACACGAGCACGGTGATGACGGCGGCGGCCTCGAAGTAGACGGCGACGGAGCCGTCGTGCGCGTCCCTCATGGAGACCGGGAAGAGGCCCGGCCAGAGCGTGGCGACGATGCTGTAGATCCACGCCACGCCCGTGCCCATGGCGATGAGCGTGAACATGTTGAGGTTCATTGTCTTGAGCGAGGCCCAGCCGCGCTCGAAGAACGGCCATCCGGCCCAGAGCACGACGGGCGTAGCGAGCAGGAGCTGGATGACATTCGAGGTCTGCCGGCCAAGCGTGTGCTGCAGGCCGGTTAGATGACCGCCCATCTCTAGGAGAAAGACAGGAAGGGTGAGCGCGAGGCCGATCCAGAAGCGGCGCTTCATGTCTGCGAGTTCGGGATTGGGCACGTCAGAGGCAGCCGGCGTCTCGGGTTCGAGGGCCATGCCGCAGATGGGGCAACTGCCCGGTCCCTGCTGGCGGATCTCGGGATGCATGGGGCAGGTGTAGATCGTGCCCGGCGGGGGCGCCGTTTTCGGCGCGGCTTGCTCGGGATCAAGGTAGGCGGCGGGGTTGGCTGCGAACTTCTCGCGGCAGCGCGCGGAGCAGAAGTAGTAGGGCTTGCCGTTGTGGCTTGCCTGGTGCTTGGCGGTGTGCGGATCCACCACCATGCCGCAGACCGGATCCTTCACCGTATGCGCGCCGGGTGCAGCATGGGCATTCTTGTGGCCGTGGGTTCCGTGCTGGCAGCAGGACGATCCGTGCTTGTGCGTCTCATGCTCAGCCATGGCCGATATCCTCTGGGCGCTCATCCAACATATACCCTCCGGGGGTATGGCTTGACAGATATACCCCCGTGGGGTATCTGTCAAGCATGATGAAAGCTTCAAAGGCTTCCCGGCTCAAACGCCTCTCGCGCATCGAAGGTCAGGTGCGCGGTCTCGGCCGCATGGTCGAGGAGGACCGCTATTGCATCGACATCGTCACGCAGATCGCGGCGGTGCGGGCGGCGCTCAGGCGCGTCGAGGAGGATGTTCTGCGGGACCACATTTCCCATTGCGTCGCGCATGCGATGGCGAGCGGCGACGCCGCTGAGCAGACGAAGAAGATCGACGAACTGATGGACGTGCTGGCGCGCAGCGCGCGCTGAGCGTGGCCGAATCTATCCGGAGCGATGGGGAGGTGGACGATGGATGGCACGCCGTTTTTCAATCGCCGGACCATGCTCGGCTGGATGGCCGCCGGGCCGGCGCTCCTCGCCACTCGCGCCTGGGCTGATACGCCCCCCTCCATGGTTGTATTCCGCGATCCGACGTGCGGCTGCTGCCACCACTGGGTCGAGCATCTGACCGCTAACGGTTTTGCCGTAACAGTCCACGATGCGCCGGACATGAAGCCCGTCAAGGTGCGCTTCGGCGTGCCGGCGGAGCTGTCGTCGTGCCACACGGGTGAAATCGCCGGCTATATCATTGAGGGACATGTGCCGGCGGCTGCGATCAAGCGGCTGCTCGCAGCGAAGCCCGCCGGGCGCGGGCTGGCGGTGCCCGGGATGCCGATCGGCTCTCCGGGCATGGAAGGCGGCGAGCCCGAGATCTACGAGGTGATGCTGTTCGGCGCCGGCGTGCCTCAGAGCTTCGGCCACTTCCGCGAGGACAAGCCGGTCTGACGGTCTAGGCTCCCAAGAGAAAAGGGCGCCTGCTGGCTAGAAGCGCTGAGACATCCCCGCGAAGACGGTCACGTCGTCGGCGGCCTCGGTGACGCCGACGTTGGTGCCGACATCGAGCTGCAGGTGGTCCGTGACGGCGTATGTGAAGCCGCCGTCGAGGGTCACCACCGTCTCCGCGCCGCCTTCGGTGCCGCGCTCGACGAAGGCCTCCACGTACATGCCCCACCGCTCGGTCAGCTCGAAACCGAGGGCGGCGGAGCCGATGAAGGTCGGCTCATAGCCGCTGCCGCTTTTGCTTTTCAGGATATCGACCTGGGCCATGAGGCCGAGACCCATGCCGTGACCCAGGTCGACGGCTAGCGGCACGATCACACCTCCCTCCAACTCGTCGTTAAGGCTCGCCGCATTGTTGGTCGGCACCTTCAGGAAGGGCATGACCGCGAGAGCTGTCTGGCCGCCATCGTTTCCCCAGAGGTTGTGCTTCACGCGTAAGACGAGGTCGCCGAAGCTGCTCTCCTCCTCCGTTGCGCCTCCGCCGGAGGTGCGCGCATGACTGTATGCGCCGTAGACGATCTGAAGGTCCGTGCTGCTCGTGAGCCCGATCTTGAGGTTCACGGGCATGACGTCGATCGTGCGGGTGGTGCTGCCGTCCAGGCTGTCGCGCGTATAGGCCACGAGATCGGTTTCGACCTGTAACCACCCGGCATCGACCGTATAGGGGCTTTCCGTCTTGTCGGGCCGGTCGGTCGACATGTCCCGAAGCTGGCTGTCCGGTGTCGGGTTGAAGAGCGTGTATCCGCTCTTGCTCCGGTCCGCTGCCGCCGCGGGCGTGTTCCATAGGGCGACTAGCATGACCGAGAGCGTGAAGGGGAGTGCAGAGGTGCAGTGGTTCATGAGAGCCGCCCTTGTTGCAAACTATTTGCAACAGAGGATGACGGATGAGGCACGGCCTCGCAAGTAAAATTGCGGATGATTTTCATTTGCAACTGAGCTGCGTGGTTTTCATCCCACGGTACGTTCGGTTCGTTGTTGCCATCCTCGGCGTATTGCCTTCGCGACAGGTGTGGCATTCGCACACCACCATCCCAATACTCCCGGCATTGCTAAGGCATTGTTCCCAATTGAAATAGGAATGTTTCCCGCCGTTGGCACGGCGACTGCACCGGTGTCGCTGCCGTCAAGGGGACCCGTTCGGGTCGCCAAAAAATCAAACATTCGGGTAGGGAGCGACGATCCAATGAAAGCAAGGAGTATGAGCTTCAAGAGGGCACTGCTGTTGGGTGCCGCGTTCAGCGTTTGCACATCACCGGCGATGGCGCTCGGCGTATCCACGCTGGATGGCAAGCACATCGAGTACTACGTCACCGACGACATGTTGCTCAATGCGGACAAGGATCCGAACAATTGGCTGATGTACGGCCGCGACTACGAGAGCACGCGGTATTCGCCTCTCAGCCAGATCAACACGGATACGGTCGGCGACTTGGTCGCAAAATGGAGCCTCTCGTTCGGCGTTCTCGGCGCGCAGGATTCGCAAGTCACGGCAGTCAACGGCCGGCTTTATGTGACCTCGAGCCAGAACCGCGTCTTCGCCATCGATGGCGTGAGCGGCAAGGTGCTCTGGCGTTACGATCGCAAGCTTCCCGCCGACCTCGGGCCGAAGCTCTGCTGCGGCGACGTGAACCGCGGCGTGATCGCCTACGAGGACAAGGTGATCCTGGCCACGCTCGACACGCATGTCGTGGCGCTCGACAACCACACCGGCGAGGTGGTCTGGGAGACGAAGCTCGGCGACTACAAGACGGGCGAGATCTTCACGTCCATGCCGATGATCGTCGACGGGAAAGTGCTAATCGGCAACTCGGGCGGCGATCTTGGAGCCAATCCGGGCACCATCTACGCGCTCAATGTCGATGACGGAAAGGAAGCTTGGAAAACGCACACCGTTCCCATGACGGGCAAAGAGGAGATCGCGAAGACGTGGGGCGGAGACTCCTGGAAGACGGCCGGCGGTACGCCGTGGCTGCCGGGGTCCTATGACAAGGACACGGGCCTCCTGCTCTGGGGCGTAGGCAATCCGGTTCCCGATTTCGATGGCAGCGTCCGTCCCGGCGACAACCTGTACACGGGCTCGACGATCGCCGTCGATGTGAAGACCGGCGAGATCAAGGGCCACTTCCAGTACACGCCGCACGATGTGTGGGATTACGACGGCACCAACGAGGCCATCCTGATCACCGACAAGCAGAACCGGAAGACTTGGCTCCACGCGGACCGGAACGGCCACCTCTACTCGATCGACCGCGAGACCTACAAGTGCAACTGGGTCGTGGAGATGCAGCGTGTCAACTGGGTGAAGAGCTGGGGCGAGAACTGCAGGCCCGAGGCGGATCCCGAGAAGATTCCGACCTACGGAAAGGAGACGAAGGACATCGCGCCTGTGCTCGACGGCGGCAAGGAGTGGGTGCCTGCGGCCTATAGCAAGAAGACCGGCTACATCTACGTTCCGGGCCGCGACATGTCGATGGACGTCGCCGCGAAGAAGCAAGAGTTCAAGCCGGGCCAATGGTTCCTGGCGACCGACGTCCTGCGGCTCAATCCCGGCGGTGGCTATGTGAAGGCGTTCGATGGAACGACGGGTGAGCTCGTTTGGACCCGCCGCCAGAACACGCCTGCAACGGGCGGCATGCTGGCGACCGCCGGCGGCCTGGTATTCAACGGTGATGCCGACGGCGTCTTCCGCGCCATCAAGGACGACACCGGCGAGACGCTGTGGGAGTTCAACGTGGGCACTGGCATCCACTCGAACCCAACGACGTTCATGGTGGGCAACACTCAGTACGTCGCCATTCTGGCCGGACCGGGTGGCGGCAGCCTCTGGCCGCTGGTCTATGGCGAATGGCTCAAGACGCGCCAGCACGGGGGCAGCTTGTTCGTGTTCGCCCTTCACAAGAAATAGCGCGGCGCATAGCGGCACGCCGGCCTCGGCCGGCGTGCCGTCACACCGACACTCAGGAGCCACCCAAACGATGAAGCAGTGGACGGCAGCACTGTCGATGGCAGTGCTTTGCGTCGCAAGCGCGCAATGCGCGTTTGCACAAGACGTTGCAGAACGGAAAAACCCACTCGAAGGCCAGGCCGAGGCGGTCGAGGCAGGCAAAGCCCTCTACAGCAACACCTGTCTCTTTTGCCATGGCGCCAACGGCCTCGGCGCGCGCGCACCGAACCTTGTCGAAGGCCTCTTCCGCCCCAACGGCGGAGCGGACGACACGATCGTGTTCGACATCATCATGAAGGGCCGGCCCGGCACGCTCATGGGCGGCTACGAGGGCACCTTGTCGGATACGGAGGTCTGGCAGGTCATCTCCTACCTTCGGCACGAAGGGATCGGGCGCTCCAAGCCGAAGGCAAAGTAGCTTCGCGTTGCAGGCGCGCGACAGTATGCGGAACAATGCTGCGTGACCATGCTGGCCGCGGTGCGTTAAAGCCTGCGTTTACGGGTGTTCGCGATGCCCCGCTATGACCTCCAATCGACCTTGGAGCAATTGACCTAAGACGGCGAATACCTCACCGTTCCATGGTGTTGGGAAGTGCGTCTGATATCGGTCGCGTTCCCGGTTGCGCTTCCAACTTGCGAATTGCTCGATGAGCCGATGCGAACAGCATCGCCATGCGAGCCCTTGTGCGCGTTCTCTCGAGCAGGTGAACAGTGATCAAGACGCACAGCCGCACCGCAGGCACGCCCGCAAACGATATTGCCGACCACGCGGCGCCGGAGCGCCCCAAGGCAGCCGACGAGATCATCCGACGCTTTGCCACCGAGGCGAGCGGCGTGGGCCACGGTATCGTGGACGTCGCCTGCAGTGTCGGCGAGCTTGCGGCCCGGATGCAGAAGCAGGCCGATCAGCTCTCGGGCATCCGGACCGAGATGCACGCGCTCGGAGCCGACAACGCGCGCATCGCGGAAGGTGCCGCTTCGAGCCTCAGGATCGTCGAGGACGCGAGAACGGAAGTCGCGCAGTCCCTCGGCAAGCTTCGGGATTCCATCGACGGCGTCGATGCGCTCGTCGGTACGGTGTCCCAGCAGCGCGATCTTCTGGGCGGCCTGCAGGAGGCGTTGGGCAAGGTCACCAAGGTCGCGAACGGGATCGATGCGATCGCGAGCCAGACGAACCTGCTGGCGCTCAACGCCACCATCGAGGCGGCGCGCGCCGGCGCGGCAGGGAAGGGCTTTGCGGTGGTTGCATCCGAGGTCAAGGCTCTTGCCGGACAGACGGCGGCGGCCACCCGCGAGATCGCGCAGACGATGAAGGATCTGACGTTCAAGGTCGAGCAACTGATCGAGCAAGGCCAGCGCAGCGCCGAGATTGCCGCCTCTGTGAGCACGAGCAACGCGCACCTTGCCGCTACGTTCGACGGTATGGAAGCGACCGTTCTCAGCATTGCCGAGGAGACCTCCGGAATCGCGACGCGGGTCACCACGATCGAGGGGCGCGGCCGTGTGCTGGTCGAGGGAGTCGACGTGCTGGCAGGCGGATTCGGCGAGTCGGCGCTCAACATCGCCCATATCAACGAGCGGCTGGCGATGCTGGAGAGATCGGGCGAGAAGCTGCTGGCCATCACCGTCGATTCGGGCGTGGAATCGTCCGATACGCCTTTCGTGCGCGAGGTGATGCGACGCGCGCTGCTTGTATCGCAGACGATCGACGAAGCGGTGCGCAGCGGTGCGTTGACGCTCGACGATGTCTTCGACACGAACTACGTGCGGATCCCGAATACCAACCCGGAGCAGTTCACGACCCGATATGTCGACGTGTTCGACCGCATCCTGCGCGACCTCATCGAGGATGCCCTCTCGTTCAGCGACCGGGTGGTTTACTGCGTGCCGATCGACAGGAACGGATACCTGCCGACGCACAACAAAAAATTCTCGAAGCCGCAGGGCCAGGATCCCGTCTGGAACGCAGCTAATTGCCGCAATCGGCGCATTTTCAACGACCGCGTGGGCAAGTCGGCTGGGAGCAATTCCGAGCCGTTCCTGGTGCAGACCTATCAGCGCGACATGGGACAGGGAAAGAAGGTGCCCATGATGGACGTTTCAGCACCGCTGTTCGTCTCCGGCCGCCATTGGGGCGGCCTCAGGCTCGCCTATGCGGGTGAAGGACGCTCGTAGTGCTTTGCGGCGCAGGCGCGCGACCGCGGCGCGCCTCCGCTAGCCGACGCGCGGCGCTGCTTCGGCCCTGCGCGCGGCGCGAAGGCGCTCGAAATCCTCGTCCGCGTGATGCGACGACCGTGTCAGCGGAGACGACGAGACCAACAGGAAGCCTTTCGACATCGCCACACGGCGGTAGGTCTCGAACTCCTCGGGAGGCACATAGCGTATCAACGGCGCGTGTTTCGGGGTCGGCTGAAGGTACTGACCGATGGTCAGGAAGTCGACGCCGGCCGAACGCAGGTCATCCATGACCTGATGTACCTCGTCACGCTCCTCGCCGAGCCCCACCATGATTCCGGATTTCGTGAAGACGTCGGGGTTCAGGTCCTTCGCCGTCTGGAGCACGCGAAGGGAATGGAAGTAGCGTGCCCCAGGGCGGACCTTCAGATAAAGCGAGGGCACGGTTTCGAGGTTGTGGTTGAAGACGTCGGGCCGCGCCGCCATCACGGTCTCGACGGCGCCGGGCTTGCGCAGGAAGTCGGGCGTCAGCACCTCGACGGTCGCGGCCGGCGTGCTCTGCCGCACGGCTTCGATAGTCCGCGCGAAATGTTCCGCCCCGCCGTCCGCCAGGTCGTCCCGGTCCACCGAGGTGATGACCACGTGCTTGAGGCCGAGCTTGGCGGCGGCGGACGCGACCTCCTCTGGCTCATGCGGGTTCAGCGGTTCGGGGCGTCCGGTCCTGACGTTGCAGAACGCGCAGGCACGCGTGCAGGTGTCGCCCATGATCATGAACGTCGCGTGCCGCTTGGACCAGCATTCGCTGAGGTTGGGGCAAGCGGCCTCCTCGCATACCGTCTTCAGCCCGTGCTGGCGCACGACCGACAGGGTCTGGCTGAGAGTGGGCTCCGACGAGAGCTTGACGCGGATCCAGTCCGGGCGAGGCGGGCGCGGTGAATCCGGCCGCTTCGCCTTCTCGGGATGCCGCGGCCGCTGATGGCGGGAGTCGTAGACGGTGACCATGCGTGCCTGCTTGTGACTATCGTGCGAGTGGATCGACGTTCTGGACGTGCGGGGATGTCATCCCCCGGCAGCCAGCAGCGGCTTGCCGAGCTGCGGCGTCGATGGGTACGCCATGTCGCGCGGCTCGAGCGCGCCCGCGAGATAGGCGAGCCGCCCAGCCTCGACGGCCTTCGAGAACGCTATCGCCATTCTGGGGGGATCGCCGGCCTTGGCAATGGCGGTGTTCAGGAGAATGCCGTCGCATCCGAGCTCCATGGCCTGCGATGCATGGCTCGGAACGCCCAGTCCGGCGTCCACGATGATCGGAACATCCGGGAAGTGGGCACGTAGCGTGCGCAGCCCGTAGGCGTTGTTCAGGCCGCGCGCGGAGCCGATCGGTGCGCCCCAGGGCATCAGAACCCGGCACCCAGCACCGAGCAAGCGCTCGGCGACGACCAGATCCTCGGTCGTGTAGGGGAAGACCTGAAACCCCTCCTCGGCGAGGATACGCGCGGCTTCTACCAGACCGAAGACGTCTGGCTGCAGCGTGTCCTCGTCGCCGATGACCTCGAGCTTGATCCAGCTCGTGCTGAAGATCTCGCGCGCCATGTGGGCGGTGGTCACCGCCTCCTTCACCGTTCGGCACCCGGCCGTGTTCGGCAGCACAGGCAGTCTCAGCTCCTGCAGCAGGCTCCAGAACCCGGTCGACGCCTGGGCCTTGCCCACGGACTCGCGGCGTACGGAAGCCGTCACCGCCGCTGCGTTGCCGGCGCGGATCGCCTCGGCCATGATTGCAGGAGACGGGTAGAGCGCCGTTCCGAGCAGCATGCGGGATGCGAACTGATGTCCGTAGACGATCACAGGCTATTCCCTCTGCCAGGCGGCGGCATGGGCGATGCGGCCATCGTTTCCCTGGCCGGGGCGCTCCGGCGGCACATGCGATTGAGGCTTGTCTGAAGGGGACGTGAAGCGGCTCGCCCGTAGATTGGGAGAAGAAATTGGGCGAGCCGCCTCCCCCCTGGAAAACCTCGCAGCCTTCCCAAGGGCCTCGGGACGAATCGGGCGTGCGACCAGCCGCGTGAAGTACCGGTGCAACCCCGCTCCGCTCGTCTCGCAGAACGTTGCGTTTCAGTATCGCAGCACCTCAACCGACGGCTTCCTTCGAGGGGCGAAATACCAAGAACCCAACGTCGCTCAGTGAGCAAATGATGCGGTGAGCAAATGGTGTGCCAAGCGAGGGCCGTTGCTTGCATTAGGGAATAAGTCCTTCTTTTTCAGTCGTTATAACAGGCTGGCTGTTCCGTTTTTCTGCTGGCTGGCGCACGATGGCGACGAAGTGAGACACCCGATTGCTGTCCGTGCAGCGACCGTGGAGCGTGACTGCGACAATCCAATGCGACAGGTGATGCACGCCGAGGTTCAAGAATCCTTCAAAATGAATGCCCTATCGAGCGCGCTTTGCGCTCATCGCCCAGGCGCAATGGGCGGGAGACTATCTCCCTTCATTGGATGCTGTCCGAACCCTGCATTTGTGCGCCCTGCCGATCCGGACGTGCAGCCGCTCCCCACGGATACCGCCCCACCTGGATGGATTTCACCGCGGACAGTCTCGAGACGTCGATCAGGGTAACGTCGTTGGAGCCACCGTTGGTGGTGATCAGCATGCGGTCATCGGGTGTCAGCTCGAGGTGCCAGACCCGGATGCCGACCAGAATGTACTTCTCGACCTCCCCGGAGCGGGCGTCGACCACGGCGACGCGATTGGCTGTGCCCAGGGCAACGAAAGCCTTTGTGCCATCCTTCGTAAGCCGAATGCCCACCGGCGTGATCAGATTCTTGGTTATGCCGGGGACATCGAACGTGATGGTCCTGTCGATCGACCGGCTTGCAACGTCGATGACCGCCACGGAGCCGGCGATTTCCGACGAAACCCAGAGCTTCGTGCCGTCGGCCGAGAACTCGGCGTGACGCGGACGCGCGCCGACGAGCACGTTCGCAAACAGCTCGAGCTTCTCAGCGTCGATGAAATGGACCATGTTGCTCGTCTCAGAGGTGGCGACCACCGTCTTGCCGTCGGGCGAAACGGCGATGCCCTCGGGCTCGACACCTACCTCCACACGGCCGATGACCTTCCGCGATTGCACGTCGATGGCCGTTATGGCGGCGCTGTCCTCGTTGGCGGTGTAGAGGCGACGGCCGTCGCTCGCGAGCGCCAGCTGCTCCGGATCGTCGATATCCTCGAAATCGTGGATGTGCTCGTACGTGCGGGCGTCGAACTCCTGGATGGCGTTGTTGTCGCTCGCGCAGAGGAAGAGCTTTGTCCCGTCGCGCGATACCGCCAAGCCACGCGGCCGGCTACCCACGCGAATGGTGTGCACGACGGCCTTCTTCTCTATGTCGACTACGGAGACGGTGTTGTCCTGCTCATTGCTTACGAAAATTTCGTGGGCGTCGGCCGTCAAAGGCACGCAAGTTGCGAGCAGGATGGCAACAAGCCTCGGTGGGATCCCCATGGTCCATTCCATCGGAGGACCAATCCGCCTACTGGCGAAGACCTCCTTGCTATCCCGTCCTCGAAGATGACGGGATTTCACAGTAGCTGGTCCGTCTGAAATCTCGCGGTGATTTGCGTGCAAGCGCTTGTGTAGAGCGCTTGCACGCCTTTTTCTCTAGCCTCTGCGGTCAGTTGGTCTCCGGCTGCTGGGCTTCCTGTGCCTTCTTCCGGATGAAATGCTGCAACGCTTTCAGCTCTTCATCGGTAATGTCCTTGAACCTCGGCATGCCGTTGGGGGCGAGTGCGCCGTCGCGGACAATGGTCTTGAGCTGGTCCGAGTGCAGGAAGGCATCGGATGCGCGCAGGTCCGGCGTATAGCCGCCCGAGACGCCGCCGGCACCGTGGCACCAGGCGCAGCGCGAGGTGTACACGTGCTTGCCCTGGTCGACCAACTCGGCTTCCGGCGAGAACTCGGACGGCGTAAGCACCTTCACGAAGGTGCGTTCGCCAACCGACGGCATGGGCTGGGTGTCACCGACGGCAAACGTAAGAAGCTGACGGGTTTGGGCACGGTAGCCCCACCCGTACTGGGCCATCGAGCTGCCGCCGCCATAGGCGACCGCGGCGCCGCCGAAGCCGACCAGAAGCGAGACATACTGCTTGCCATCAATGGCGTAGGTGACGGGTGGCGCGCTGATGCCGCTCCCCACATTGACGGACCACAGCTCCTTGCCGTCGCGGGCGTCGTAGGCTGCGAACTTGCCGTCGATCTGGCCCTGGAACACAAGGTTTCCGGCCGTGGTCAGCGTGCCCGCGTTCCAGTAGTTGGGTTGCGGGATTTCCCACACCTTCTTCTGTTTCACCGGATCCCAAGCGAGCAGGAAGCTCGTGCCTGCATCCTTCGGAATATCGCCGCCGAGCCCGACGTCGGCGCCCACGTCGATCTGGAACGACGGCTTCTTCCAAGACTTGAGGTCGATCTTGGTGTCGTCCCAATGGGTCGCCAACTCCATCTTCGGAATGTAGACCAATCCGGTATTCGGATTGTAGGACATGGCGTGCCACGAATGCGCACCGAACACACTCGGCCAGATCGTGATCGGCTCGGTTAAGTAGCGTGCTCCCTCCGCCTCGATGGGTCGGCCGGTCTTCATGTCGATCCCAGTGGCCCAGGTCACCTTCGCGATTGGCTCCGCCGAGAGGAGTTTTCCGTCCTTGCGGTCGATAATGTAGAAGAAGCCGTTCTTCGGTGCGTGCATCAGCACCTTCTTCTTGCCCTCGCCCTCTTTCAGCTCGAGGTCGACAAGGACGATGTCCATGGTCGAGGTGTAATCCCAGGTCTCGCCAGGAGTC
>NZ_JADZBI010000220.1 GCF_020852195.1 Hyphomicrobium sp. | reverse complement strand
GGCCCGTTCGTCGCCATCAACATGGCCGCGATCCCGCGCGAGCTGATTGAGAGCGAGCTGTTCGGCCCCGAGACGGGTGCCTTCACGGGCGCGCAGACGCGCACGCCGGGCCGCTTCGAGCAGGCCGAGGGCGGCACTCTGTTCCTCGACGAGATCGGCGACATGCCCCTCGAAGCTCAGACGCGCCTGCTGCGCGTGCTGCAGCAGGGCGAATACACAACTGTCGGCGGGCGCACGCCGATCAAGACCAACGTGCGCATCATCGCCGCCACGCACCGCGACCTCAGGAGCCAGATCCAGCAGGGCCTGTTCCGCGAGGACCTTTACTACCGCCTCAACGTGGTGCCGCTGCGCCTGCCGCCGCTGCGCGAGCGCGTCGAGGACATTGGCGACCTCGTGCGCCACTTCCTGCGCCAGGCCGCGCGCGAGGGACTCGGGCAGAAGTCGATCGAGACCGCGGCCATCGAGCGGCTCAAGGCGCACCCCTGGCCTGGCAACGTGCGCGAGCTCGAGAACTTCGTGCGCCGCGTGGGCGCGCTCTATACGCAGGACACGCTGACCCAGCAGATCATCGACCAGGAGCTGGCCGAGGTGCTGCCCAAGCGGAGCCCGACGTCGGACAGCGAGCCCAAGGATTTCTCGGAGCTGGTCGAACGCTATCTCGCCCAGTATTTCGCGAGCTTCGGCAAGGAGCTGCCGCCGCCAGGCCTCTACGACCGGGTGATCCGGCAGGTCGAGCATCCGCTGCTTTCGGCGGCGCTCGCGGCTACACGCGGCAACCAGATCCGCGCCGCCGAGCTTCTGGGCCTCAACCGCAACACGCTGCGGAGCCGCATCAAGGCCCTCGACATCCGCGTCTTCCGCACGCCCATGCCGTAGGAAAACGACTTGGTTCCCGTCAGGCGTGGCTGGATGCCGGCCTACGCCAGCATGATGTTGTCATGTGGACCCCGCGTGCGCCCGCACACCCCGTCACCCCGGCGAAGGCCGGGGGCCAGACACCTCGCCGCAAAGCCAAGGCACTTGCCTCGCTGCACCCACCAAAGGCCACAGGCGCGTGGCCGGCTTGCACACAAGTCGTTAAGTCGCACCAATTGCGTCGCAAGAATGTCACAGTTACAGTGTGGTTTGTGCCCGGCGCACGCCACCTCAGTTGCTCGAAGTGGCGGCGACGCAAGACCGACACGAAGCGTCGTGCTCGGAATGTAACACTTACGCGGACGCGCACGCGGCAGCACCGGAAAGGTCCATGAGCGAAAAAAGCTCACCAGGCACGGCCGGCTGGACGGGCGGCACGGCGTCTCCGCTGCTCGATGTGACCGACCGCGCGTTCTGGATCGGCCTTGTGGTCGTGGTCCTGTCGCTCGTCTCGGCGCTCGCAACGTACCTCATACTTACGGGTCTCACCCCCATCGCGCCGCGCGACGACATCGTACTCGGCGCGCTCCTGATCAATGTCATTCTGATCGCGGCCATGATCGGCGTCATCGCCTGGCAGGGCTACGGCATGTGGCGCGCCTGGCGCGCCAAGCTCGCCGGCGCCCGGCTGCATGTGCGCATCGTGCTCCTGTTCTCGATCATCGCCGCGCTGCCGACCATGCTGCTGGCGGTCGCCGCCACCACCACGTTCTCGCGCTCGCTCGACGGCTGGTTCTCGACGCGCACGCGCGAGATCATCAACAACTCGGTCGAGGTGGCTCAGGCCTACGTCGTCGAGCACGGACAACTCCTACGCACCGACATCGCCAACATGGTGCGCGACATCGATTCCGCGGCCGACCAGATCCCGGCCGACACGCCCGAGTTCAAGCAGCACATCATCGCGCAGGCGGGACTGCGCGACATCCCCTCCGCTTACGTTCTCGACGGCAAGGGCGATCCCATCGTCGCCGCGCTCGAGGACAAGCAGATGCCGTTCACGCCCGTCCCTTACTACTACCTGACGCAGGCAGAGGCGGGACAGGTGGCGCTGTTCACACCGACGGGCTCGTCCCAGGTCTCTGCGGTGGCCAAGCTCAACCGCTATCCCGACCGGCTCCTCTACGTGACGCGTCTGCTCGACGCCAAGGTGATGGGGCACCTGCAGCGAACCGCCCAAAGCGTCGACGAGTATAACCGCCTGCGCGCGGCGCGCGGCGGCCTCAAGCTCGCGCACGGCCTGATCTACACCATGATCTCGATGACAGCGCTGCTCGCCGCCATCTGGGTCGGCCTCTGGTTCGCGAGCCGCTTCGTGGCGCCGATCCGGCGCCTGATCGCCGCCGCTCAGCAGGTCTCGCGCGGCAACCTCGCGGTCGAGCTGCCCGAGCGGCGCGGGGAGGGCGACCTCCGCCGTCTCTCCTCGACCTTCAACACCATGACGCGCGAGCTGAAGCACCAGCGCGACGCGCTGATGACCGCCAACGAGCAGCTCCTCGACCGCCGCCGCTTCATGGAGGCGGTGCTCTCCGGCGTTTCGGCGGGCGTCATCGGCCTCGACAGCCAGGACCGCATCACGCTTGTCAGCCGCGCTGCCGAGCAACTCCTGGCGACGACGGAGAAGGAGATCGTCGGCAAGAAGCTCGTCGACGCGCTCCCCGTTCTGGCGCCGGCCCTCGAGCGGCGCGAGGAGCAGGGTATGAAATCGCGCGGCGCGCAGGAGATTTCGATCACCATCGGCGAGGAGGAGCGCACGTTCGCCGTCCGCGTCACGCGCGAAAAGGCAGGCCCGGGCGACGTCGGCTCCGTGGTCACCTTCGACGACATCACCGAGCTGGTCTCGGCACAGCGCACCTCCGCCTGGGCGGACGTCGCGCGCCGCATCGCCCACGAGATCAAGAACCCGCTGACACCGATCATCCTCTCGGCCGAGCGCATCCGCCGCAAGTACGGCAAGGTCATCGTCGACGACCGCGACACCTTCGACAAGCTCACCGCCACCATCGAGCGGCAGGCGGGCGACATCAAGACCATGGTCGATGAGTTCGCCTCGTTCGCGCGCATTCCAAAGCCCGTCATCGAGATCAACGACCTGCGCGACGCGGTGCAGGACGCGGTCATCCTGTTCCGCGAGAGCCATGGCGGCGTCGTCTACGGGCTCGACATGCCGGAGGCTCCGCTCGACGCCGCCTTCGACCGCCGGCTCCTGACGCAGGCCGTGACCAATCTCGTCAAGAACGCGACCGAGGCCGTTGAGGCGGCCATGGAGGCGGAGCCGGGCCGGCAGGGCCGTGTGGACGTGGCGCTGCGCGTCGACGACACGATGGTCGCCATCGATGTCATCGACAACGGGCCTGGGCTGCCCAAGCACAACCGCTCGCGCCTGCTCGAGCCGTACGTGACGACCAAGGGCCACAAGGGCACGGGCCTCGGCCTCGCCATCGTGGCCAAGATCACCGAGCAGCACGGCGGCGAGCTTCTGCTCGACGACGCGCCGCAGACGCCCGAGCGCCCGAGCGGCGCGCGCGTGACGCTGTCGTTCCCCCTATCCATCCTGACGCCGAAGCCTCCGCCGGAGGCAACGGCGACCGACGATGGCGCGCCGCGGCGCGCGGCCGGCGGACGCGACTTATGAGAATGGACCCTTTTGGACACGCACCCTGACGAGAGCACGAGGGAGTTGAGCAATGGCTGCAGACATCCTGATTGTCGATGACGAGGCAGATATCCGGGAGCTCGTCGCGGGCATTCTCGAGGACGAAGGACATCGCACGCGATTGGCGCGCGACAGCGACGAGGCCTTGCGCATCATCGAGGAGCGCCGCCCCCAGCTCGTCATCCTCGACATCTGGCTGCAGGGAAGCCGCCTCGACGGTCTCGAGGTGCTGTCCGTCATCAAGCGCACCTATCCCGAGCTGCCGGTGGTCATCATCTCCGGCCACGGCAACGTCGAGACCGCGGTGACCGCCATCAAACGCGGCGCCTACGACTACATCGAGAAGCCGTTCAAGGCCGACCGCCTGGTGCTGGTCACGCTGCGTGCGCTCGAGGCCTCCCAGTTGAAGCGCGAGGTGCGCGAGCTCAAGGAGCGCTCGACCGTCTCGGCGGAAATGATCGGCAAGTCGCCGGCCATCAACCAGTTGAAGAGCGCCATCGACCGTCTGGCGCCCACCAACAGCCGCATCCTGATCCGCGGCTCCTCCGGCGCCGGCAAGGAGCTCGCCGCGCGCATCCTGCACCAGAAGTCGCAGCGCGCCGACGGGCCGTTCATCGTGCTCAACGCCGCCTCCATGGCGCCGGACCGCGTCGAGGAGGAGCTGTTCGGCACCGAGGATCGCTCTGGCGGGCCGCGCAAGGTCGGCGCGCTCGAGGAGGCGCACGGCGGCACGCTCTATATCGACGAGGTCGCCGACATGCCGATCGAGACGCAGGGCAAGGTGCTGCGCGTGCTCGTCGAGCAGAAGTTCCAGCGGCTCGGCGGCGCGCAGAAGGTCTCCGTCGACGTGCGTATCGTCTCCTCCACGAGCCGTGACCTCGAGCGCGACATGGGCGAGGGCCGCTTCCGCGAGGATCTCTACCATCGCCTCAACGTCGTCCCGCTGCGCGTGCCCGGCCTCGCCGAGCGGCGCGAGGACATCCCCGACCTCATCCAGTATTTCGTGAGCCAGCTCTCGCAGGCCTCTGGCCTCGCGCCGCGCCGCATCGGCGAGGACGCCATCGCCGTGCTGCAGGCCCACGACTGGCCGGGCAACGTGCGCGAGCTTCGCAACAACATCGAGCGCCTGATGATCCTCGCCGGCGGCGACCCCGGCGCGGTGATAACCGCCGACATGCTGCCCGAGGAGATCGGCTCCAACGTGCCGCTTCCGGTCAACGGCGGCGCGGAACATCTCATGTCGCTGCCTTTACGCGAAGCGCGCGAGATCTTCGAGCGCGAGTATCTGCTCGCGCAGATCAACCGCTTCGGGGGCAACATCTCGCGCACGGCGGAGTTCGTCGGCATGGAGCGCTCGGCGCTGCACAGGAAGCTGCGCGCGCTCGGCGTCTCGTCCGACCAGCGCGTGAGCGAGAAGGTCGGCTGAGGATCGCGTGTCGGGCACCGCATCCTTCCGGCTGAAATCGGAGCGCCGCTATTCCCCTTCCCCTTTTAGGGAGGGGTTAGGGGTAAGGGGAATCCCGACCGCTGCCGTTTTGGACTCCCCCCCTTCTAGCCTCCCCCACAAGGGAGGAGGGACACCGTTGCGAGTTACGCAGGACTCGCCGCTCTGGCTCGAGCTCTCGCAACGACCCCTCCGCCTAGGAGAGGTCGGAAGCGATCGGTCGTGGCGAAGCCAGGCTCCACATGGACGATCGCTTGCGGGTGAGGGGGCGACGCGGCAGTCCTGGCGTCGGCCTTCCCGCTCGGAAGAGCTGAGCGTACGGCTGCTGCACCGTCGCACGAGGATTCCGCCAACGCGGAGAATGTGGATGTTCGCGTGGATCCCGACCTTCGTCGGGATGACGTTGGTTATGTGGATGCCGCCCACCTCCTCTCGACGTCATCCCGGCGAAGGCCGGGACCCACGCAAGTCCCCACCTGCGCGACATCGAATGGCTGCAACGGACACCGCAAAGGGCATGGCATGACGCGCGTCGTCTACGTCAACGGGCGCTACCTGCCGTACGCCGAAGCCGGCGTCCATGTGGAGGACCGCGGCTTCCAGTTCGCCGACGCCATCTACGAGGTCTGCGAGATCAGGGACGGCCGCCTCGTCGACGAGACGCGCCACATGGACCGGCTCGAGCGCTCCCTCGGCGAACTCGCCATAGCAAAGCCCATGTCGCGCCGCGCGCTCGGCCTCGTGATGCGCGAGGTCGTCCGGCGCAACCGGATCAGGACCGGGCTCCTATACCTGCAGGTGACGCGCGGCGCCGCGCCCCGCGACTTCCCGTTTCCCCAGGGCGACGTCACGCCGACGCTCGTCTGCCTGGCCCGCCGCGTGGACGACGCCAAGCGCGAGGCGCGCGCCGCCGCCGGCATCGCCGTCGCGACCCAGCCCGACATCCGCTGGGCACGCTGCGACATCAAGACCGTCATGCTGCTGCCGGCCGTCCTGGCCAAGGAGGCCGCGGCCGGAGCCGGCGCTCAGGAGGCCTGGCTCGTCGATTCGGCGGGATTCGTGACCGAAGGGGCCTCGAGCAATGCCTGGATCGTCGACGGCGCTGGAACCCTGATCACGAGACCGACCGGAAATGCAATCCTGCCCGGCGTGACGCGCAGAACGCTTCTTGACTTATTGAGTCGGGAAAAAATCCCGCTGACGGAGCGGGCCTTCACCGTGGAGGAGGCGCTTGCCGCGCGCGAAGCCTTCATTACCTCGGCTTCCGGCACCGTGATGCCCGTCGTCTCGATCAATAAAGTCCCCATCGGCAGCGGACATCCTGGAACGCTGACGCTCCGCCTGCGCTCAATATTTCATCAGGTTGCCGAACTTTCTCACTAAGGTGCTGTGACTTCAAATCTCTATGTTGTCCCGCAGCGCACTCGCGCCTATTGTCCCGCAATCAAGATATGTTAGCTGCTTTCTGAGTTACGGGTTTCTCGGCACGCCCGTGGCGGGTTGCGCTTAATCCGCGACCAACATCAAAGTCCAGGAAGAGGCAAAAAAAAGAGGCAACAAAGATGGCCGCAGATCGCGCTCAGAACCTCCAGGACACGTTTCTTAACCACGTCCGCAAGAGCAAGACCCCCCTCACGATCTTCCTCGTCAACGGCGTCAAGCTGCAAGGCATCGTGACGTGGTTCGACAATTTCTGTGTTCTCTTGCGCCGCGACGGCCACTCGCAGTTGGTCTATAAGCACGCCATATCGACCATCATGCCGGGCGCTCCGGTCCATTTGATGGAGGCGGAGGTCGACGGTCAGCAAGGGTGAGTAGGTCCCATCGACCGCAGCACGAAGCCGGACAAGGCTCCGGCCAGGAAGGATCCGCATAGATCGGGCTTGAGCCTCGAGGGCACGGGCGCGCACGCGACGCAGGCGGCCGCCATGCGCACGCTCGTGCTTGTGCCGGTGCTCTCCCGCGCGCGCGGTTCCGCCGGTGCGGAGCAGAACCCGCGCGTTTCACTGCATTCCCCCGAGGACCGCTTGGCGGAAGCCAAGGGGCTGGCTGAGGCCATCGACCTCGACGTGATCGCCGCAGAGCTCGTTCCCGTTCCGCAGCCCAAGCCCGGAACGCTGTTCGGCTCGGGCAAGGTGGAGGAGATCGGCGCCCGCGTCGGCGACGACGAGATCGGCCTCGTGATCGTCGATCACGCCATCAGCCCCGTGCAGCAGCGCAACCTCGAGAAGGCGTGGAATGCCAAGGTGCTCGACCGCACCGGACTCATCCTGGAGATCTTCGGGCGGCGCGCGCAGACGCGCGAAGGCCGCCTGCAGGTCGAACTCGCGCATCTCTCCTACCAGAAGGGCCGCCTCGTGCGGGCCTGGACCCACCTCGAGCGCCAGCGCGGCGGACGCGGCTTCCTCGGCGGCCCCGGCGAGGCGCAGATCGAGCTCGACCGGCGCATGCTCGACGAGCGCATCGTCGCCATAAAGCGCGAGCTGGAGGGCGTCGTGCGCACGCGCGACCTGCACCGCAAGGGCCGGCGCAAGGTGCCCTATCCGATCGTCGCCATCGTCGGCTACACCAACGCCGGCAAGTCGACTCTCTTCAATCGCGTGGCGGGCGCCGGCGTGCTGGCCATGGACCAGGTGTTCGCGACGCTCGATCCGACCATGCGCGAGGTGCGGCTGCCCTCCGGCCGGCGCATCATCCTTTCCGATACGGTGGGCTTCATCTCCGACCTGCCGACACAACTCGTGGCCGCCTTCCGCGCCACGCTCGAGGAGGTAATCGAGGCCGACCTGATCCTGCACGTGCGCGACATCGCGCACGCCGAGACGGAGGCGCAAGCGCGCGACGTCGAGGCCGTGCTCGCCGATCTCGGTGTCGACACGGTCGCAGCCGACGGCCACATCCTCGAAGTGTGGAACAAGACCGACCTGCTCTCGCCAGTGACGCGCGCCGAGGCGGAAGCCGCTGCACGGTTCCGCACGCCGCAGCCCGTGCTCATGTCGGCCGTAACGGGGGAGGGCATCACCCGGCTGCTCGACACCATCGACACGCGCCTCGGCGCCGCCGACGAGATCCTGACGCTCACGCTGCCGGCGCACGAGGGCCGCCTGCTGGCCTGGATGCACGAGAATGCGGACGTGCTCGCCCAGGAGCCGGACGGCGAGGGCCGCGTCGTAACGCGCATCCGCATCGCATCGGAGAAGAAGGCGCGCCTCATGCGCCAGCTCGCGCTTGCCGGACTCTCCCCGCCATAAAGCGCATCCACTCGCACCCGCGATCCGCAATCGCGCTAATGTGTATGGATTGTCGTCCCAAGCGAGTTCAATTCAGCTAATAACACGTCGCTCCGCTACGTCATGGCCGGCCTTGACCCGACCATCCAGGGGCCTCCGCGAAACGCTTGTCGGAAGATATTTGACCATGCTGTGAGGATGCCTCGATGACGGCTCTCGCCACCCAGTGCTGCATTGCCGGCGGCGGGCCGGCGGGGCTGATGCTGGGCTACCTCCTTGCGCGCGCCGGCGTGCGCGTGATCGTGCTCGAGAAGCACGCCGACTTCCTGCGCGATTTCCGCGGCGACACCGTGCATCCCTCGACGCTGGAGGTGATGGTCGAGCTGGGACTGATCGACCGATTCCTCGAGCTTCCGCACCAGAAAGTGCGCAAGCTCGGCGGAAGGGTCGGCGGAACGCCGGTGACGATCGCGGACCTCACCCATCTGCCCGTGCGCGAGCCCTACATCGCCATGATGCCGCAATGGGATTTTCTGAGCTTCATCGCCTCGGAGGCCAAAAGGCATCCAACTTTTGCGCTGCGCATGAACACGGAGGCAACCGACCTCGTCGAGGAGCACGGCACCGTCGTCGGCGTCAGGGCGCAGGCGCCCGACGGGCCGATCGAGATCCGGACCGATCTCGTGGTGGCGGCTGACGGGCGCGGATCAGTGCTGCGGGCGCGCGCCGGTCTCAAGGTCGAGGATCTGGGTGCGCCGATGGATGTGCTCTGGTTCCGGCTGCCGGCGCGGCCGGAGGAGGCTGGCGAGACCATGGGGCGCTTCGGCGCCGGCTCGATCCTGGTGCAGATCTTCCGCGGTGACTATTGGCAGTGCGCCTATGTCATCCCGAAGGGCGCGTTCGGCGCTCTCAAGGCAGCCGGTTTCGACGCGTTCCGCGACACCGTCGCGGCGGCCATGCAAGTCGACCGCGCGCGGCTGGACGCCATCGCGAGCTGGGACGACGTGAGCCTGCTGACGGTGCGCGTCGACCGCCTGCTGCGGTGGTACCGGCCGGGCTTCCTCTGCATCGGCGACGCGGCGCATGCCATGAGTCCCATCGGCGGCGTCGGCGTGAACCTCGCCGTGCAGGACGCGGTGGCCGCCGCCAACATCCTCGCCCGACCTTTGAAGGCCGGGACCGTCCGCGTAGAGGATCTGAAGGCCGTGCAGAAGCGCCGCATGTTCCCGACGCGCGTCACGCAGGCCATCCAGGTGGCGGCCCAGAACACCATCATCGGGCCGACGTTGAAGCTGCGCGAACAGCCGAAACCGCCTTTCGCACTGCGCCTGATGCAGCGCTTTCCGTTTCTTCAGCGCATTCCCGCTCGCGTGCTCGGCCTCGGCGTGCGCCGCGAGCACGTCGCCGATTTCATTCGCGCCGCTGGATGAGGGGCACGGTTCCCTCTCTTCGTTCTTACGGAAGAGGGGGATCAGCGGCGCTCGCCCGCCTTCGCCTCGTCCCAGAGCGCGTCCATCTCGGCGAGCGTCGAGTCCGCGAGTGCACGGCCCTGCTGGGCGAGACGCACCTCGATATGGCGGAAGCGACGCACGAACTTCTCGTTCGCAGCGCGCAGCGCGGCCTCTGGATCGAGCTTCAGGTGGCGCGCCACGTTGGCCATCACGAACAGGAGGTCGCCGAATTCCTCCTCGATCTTCGCGATGCGATCCAAGCTGCGCTCTGCCGCGCCGCGCGGATCGGCGGGGAGGGCCTCGTGCTCCAGCTCGGTCAGCTCCTCGCGCATCTTGTCGAACACCGGCGCGAGCGAGGGCCAGTCGAACCCGACCTTCGCGGCTTTGTCCTGCAACTTGACGGCGCGCGTGAGCGCCGGCAGCGCAAGCGAAACGTCGGCGAGCAGCCCATCTCCGCGTCGGCCCGTCGGCAGCGGGCTCTCTGCGGCGCGCAGCGGAGCCTCGTTTCGCGCGGCTGCCTTGGCCGCGCGCTCCTCGGCCTTGATCCTGGCCCAGAAGCCGGGCTCCGCTCCGGCGGCGCGCTCCTCGGGCGTGCCGAACACGTGCGGGTGGCGGCGGATCATCTTGGACG
>NZ_JADZBI010000219.1 GCF_020852195.1 Hyphomicrobium sp. | reverse complement strand
GTCGATAAAGCTGGCGTTCTCCGTGACCTTGTCAGCCTCGACGCCAAGATGCTCAACCACGATCTTCTTCACGCGCTCTGCGACATCGCTCATCGTCTTCCCTCGTGTGTCCCTGCTCTGTCTTCTGATTTGGCTTGCTATCGTCTTCTCGGGTCCCGTCGTCCACCGGGGCGCTCTAGAAGTCAACATCCTGTCTCGTTCCAGGTGCTGGCGACGCCATCGAGGAGATCTCCCGGACGACAGCGCGTGAGCGTTGATCGTTAGGGCTTTTCCCAGAGCTGCGCAGCAAAAAAACGAGGCTCGTTAACACATCTGCCGGGGCTTGGCCAGCACCGCATCCCCCCCTTCGTGGTCGGGAAACGCAGCGACACATTGCCCCCGGGACCGGGTTCGCGAGAGACCAGCGGCACTTAACCAACCACCGGCACGCGTCCTTGCCGAGGGGCCCCGCGATCGTGGCCTAGACCATCGCCATTCCCCCGTTCACGTGCAGCGTCTGGCCCGTGACGTAGCCTGCTTCCGGGCTCGCGAGGTAAACCGCTGTAGCGGCAATGTCTTCCGGCGCGCCGAAGCGCTGAGCCGGGATGTGCTGGGCGATCTCGGCCTTCTGCTTGTCGTTCAGAACGTCCGTCATGGCGGTGGCGATGAACCCCGGCGCGATGCAGTTGGCGGTGATACCGCGGTTGGCGACCTCACGCGCGAGCGACTTCGTCATGCCGATCATGCCGGCCTTCGAGGCCGCGTAGTTGCCCTGGCCGGGATTGCCGATGATGCCCGACACGGACGAGATGTTGATGACACGGCCGTAGCCGGTCTTCGAGCGCAGCATGTGGCGCGTGGCGGCGCGCATCAACATGAACGTGGAGGTGAGGTTCACTGCGATCACGTCGTCCCACTGCTCGTCCTTCATCACCATGAACAGGTTGTCCTTGGTGAGGCCGGCGTTGTTGACGAGGATGTCGACGCGGCCGAGCTTGGCTACGGCCTCGTCGATCAGCTTGCCGACGGCGGCCTTGTCGGCGAGGTCGCAGGGACCGACGTGCACGCGCTCGCCGAGCTCCTTGGCCAGAGCCTCGAGCTTGTCGACCTGGCGGCCGGAGATGGCGACCTCGGCGCCCGCCTTGTGGAAGGCGCGGGCGATGCCCGCGCCGATGCCGCCGGTCGCGCCGGTGACCAGGGCCTTCTTGCCGGTCAAGTCGAACATGATGAGTGGTCCTTTCGCAGGAAGGGAATTTTTGGTGGGGTCAGGCGAGCTTCGGAGCCGCGGCCTCGATGTCCTCGGGGGTGCCGAGGCTCGATGCCTCGAGCGACTTCTCGATGCGCTTGGCTAGCCCGGCCAGCACTTTTCCGGAGCCTAGCTCGAACACCTCGGTGACGCCGTTCCCGGCGAGATAGCCCACGCATTCGCGCCAGCGCACGGTGCCCGTCACCTGCTCGACGAGCAGGCGGCGGATCTCGTCGGGATCGCTCACGGCGCGGGCGACGACATTGGCAACCATGGGCACCACGGGCGCCTTGACTGTCACCTTGGAGAGCGCCTCGGCCATGGCGTCGGCAGCGGGCTGCATCAGCGCGCAATGGAACGGAGCGGACACCGGCAGCGGCACGGCGCGGCGCACGCCATGGGCCTTGCCCACCTCGGCCACGCGATCGATGGCGGCTTTCGCGCCCGACAGCACCACCTGTGTCGGCTCGTTGTCGTTTGCGACCTGGCAGACGTCGCCCTGCGCGGCCTCGGCCGCTACCTTCTCGGCCACGTCGAGACCGACGCCGAGCAACGCCACCATGGCGCCCTGGCCGACCGGAACCGCGGCCTGCATGGCCTGGCCGCGCAGCTTCAGCATGCGGGCCGTGTCCGCCAGCGAAAAGGCGCCGGCCGCGGCCAGCGCCGAGTACTCGCCGAGCGAATGGCCGGCGACATACGTCACGGTGTCGGCGAGCTTGATGCCTTTCTCGCGCTCGAGCACGCGCACCACCGCCATCGACACCGCCATCAGCGCCGGCTGGGCGTTCTCGGTCAGCGTCAGCGTCTCCTTGGGGCCGTCCCACATGATGGAGGACAGCTTCTGGCCGAGCGCGTCGTCCACCTCGTCGAACACTTCGCGCGCAACGGCGTACGTCTCCGCCAGTGCGCGGCCCATGCCGACGTCCTGGCTGCCCTGCCCCGGAAATACGAATGCGCGTGCCACGCTCGCTCCTTCTCGCTTCCTGCCCCGCGGCGCCCGCCCGGCGACGGTCACCGGCGCCAATATGACAGGCTGTCATTGTTCCGGGCGCTTTCGACATGTTGCCCCGCGATTGTCAAGAGCCGGGGTAACAGAACACGGGATGGCGCGTTATCCTGCCGTCCGAGCCTGATGCGGCTCCGTGCATGGAGAGACCGATGTCTATCTCACTGGACGACCTGCGCAGGCACGACGTGCTCACGCATGCATCGATTTTCGCGGTCGTGATCGTGGCGCTGGCGATCCTCGACTGGTATACGGCCGAGCCTTATTGGGTTCATTGGGTTTTCCTCGGCTGGGGCGCCGGGGTCCTGGCGCACGCCTGGCTGGCGCTGAGGTGCTAGACGGGACGGGCGGATCGGCCCACTCTCACGGGGGATCTGGGATGGGGAAGGCACGGCGGCGCATGCTCTGGATACTCGGCATTATGGTCGCGCTGGTGGCGGCCTACATCGCGGCCTGGCAGTGGGACCTGCTTCCGCGGGAGGTGATCAGCACCGGCACGGTCCAGACTCGGGACGGCAAGACCCTGAAAACCCGTCAATTTTACCGCTCAACGCGGCAGCAAGCGTACAAGTCTCCGGCGCCCGGGCGCCTCAAGCGGGAGGCCGTGTGGGAGGTGCAGCTCCCGAGCGGACGGTGGGTCGACTGCGACGGCGACGACTGCCTCGCCGCCTACGAGAAGACGCTGAAATAGCGTCCTCCCCCTTGCCCGCGGATCGAAAACCCGTATAAGGCGCGCCGTCACGCGCTTCGGTTGGAGGCTGAACGGGGCCGCGGAGCTGTTCACAGCTCGGCGGCTTGGTCTATTGGGCTCATGCCCTTGGATCTGGTCCCCGGTGTCTCCGCTCTTTGGGTGCCTTTGGGCCTTCGGGGCTCATTAGGGGCTTTGCGCCGAAGCGGTGCCGTGATGCGCATTTCGTGCGCTCAACTCGAACGGAAAGGTCCCACATGCCCCTTTACGAGCATGTCTTCCTGGCACGCCAGGACGTCTCGCAACAGCAGGTCGAGGCGCTGACGAAAGAATACTCCGACGTCATCACCGAGGGCGGCGGCAAGGTCACCAAGACCGAGTACTGGGGCCTCAAGGGCCTCGCCTACAAGATCAAGAAGAGCCGCAAGGCGCACTACTCGCTGCTCAACATCGAAGCCCCCGCCGCGGCGGTCTCGGAGATGGAGCGGCGCATGGGTCTTTCGACCGACGTCATCCGCTTCCTGACGCTGCGCGTCGACGAGCTCGAGAGCGAGCCGTCGGTGCAGATGCGCAAGCAGGACCGCGACGAGCGCGGCGACCGCGGCGGCTTCCGTGGCGGTGATCGCGGCGGGTTCCGTGGCGGTGACCGCGGCGGGTTCCGCGGTGGCGATCGCGGCGGCTTCGGCGGTGGCGGCGAGGGCGGCTCCACGTTCCGCGCGCGTCCGCCGCGCGAAGGCGGCGATTCCCGTCCGCCGCGTGACGGCGACCGCGGTCCGCGTCCGCCGCGCCCGCCTTTCAAAGATAGCAAGCCGGATACCGGCAGCACCGGATCGGAGGGCTGATCATGGCTGAGATTCAAGAGATCGCCGCACGCCGGCCCTTCCACCGCCGCCGCAAGACCTGCCCGTTCTCGGGCGATCAGGCGCCGAAGATCGACTACAAGGACGTGCGCACGCTCGGCCGCTACATCTCCGAGCGCGGCAAGATCGTGCCCTCGCGCATCACGGCCGTGTCGGCCAAGAAGCAGCGCGAGCTGGCCCGCGCCATCAAGCGCGCCCGCTTCCTAGGGCTTCTGCCTTACGTGCTGAAGTAAGACGGCGGTCCCCTCTCCCGCTCGGGGAGGGGACATGATTTCAGGTTGGATGAGCGGCGCAAGCCTCCTCACCCTAACCGCATCGGATGCGGGACAGCTAAACCCATGAGAACGACCTATCTGGCAGGTGCTGGCCTTGGACTGGTTGCGGCGGTGGTATTCGCCTCTGCGACCACGGGGCCGCTTTTCTTTCGCCTGCTGCTGATGTTCGTCACGCCGCTCCCGATCGCGCTGGCCGGTCTCGGCTGGGGCTGGCGCGCCGCCATCGTCGCGGGCGGCGTCGGCACAGGCCTCATCCTCGTCTTCGGTAACCCCGCCATCGCGGCGGCGTTCGCGCTCACGCAAGCCGCGCCGATAGCCGTGCTCACTTACCTCGCGCTGCTTAGCCGCCCGCTCTCCGAAAGCGGCGTGTCCGTGACCGCCGACGACGCGTCGGCCGTCGAATGGTATCCGCCTGGCCGGCTCGTCATCTGGTCGGCGGTGATGGCGGGCCTCATGGCCATCGCCATGCTCATGGTCATCGGCGGCGACCTCGAGACGCTGCGCAAGGCGCTCGCCGACTTCATCAGGACCACCTTCGAGGCCGGGCTGCCGCGCGCGGAGGGGCAAGCCCCGCTCAGCGAGGCCGAGATCGCGTCGCTCTCCGAGATCGCGCTCGGCGTGCTGCCGGCCGCCTCCGCCATGTCGTGGATGGGAAGCCTGCTGTTCAATCTCTGGCTCGCGGGCCGCGTGACGCGCGCCTCGGGCCAGCTCGGCCGGCCGTGGCCGGATCTTGCCGCCATCACCTATCCGACGGGCACGCCGCTCGCGTTCGGGGCCATGCTGCTGGCGACCATGCTCACGGGCTACGCGGGGCTCGCGGCGTCGGCGTTCGCGGGCGGGCTGTTCCTCGCCTACCTCCTGCTCGGGCTCGCCATCCTGCACTACACGACGCGCGGACAGCCGTGGCGTCCGATCGCGCTCTGGGCGCTCTACGGCTCCCTGCTCATCGTCAACGTCTGGATCGGGATCGTCATCGCCATGCTCGGGCTGGCGGAGACGGTGCTCCAACTCCGGGCGCGCTCCGGGGCTCCGCCCGGGCCACCCCCTCATCAACCCCACGCTTGAAATTCGTCAAAGGAGATCACGTATCATGCAGGTCATTCTACTTCAGCGCATCGGCCGGCTCGGCCAGATGGGTGACGTCGTCACCGTCAAGGACGGCTATGCCCGCAACTTCCTGCTGCCGCAGAAGAAAGCGCTGCGCGCAACGCAGGAGAACCTCGCCCAGTTCGAGACCCAGCGCGCGCAGCTCGAGGCCAACAACCTCGAGCAGAAGAAGGAAGCCGAGGCCGTCGCGGGCAAGCTCGAAGGCCAGACCTTCACCGCCATCCGCTCGGCCGGCGACACGGGCCAGCTCTACGGCTCGGTCTCGACGCGCGACATCGCCGAGGCGATCACGGCCGGCGGCTTCACCGTCGACCGGCGCCAGGTCGTGCTCGAGCGCCCGATCAAGACGCTCGGACTGCACGACACCAAGGTACAGCTCCACCCTGAGGTGATCGTCAAGGTGGTGCTGAACGTCGCCCGCTCGGAAGAGGAAGCCGAGAAGCAGGCCCGCGGCGAGGACGTGACCGTGGTCAAGGGCGAGGCACTCGAGATTGAGACCTTCAATCCGGATGGCGTGTTCGAGGAAGGGGCTGCGCCCGCCGTCGAAGGCGAGGCAGGCGAGGCGCAGGCGCAGGCGCAGGCGGATTAATAGCCGCGTCGCTCTGCGACATGCGTCAGCAACGAATGCGGCGGTCTGAAGCAGCAGCTTCGGGCCGCCGTTTCTTTTTTGCCCTCTCGCAATTGCACACAAATCTTCCTATTAGAAATCAAGGAGGAATTTATTGGCCGTGCCTCGGGGGGTGGCACCCGGAAGAGATTTGCCATGCTGAAGCTCCTCTCCCTTGTTCTCTCGAATGTCGTCCGCGAGGGCGATCTCACCTTCATCGACGCCGCCGGCGAGGCCCATCGCTTCGGCGACGGCAGCGGACCGCCGGTCACGGTCAAGGTCGCCGATCGGCGGCTCGAATGGCACCTTGCGCTCGATCCCGAGATGGCGGCGGGCGAAGGCTACATGAGCGGACGGCTCCGCGTCACGCAGGGCAACATCTACGATTTCATCGCGCTCATGATGCGCAATCTCATGGATAGGCCGTACCCGCGCTTCGCGCAGCAGCTCGGGGCGATGCGCCGCCTGCTGAGGCCCGTGACGCAGTTCAATCCGATCCGGCGCGCGCAGAAGAACGTGCACCATCACTACGACATCGATCCCAGGATCTACGAGCTGTTCCTCGATCCGGACCGGCAGTATTCGTGCGCCTATTTCGCCGAGCCCGACATGAGCCTCGCGGATGCGCAGGCGGCCAAGAAACGGCACATCGCGGCCAAGCTCAGGCTGGAGCCCGGGCAGCGCGTGCTCGACATCGGCAGCGGATGGGGTGGGCTTGCGCTCTACCTCGCGCGGGCCTCCAGCGCCGACGTCACGGGCATCACGCTCTCGGAGGAGCAGATCAAAATTGCGCGCGAGCGGGCACGCACCGCACCCGAGGGGCATGTTCCGCGTTTCGATCTCTGCGACTATCGGGCGGTCACGGGATCGTTCGACCGCATCGTCTCGGTCGGCATGTTCGAGCACGTCGGCCTGCCGCACTACAAGACGTTCTTTTCGACCGTCGCGCGGCTGCTCGCGCCCGGCGGCACGGCGCTGCTGCACACCATCGGGCGGACGGACCGGCCGGCCGGCACCAATCCCTTCATCGCGCGCTACATCTTCCCCGGCGGCTACATCCCGGCGCTGTCCGAGATCATGACGGCGGTTGAGGCCTCGGGACTGATCGTGTCCGACGTCGAGGTGCTGCGATTCCACTATGCGGAGACGCTGCTCGCCTGGCGGCGGCGCTTCCTCGCCAACCGGCCGGCGGCAGTCGCCATCGCGGGCGAGGAGTTCTGCCGCATGTGGGAATTCTACCTGGCGGGCTCGGAGGCCGCGTTCCGCTTCCAGAACTTCGTCGTGTTCCAGGTGCAGTTCATCCGGCGCATCGACACCCTGCCGATGACGCGCGACTACATCGCGGCGGCGGAGCAGGCGCTGCCGCTGGCACGGCCGGACACCGATCGCCCGCAGGGTATCGCGGCTGGGCGGTGACGACGCCGTAACCTCCGCACACGCACGGCGAGCGGCGTGCCGGGTTGTAGAAGCTGGCGGTGTCGGCCGTGCGATTCGCCTCACTCAAGCGGCAACTTGTGCTCATGTGGGTAATGTGGAGAGGGCGGGTTGTGGCTCGCGACGACTCGGGCCGGCGGGTAGGGTGCGCGCCATGACAAACACCGCACTCCTCCAGACCGACAAGCTGCGCGAGGCCGCCAACGCGACCGAACCCGTGGCGTTCCGCGAAGCTCCCCACAACATCGAGGCGGAGCAGGCCCTGCTCGGCGCCATTCTGATCAACAACGAGGCCATGGACCGCGTCTCCGCGTTCCTCGAGCCGGTCCACTTCTTCGATCCCCTGCACGGGCAGATCTACGAGATCGCCGGCAAGATGATCCAGGCCGGCAAGCAGGCGACGCCGATCACGCTCAAGACGTTCTTCGAGACCGCGGAGCCGATCGACAAGCACCTCACCGTGCCGCAGTACCTGGGCCGGCTCGCCGCCAACGCCACCACCATCATCAATGCCGAGGATTATGGGCGCACTGTCTACGACCTCGCCGTGCGCCGGCAGCTCATCGTGCTCGGCGAGGACATGGTGAACTCGGCCTACGATGCGCCGATCGACTTTCCGCCGGAGAGCCAGATCCAGGAGGCGGAGACGCGCCTCTACGATCTCGCGGAGCGCGGCAAGTACGGCCAGGGGTTCATGAGCTTCGGATCGGCCCTCACGCATGCCATCGACATGGCGGCCGCGGCCTACGAGCGCGACGGGCATCTGTCTGGGCTCTCGACCGGGCTCGACGACCTCGACAACAAGATGGGCGGCCTGCAGTCGTCGGACCTCATCATCCTCGCCGGGCGCCCCTCCATGGGCAAGACGGCGCTGGTGACCAACATCGCCTACAACGTCGCCAAGGCCTATCGCTCGGAGAAGCAGCCGGACGGCACGGACACGACGGTGGACGGCGGTCGAGTCGGGTTCTTCTCGCTCGAAATGAGCGCCGAGCAGCTCGCGACGCGCATCCTCTCCGAGCAGGCCGAGGTCGCCTCCGAGAAGATCCGCCGCGGCATGATCAACGAGGACGAGTTCCGCAAGCTGGTCCAGGTGTCCCAGGAAATGAGCCGGGCGCCGCTCTATATCGATCAGACCGGCGGCATCTCCATCGCGCAGCTCTCAGCGCGCGCGCGCAAGCTCAAGCGGCAGAAGGGGCTTGATCTTCTGATCGTCGACTACCTGCAGCTCCTCTCCGGCGCATCCAAGCGCGGCGACAACCGCGTGCAGGAGATCACCGAGATCACGACCGGCCTCAAGGCGCTGGCCAAGGAGCTGGCGGTGCCGATCGTCGCCCTGTCCCAGCTTTCGCGCCAGGTCGAGGCCCGCGAGGACAAGCGTCCGCAGCTTTCGGACCTGCGCGAATCGGGCTCCATCGAGCAGGACGCCGACGTTGTCATGTTCGTGTTCCGCGAGGAATACTACGTCGAGCGGCAGAAGCCGCGCGAAGGCACGGCGGAGTTCAACGATTGGCAAGCGCAGATGATGGCCGTCAGCGGCAAAGCCGAGGTGATCATCGGCAAGCAGCGCCACGGCCCCGTGGGAACGGTAGCGCTGGCCTTCGAGAGCCAGTTCACGCGGTTCTCGAACCTCGCGCGCGACTACGCGCTGCCCGAGCGGTTTGCGTGAGCACTTTCATACGGTCCTGCGGAGGCCCGGTCATTGCCTCTCCCACACGTATCTGCACCCCGCCCTCCGGCGGGGTGACGTTGAGATGGGGCAGACCGACCACCTTTCCTCTGCCGTCATCCCGGCGCAGGCCGGGATCCATGCACGTCACAGTCGGGACACTTGAAGGCGCCCCGCGTGGTAGGGGGGCGGCATGACGGCCCCGCTGCCGCTCGACGCGACGGGCGTCATCACCATCGACCTCAGCGCGCTGCAGGCCAACTGGCAGGCGCTCGCGCGCCTCGTCGCGCCGGCGGAATGCGGCGCCGTGGTCAAGGCCGATGCCTACGGCCTCGGTGCGGCCGAGGTGATCCCGGCGCTGGCACTCGCCGGCTGCCGCACCTTCTTCGTCGCCACGCCCGAGGAGGGGCGCGCGGCGCGGCTGCTCGCGCCCGACGCGCGGCTGTTCGTGCTCGACGGCCTCTTTCCGGGCGCGGCGCCCCTGCTGCTCGCCGCCGACGCGGCGCCGGTGCTCTCGAGCCTCGACGAGGTCGAGGAGTGGGCGCGGGAGGCCGCGCGCGTCGGCCGCAAGCTGCCCGCGGCGCTGCAGGTCGACACCGGCCTCAATCGCCTCGGGCTTTCGGGATCCGACGTGAAGGTGCTCGCCGACAGCCCCGAGCTGCTCGCGGCGCTCGATCTGCGCCTCGTGATCAGCCACCGCGCGTGCGCCGACGATCCATCGCATCCGCACAACGCCAAGCAGCGCGCCGCCTTCAACCGCCGCCGCGCGCTGCTGCCGGCCGTGCCGGCCAGCCTGGCTGCCTCGGACGGCCTGATGCTCGGCGCGGCCTATCGCTACGATCTCGTGCGGCCGGGCTACGCGCTCTACGGCGGACAGGCGTTCCAGGGCGGCCCGACGCCGGTCACGCCGGTGGTCACGGTCGAGGCGCGCGTACTGCAGGTGCGTACGCTCAAGACGGGCGACAGCGTGGGCTACTCGGCGACGTGGCAGACCGCGCGGCCGACGCGCCTCGCCGTCGTCGCGGCCGGCTATGCCGACGGGATCGCGCGTGCGCTCAGCGCGGCTGCGGGCAAGAAAGGCGGCGTGGTGATGGTCACCGGCCAACGTGCGCCCATCGTGGGGCGCGTTTCCATGGACCTCATCACCGTCGACGTGACCGACGTCAAAGGCGAGGTGGCGCGCGGCGATCTCGTGACGCTGGTCGGGCCGGGCCTCACGCTCGAGGCCATGGGCCGGGCCGCCGGAACGATCGGCTACGAGGTGCTGACGCGGCTCGGGCCGCGCTTCGTGCGCCGCTACACCGGCGGGGGCGCCCTTCCATGAGCAAGCCCGGCAAGTCGCAGTTCGTCTGCCAGAGCTGCGGGGCGATCTCGGCGCGCTGGTCGGGCAAGTGCGCCGCCTGCGGCGACTGGAACACCATCGTCGAGGAGGTGGCCTCGGCGCCACCGCCCGGCACCGGGCTCGCCCGTGCCAGCAAGGGGCGCGCGCTCAAGCTCGAGAGCCTGGCGGGCGTCTCGAAGGAGGCGCCGCGGTTCGCGCCCGCCATGCCCGAGCTCGACCGCGTGACGGGCGGCGGCATCGTGCCGGGCTCCGTGCTGCTCATCGCCGGCGAGCCCGGGATCGGAAAATCAACCCTTCTCCTGCAGCTCGCCGCGGCGCTGGCGCGCGCGGGGCGGCGTGCCATCTACTTCTCGGGCGAAGAGGCGGCGGCGCAGGTGCGGCTGCGTGCGGCACGGCTCGGGCTGGCGGATGCGCCGGTGGCGCTCGCGGCCGAGACCAGCCTCACCAACATCCTGGCTACGCTTGGGGAGGAGAAGGCGGCCGACCTGGTCGTCATCGATTCCATTCAGACGCTGTGGTCGGACGCGCTCGAGGCTGCGCCTGGGTCCGTCAGCCAGGTGCGTGCGGCCACGCAGGCGCTGGTGCGCTATGCCAAGCAGGCTGGCTCGGCGCTGCTGCTCGTCGGGCACGTGACCAAGGACGGACAGATCGCCGGGCCGAAGGCGGTCGAGCACGTGGTGGACACCGTGCTCTCGTTCGAGGGTGATCGCGGGCACACCTACCGCATCCTGCGCGCGACCAAGAACCGCTTCGGCGCCACCGACGAGATCGGCGTGTTCGAGATGGCGGAGACGGGGCTGCGCGAGGTCGCCAATCCCTCGGAGCTGTTCCTCGGCGAGCGCGACGCCAATGCGCCGGGAACCGCCGTGTTCGCCGGCATGGAGGGCACGCGCCCGATCCTGGTCGAGATCCAGGCGCTCGTCGCGCCGTCGGGGCTCGGCGTGCCGCGCCGCGCCGTGGTCGGCTGGGAGCAGAGCCGGCTCGCCATGCTGATCGCCGTGCTCGAAGCGCGCTGCGGCGTCTCGTTCGCGCACCACGACGTTTATCTTAACGTCGCCGGCGGGCTCAGGATCGTCGAGCCGGCGGCTGACCTCGCCGCGGCAGCCGCGCTGCTCGCCTCGCTGGCGAACCGGGCGCTCGATCCCAAGCAGATCCACTTCGGCGAAATTTCGCTCTCGGGCGCGGTGCGCGCCTCCCCGCACATGGGGCTGCGCCTCAAGGAGGCGGCCAAGCTCGGCTTCACGGGGGCTGTCATTCCGGCAGGCGGGGAGCTTCCCAAGGACGTCGGAGGGGGGCGCAGCAAGCTCAAGTTGCGCAGCATTTCCCATCTTAAGGATCTTGCGGCAAGCCTCGGCCCGTGCGACTGAACACGCGGGGATCACGCGCAGCACGCCAGGCACGCCGATGCCAGAGGAGCCGAGACCATGATCGGGCCGCTGACCTATCTTGACGCCGCGGTGCTCGCGGTCTGCTTCATCTCGGCGCTGCTCGCCATGTACCGCGGCCTCACGCGCGAGTTGCTCTCCATTCTGTCATGGATCGCCGCGGCTGGCGCGACGCTCTATTTCGTCTTGAACTACAAGAAGGTGGCCGAGGACATGGCCGCCCAGATGAACACCCAGGTGGCCGTCGCCCAGATCGCCATCGGCGCCGTCATCTTCCTCATCGTGCTCATCATCGTGCACCTGATCACGTCCCGCATCTCGGACGTGATCCTGGATTCGAGCGTCGGCATGATCGACCGCATCCTGGGCTTCCTGTTCGGGCTCGCCCGCGGCTTCCTGCTGGTCGTCATCCCCTCCATGTTCTACGCCTCTTTTGTCCCCGACGAGCAGAATCACCTGCCCTGGGTGCGGGATGGTCTGTCCACGCCCTATATCCGCGACACCGGCCACGTCATCCGGGGTGTGCTCGAGACCTACATGCCGACCACGCTGACGCAGCCGCCGGCGACCCCCGAGGCGCCTCCGGCGCAGTAGCCGGCTGGAATTTTTTACGCCGGAGCAACGTCTAGGAGCGTCTTCCGCGCAATGGCTTGCTCCGGGATGCGCCTCGGGCGCCATAGCCCGCGACGGATCTGCGACAGTTGCAACAAAGCTCTTTAACACCTGCGTGATTATCATATATTCCGCGCATGCGACGGGAGAGGGCATGGCCCTCGGTGAAGCTTGCGGCGAGCATCCGTTGCATCGAGCGTTGCGTAAAAGTAGTTGCGGCGGATGCTTTAGCGGGAGGCAGCCATGGCGCACGACCACGCACCCGGGGCCGGGGGCGATACCTTTCCGGATTTCGGCCTGTCCAAGATGGGCGATGACAGACTCCGCGAGGAATGCGGGGTCTTCGGTGTTTTTGGGCACCCGGATGCGGCGGCGATCACGGCGCTCGGGCTGCACGCGCTCCAGCATCGCGGCCAGGAGGCCGCCGGCATCGTCAGCTACGACGGCAAGCAGTTCCACTCCGAGCGCCGCCTCGGGCTCGTCGGCGACAACTTCAACGAGGCCGAGGTCATCCATCGCCTCAAGGGCTCCATGGCGGTCGGTCACAACCGCTACTCGACGACCGGTGAGCCCGCGCTCAAGAACGTGCAACCGCTCTACGCGGACATCGACACCGGCGGCTTTGCCGTCGCCCACAACGGCAACCTCACCAACGCGCTTACGCTGCGCCAGGAGCTGATCAACACGGGCGCCCTCTTCCCCTCCACCTCGGACACCGAGGTCATCCTCCACCTTCTCTCCCGCTCCAAGAAACGGCGCATGGTCGAGCGCTTCGTCGAGGCGATCCGCCAGATCGAGGGCGCCTGGTCGCTGGTGGCGCTGACCAACGACATGCTGATCGGCGCGCGCGATCCGATCGGCATCCGCCCGTTGGTGATCGGCCGCCTGGGCGACGCCTACGTACTCGCCTCCGAGACCTGCGCACTCGACATCGTGGGCGCCGAGTTCCTGCGCGAGGTCGAGAACGGCGAGGTGGTCGTCATCACCGCCGAAGGGCTCGAAAGCCATCGTCCCTTCCCGCGCAGGCCGGCGCGGCCCTGCATCTTCGAGTACATCTACTTCTCGCGGCCCGACAGCATCATCGGCGGCCGCTCCGTCTACGACGTGCGCCAGCAGATGGGTGTGCAGCTTGCACGCGAGGCCCCGGCGGACGCCGACGTCATCGTCCCGATCCCGGACTCGGGCGTGCCCGCCGCCATCGGATTCGCCCGCGAGTCGGGAGTGCCGTTCGAGCTCGGCATTATCCGCAACCACTACGTGGGGCGCACCTTCATCGAGCCCGAGCAGCGCATTCGCCAGCTCGGCGTCAAGCTCAAGCATTCGGCCAACGCGGGCGTCATCCGCGGCAAGCGGATCGTGCTCATCGACGACAGCGTCGTGCGCGGCACGACGTCGAAGAAGATCGTGCAGCTCATGTATGAAGCCGGCGCGCGCGAGGTGCACATGCGCATCTCCTCGCCGCCGATCACGCATTCCGACTATTACGGCATCGACACGCCGAGCAAGACGGCCCTCCTGGCGGCCAACTACGACCTCGAGGGCATGCGCGCCTTCATGGGTGCGGACAGCCTGGCGTTCCTGTCCGTGGACGGTATCTATCGTGCGGTCGGCTACGACCGGCGCGACGATGTCTCCCCGCAGTTCACCGACCACTGCTTCACCGGCGAGTACCCGACGGAGCTGACCGACCAGAACGGCCAGGCCGGCACGCGCCAGCTCTCGCTTCTGGCCGAGGTGGGGTGAGCCGGCGATCTCTTGTCTTCTCAGACGGTGCGCACGTGGGGACTTGCGTGGATCCAGGCCTTCGCCGGGATGACGTCAGTATTGCGGATGCGCCGTCCGCCTAATCTCTCCGTCACGCCGGCGAAGGCCGCCCGCCACGCAAGCCGGCCAGGAGCTTGATGGCCGCAGTCTTAGCGTCGTTCTCGACTTGCATATAAGCCTCGCGGGCTTGGAGGTTGGAAACTAAGCGGGAAGAGCGCACTTCTCTCCGGGGCGGCTCCGCGCGTACACTGCCCGTCCCGAAGAGCCAGCAAAGGCCTGCATGTCGCCCCGCCCCCGTTTCCAGGACCGCATTGCTCTCGTCACCGGCGCCTCGCGCGGCCTCGGCCGGGCTATGGCGCTGGCATTGGCACGCGAGGGCGCCCACGTTGTGATCTGCGCGCGCACCATCGGCGCACTTGAGGAGCTCGACGACGAGATCCGCGCCCTCGGCGGGCACGCCACCATCCTCAAGCTCGACCTCAGAGCGCATGACCGCATCGACCAGATCGGCCCCGTGCTCTACCAGCGATGGGGAAAGCTCGACATCCTGGTGGCGGCCGGCGGCATCCTGGGTCCGCTCTCGCCCTTGCCGCACATCAGCGCCGATGCCTGGCAGAGCGTGCTCGACATCAACCTCTCCGCCAACTGGCGGCTGATCCGCACGCTCGATCCGCTGCTCAAGCGCGCGGAGGCAGGGCGGGCGCTGTTCGTCACCGCAGGCGCGGCCGCGGCCGATCTCGCCTATTGGGGTCCGTACGCGGTGTCGAAGGCGGGCCTCGAAGCGCTGGTCAAGAGCTACGCGCACGAGCTTGCCAACACGAACGTGCGTGTGACGCTGCTCGATCCCGGCCCGCTGCGCACAGCGCTGCGTGCCAAAGCGTTTCCCGGCGAGGACAAGAGCAAGCTCGTCGAGCCCGAGCAGGTGGCGGCCTTTGCGCTGCCGCTCTTGCTGCCGACGCAGACCGAGAACGGCAAGATCGTGCGCTACCGGGCGGATGGAGCCCAACCCGCCGCGCCGCTTGCCGCCAGCAACGACGCTTAGATTCGGTCCCGCTGAGCCGCCGCGCGCGTGGCCCCCTGGTCCCGGCTCTGCAAGATGACAGGCGTGCGTGCCTCCAACGTGTCATCCCGGAAAGGCGGAGGTATGCTTTCAGCATGACCGAAGCCTTATCCGGGACCCAGGGGCGTATCAGACACCCGATCGGTTCAGAGCTCGATCACCATGTTGTCGTAGGCGGGCTCTACGTGCGGGGGAAGCTCGCGGCGCAAGGCGTCGTAGTCGAGGTCGCCGGTCATGTGGGTCAGGACCCCGTGCTTCACGCGCAGGCGCTCGATGTGCTGCAGCGCCTCCTTGACCGAGAAATGGCTCGGATGCGGCGTGTAGCGCAGCGCGTCGACGATCCAGAGATCCAGATCCTCCAGGAGCGGCATCGAGTCGAGCGGCAGCGCGGAGATGTCCGGCGAGTATGCGACGTTGCCGAAGCGGAAACCCAGGCTTTCGATGTCGCCATGGAACTGCTTGACCGGAAGCGCCTCGATCGGCCCGCCCGCGCCTTCGACGCGCACGGGCTCGCCCGGAATCAACCGCTCGGCAACGAGAATTGGCGGATAGGTCGAGCCCTGCGGCTGCACGAAGCAGTAGGCGAAGCGGCCGACGATGCTCGCCTGCGTCGCGGCATCGAAGTAGCACGGCACGCGCTGCTTCATGGCGTAGGCGATCATGCGCAGGTCGTCGATGCCGTGCGTGTGGTCGGCATGATCGTGCGTGAAGAGCACCGCATCGAGCGCGTCGGCGCGCACGGAGAGAAGCTGCTCGCGCAGATCCGGCGGCGTATCGATCAGCACGCTTGTCGTGCCGCGCGGGCCTCGCCGCTCGACGAGCAGGGCGCAGCGGCGGCGGCGGTTCCTGGGGTTCGTGGGATCGCACTTGCCCCAGCCTGCGCCGATGCGTGGCACGCCGCCGGAGGACCCGCAGCCGAGAATCGTGAAGCGTAGCGTCATGCCGAGGCGCGCTCCACGCCAGCGGGCGGCCGGGCCTTCGTGTAGAGGCGGAAGAAGTTCTCCGTCGTGGCGCGGGCGATCTCGGCTTCGGTGAGGCCGCGGATGCGCGCCAGCGCCGCCGCCGTATGCACGACGTAGGCCGGCTCGTTGGTCTTGCCGCGATACGGAACCGGCGCCAGGAACGGGGCGTCGGTCTCGACCAGGATGCGGTCGAGCGGCACGTCGCGGGCGATGTCCTGCAGCGCCTCCGTCTTCTTGAAGCTGATGACGCCGGAGAACGACACGTAGAGGCCGAGATCGACGGCGCGGAGCGCGAGCCCGCGGCCGCCGGTGTAGCAATGCAGAACGGCGGGGAAGGCGCCCTTGGCGTGCTCGTCCTCGATGATGGCGAGCGTGTCGGCGTCGGCCTCGCGGGTGTGGATCTCGAGCGGCCGCCCGGTCTCGCGCGCGGCGGCGATGTGGTTGCGGAAGCCCTCCGCCTGTCCCGCCGGCGAGGAATGTTTGTAATGATAGTCGAGGCCGGCCTCTCCGATGGCGACGACCTTGGGGTGCTGCGAGAGGCGCACGATCTCGGCCGTCGGGATATCCAGCTCCTCGTCGGCGTTATGGGGATGGGTGCCGACGGAGCACCAGACGTCGGGGAAGCGCTCAGCGACGGCGCGGATCTGGTCGAACTTGCGGATGCGGGTGGAGATGGTCACCAGCGTGCCGACGCCGGCCGCCTTGGCGCGCGCCACCACGCCGTCGAGATCGGCGGCGAACTCGGGGAAGTCCAGGTGGCAGTGGTGATCGACCAGCATCAGTGTGTATTCCGATCTTATCATCCTGTCGCTACTCAGGAGCGCGGATGCCGTCATCCTCCCGTTGACGGGGAGAGTCGAGCTTCATGCCGCAGGCCTGAAGCTCGAGGTGGGGTGAGGAGCTGGAGAACCCGTCGAGAGGTTTGCTTCAAGCTTCTCACCCCTAGCCCCTCCCCGCCGGGGGATGGGGACATCCGCCGCATCCGTTCAGGCGATCATCAACCTTTCTCGCCCTTGGCTTTCTTTTGCTTCGGAGGCGGCGGCGCTTTTGCCTGCTCCTCCGGATCGACGTAGCGCGGGAAGACGCCCTGCGGCTCGGGGATCGCCGTGCCCGGCACGAGGCGGCCGACGGCGCCGAGCTTGGCGAAGGTGCGATCCTCATCCGACAGCGCCAGCAGGTCGAGCAGCTTGCCCGCAAGATCCGGCATCACCGGCTGCGCCAGGATGCCGAACTGGCGCACGACCTCCGCCGTCACATAGAGAATGGTCTCCATGCGCTTCGGGTCCGTCTTCTTCTTGACCCACGGCTCCTCGGCCGCGAAGTAGCGGTTGGCGTCGGCGATGACCGCCCACACGGCGTCGAGGTAGCGCGTCACGGCCTGCTTATCCATCGCCGCGCGCGCCGCGTCGTAAAGCGCATCCGTTGCCTCCAGGATGGCCTTGTCGGCGTCGGTGAGGTCGCCCGGCTCCGGGATCCTGCCGTCGCAGTTCTTGTAGATCATGGATAGCGAGCGTTGCGCCAGGTTGCCCAGGTTGTTAGCGAGGTCGGCGTTGATGCGATTGGCGATGGCCTCGGGTGAATAGTTGCCGTCCTGGCCGAACATCACCTCGCGCAGGAAGAAGTAGCGCACCTGGTCGCAGCCGTAGGCGCGCACGAGGTCGAACGGATCGACCACGTTGCCGACCGACTTCGATATCTTCTCGCCCTTGCTGAGCACGAAGCCGTGCGAGAAGATGCGCTTCGGCAGCGCAAGGCCGGCCGACATCAGGAATGCCGGCCAGTAGACGGCGTGGAAGCGCACGATGTCCTTGCCAATCACATGCACATCGGCGGGCCAGAATCCGGCGCGCGGTCCCTGCGGTGTGTTCAGGAGGCCGGTCGCCGTCACGTAGTTCGTCAGTGCATCGACCCAGACGTACATGACGTGGCCCGGCGCGTCCGGCACCGGGATGCCCCAGTCCAGCGTCGAGCGCGAGATGGAGAGGTCCTCGAGCCCGCTCCTGACGAAGCTTACGACCTCGTTCCTCCGCTCGACCGGCAGGATGAAGTCCGGGTTCGCCTGATAGTGGGCGAGCAGGCGCTCCTCGTAGGCCGAGAGGCGGAAGAAGTACGTCTCTTCCTCCATCCATTCGACGAGCGTGCCGTTCTCGGTCTCGTAGCGCTGGCCGTCGCGTAGCTCGGTCTCGCTTTCCTTGTAGTAGTTCTCCTGGCGCGTCGAGTACCAGCCGCCGTACTTCTTCTTGAAGATGTCGCCGGACGCTTCCATACGGCGCCAGATCTCGGCGCTGGCCTCGTAGTGGCGCGGCTCGGTGGTGCGGATGAAGTCGTCGTTGGAGACGCCGAGCGCCGCCACCATCTCGACGAAGCGCTGAGCGTTGCGATCGGCGAGCGCGCGGGGAGCGAGGCCCTCCTTCACCGCCGTCTGCTTCATCTTGAGGCCGTGCTCGTCCGTGCCGGTGAGGAAAAAGACATCCTTGCCGTCGAGCCGCTCGAAGCGGGCGATGGCGTCGGTGGCGATGGCCTCGTAGGCATGGCCGATGTGGGGCACGCCGTTGGGATAGGAGATCGCCGTCGTGATGTAGAACTTCTCTCGCCCGCTCATGGGACCTCTTGTGGACCTCTGTCCGGAAGACTTATGACACCGATCATGCTCAAGCCGCCGAAGGCGCGCGGGGATAACCCTCACATTCGGATCAATCGCGCTGGCCTTCTGTCGAGCCGGGTCATTGTCGAGCGGGCTTCCGAAACGAACACTGGTGAGACCGATGATTTTACGTCTCAGGCAGATAGGGCCAGAAGCGATCATGGTCTAGGGACGGGACGCCGCCTCCAGCCGGGAAACGACGTCGAGGATGAGCGCTTTGCGGTCGAGGTTCAGCGCGGCTGTCTCGGCCTTGTCCGCGGCCACTCTTTCCCACAAGCCGGCCCAGGAGGCAAGCCGGGCGGGTCCGATCAGGCGCGCCGCGAGGGCAGCCTCGCCGGACGGCCCCGTGCCGCGGGCCGCGGCCTCGACCAGGCGGGCGATGGCGCCCATCAGGAGCTCGAAGAAGAGCTCGTAGCGCTGGTCGGCGGCCTGGCCTGACAGCTCGTCGCCGAGCGCGTGCGCTGCGCCCCAATCGACAGCGGGCAGGCCGCTCAATATTGCAGAGATCCTGTCATGGAGCGCGAGCCCCTGGGCGGCGTGCAGCGACAGCAGGCGGCGCACGCTGCCATCGGCGAGGCGGGCAAGGCGCTCCCACTCGGAAGGCGCGGGTGCGGCGGCGGTGACGTCATCGCCGCCGGCCGCGAAGGCCTGGGTGACGGCGCGGCGCAGTGGCTCGTCGGCAAGGGCTGTGAGGTCCAGCGTGCGCACACGCGAGCGGATGGTGACCAGCAGGCGGCCCGGCGCCGATGAGACGAGCAGGAAGACGGTGCGCGGCGGCGGCTCCTCAAGAGATTTCAGCAGCGCGTTGGCGGCGGAGACGTTCAGCTCCTCGGCGCGATCGACGATGACGACGCGCCAGGCGTCGTCGTCCATGGTGCGGCCAAGGAACGCCTTCAGGCGGCGCACCTCGTCGACGGGAATGGTGGCCGGGAAGCGCTTCCCCTTCGGGTCCCAGGCGCGGCGGATGACGAGCAGCCCCGGATGCGAGAGCGCGAGCACCTGGCGTGCGGCGTGCGTCTCGGGCGCGACCTCGAGCGTGTCGGGGTGGCGCTCGGCGGGATCGGCGAGAACGTAGCGCGCGAAGCGGTAGGCGAGCGTTGCCTTGCCGATACCGTCCGCGCCGGCGATCAGCCAGCCGTGATGCATGCGGCCCGAAGCGAAAGCGGTCGCGAGCATGCGCTCGGCAACCTCGTGGCCGTAGAGGCGCTGCGTTGCGCGCGGATGCGGGAAGCCGTCGAGGCGGTCGGCCTCGGGCAGCTCCTCGATCTCCTGGAGGGCCGGCGCGCGGGCCATGGCTATATCTCCCACCAAGTGCGGCGCGCGTGGCGCCCCCTCACCCGGGCCTTCGGCCCGACCTCTCCCCGTT
>NZ_JADZBI010000218.1 GCF_020852195.1 Hyphomicrobium sp. | reverse complement strand
GGCACTGTCGTCGAGCTCGACGGCGACGAGATGACTCGCATCATCTGGAAGCTCATCAAGGACAAGCTCATCCATCCCTACCTCGACGTGAACCTCGAATACTACGACCTCGGCATCGAGAGCCGGGACGCGACCAACGACCAGGTCACCATCGACGCTGCGAACGCCATCAAGAAGCACGGCGTCGGCGTCAAATGCGCGACCATCACGCCGGACGAGGCGCGCGTCAAAGAGTTCAACCTCAAGGAGATGTGGAAGAGCCCGAACGGCACCATCCGCAACATCCTGGGCGGTGTCATCTTCCGCGAGCCCATCATCGCCAAGAACGTGCCGCGGCTCGTGCCGGGCTGGACGCAGCCGATCGTGATCGGCCGCCATGCGTTCGGCGACCAGTACAAAGCCACCGACTTCAGGTTCCCCGGCAAGGGCAGGCTCACGATCAAATTCGAGGGCGAGGACGGTCAGGTGATCGAGAAAGAGGTCTTCAAGGCGCCCGGTTCCGGCGTCGCTCAAGCCATGTACAATCTCGACGACAGCATCCGCGAGTTCGCGCGGGCTTCCTTCAACTACGGCCTTAACCGCGGGTTCCCGGTCTATCTCTCGACCAAGAACACCATCCTCAAGGCCTACGACGGGCGGTTCAAGGACCTTTTCCAGGAAGTGTTCGACGCCGAGTTCAAGGACGACTTCGCCAAGAAGAAGATCACCTATGAGCACCGCCTCATCGATGACATGGTGGCGTCCGCCCTCAAATGGTCGGGCGGCTACGTGTGGGCGTGCAAGAACTACGACGGCGACGTGCAGTCGGACACGGTGGCGCAGGGCTTCGGCTCGCTCGGCCTCATGACCAGCGTGCTGATGACGCCCGACGGCAAGACGGTGGAAGCCGAAGCCGCGCACGGCACCGTGACACGCCACTATCGCGAGCACCAGAAGGGCAAGGAGACCTCGACCAACTCCATCGCCTCCATCTTTGCCTGGACACGCGGGCTCGCTCACCGCGCCAAGCTCGACGACAACGCAGCGCTGGCACGCTTCGCGGCAACGCTGGAGAAGGTATGCGTCGACACGGTGGAGGCAGGCTTCATGACTAAGGATCTGGCGCTGCTCGTCGGCCCCGACCAGAAGTGGCTCTCGACGGCGGGCTTTCTCGACAAGATCGACGCCAACCTCAAAGCCGCGATGGCAACGGCGTAATGCTGCGGCGGGCGCTTTCCGCTCTCGCCGCGGCGCTTGGGCTCCTCTCCTCGTCGCGCGCACTGGCCGGGCCGGGCGACCCGCCGGCCTATGCGGCGGCCTTCGAGAAGGCTTTCCTACCCGGTTTCACGGTTACGACGCGCGACGAGCTCCAGGGCGAGACGCGCGTCGAGACCGTGCGCTTCAGGGTTGTCGAGGCCGGCGAGGTGAAGCTTCCGAGCGGGCGCATCTGCGCCGCCGATCCCTTCATTGCGCTCACGGATGCCAAGCCGTTTACACAGCGGACTCCGAGCGGGACGTTTCCCGTCCGCCTCGCGGTGGCGGACTTTCCCTCAGGCGGGCTGCGCGTCGCGTTCGCGCGGGTCGACTTCAAGCAGGCGTCGATCAAGCGCTGGTCCATGGCCGTGGTCGAAGGGCAGGACGTGGCGTCGCTCAAAGAGGACGAGATCTTCGGCTACGGCGTCGATGCGGGGACGGGATCCTTCTTCGATCCGCAGGCGGGCAAGGTGGCGGCCCGGCTGCTCGAGTCCAATCCCGATGCCTGGGAGGCCTGGCAGACGGAAGGCGAGAGCAACGGGCCGAAGGTGGTGGGCCCGTACTTCTTCCTGCTCAACGTTGCGCTCGGCGAGGCCAACGCCATCATGTTCGGCAGCGGTTGGGGCGACGGGTTCTATGCGTCCTGGTTCGGCTATGACGCAGAGGGCAACGTCGCGGCGCTCGTAACCGATTTCTCAACCATCGATTGGAACACGGCCACTTGGTGAGGCGCGCGGCGGCGCCTCGGCCTTTCGATCGCCGGATTCGTGGGCTCCGTTCGGCTCCCGACGCGCAGCCACCGGAGAGCTGATTTTGCGTTTTGGACGTTTCCTGCTCGCCGCCGTAGCGCTGTTCGCGATCGGCGCTTTTTTCGTCAATACGAACCTTCTCGCGCCGCGAGCGGACGGGCGGCCGAAGCTGCTCGCCCATCGCGGGCTGGCGCAGACCTATCCGTCCGAAGGACTGGAAAGCGACACCTGCACCGCAACGCGCATCCGCACGCCCGAGCACGAGTTCCTGGAGAATACGATCGCATCCATGCAGGCCGCGTTCGCAGCCGGCGCCGATGTCGTCGAGCTCGACGTGCACCCGACGGCTGACGGGCATTTCGCAGTCTTCCACGACTGGACGCTCGATTGCCGCACGGACGGCAAAGGCGTGACGCGCGAGCAAACGCTCGCCGAGCTCAAGCGGCTCGACATCGGCTACGGCTATACGGCGGACGGCGGCAAGACCTTTCCGTTCCGCGGTCTCGGCGTCGGGCTCATGCCGTCGCTCGACGAGGTGCTGGCCGCGTTTCCAGACAAGCGCCTCCTCATCAACATCAAGAGCCGGGATGCTGCCGAAGGGCGGATGCTGGCCGCGCGCCTTTCCAAGCTGCCGGAAGCGGCCCGCGCCCGCCTCGCCGTGTTCGGTGACGACGTGCCGCTCGGCGCACTCAGCACGGTCCTGCCCGATATGCGCACCATGGGACGCGGCACGCTCAAGAGCTGCCTCCTCAGCTACATCGGCCTCGGATGGAGCAGCCATGTCCCTCGCGCCTGCCACGGCACGATGCTGCTCGTGCCGATCAACTACGCGTGGGCGCTCTGGGGCTGGCCGCATCGCTTCCTGGCCCGCATGCAGGAGGCGGGGACCGAGGTCTACGTCGTCGGGCCGTACACGGGCCGCGCGTTCACCACCGGGATCGACACGGCGTTCGACATCGGCCAACTGCCCGAAGGCTACACCGGCGGCATCTGGACCAACCGCGTGCACGCCATAGCACCGCTCGTGGCCGGGAAGCGGTGATCGTTCCGGCTAGAGCGTGATCAGCTTTGATTGAATCGAGATCGCGCTCTCGCCTTTTGACGAGGCCGATGATTCACGCTTCTAGTCCAGCCGGGCGCCGGGGCGGGGGCCGGCGAGCGGCACGTGGCGGCGCTGATAGTCGGCGCAGGCCCAGCCCTTGCCGTAGATGAGACGAAGGAAACCGCACCGGACGGCATGGGCCAGGCGGTCAAGGCGCGCGTGGGCGCGCAAGGATGTGCGCATGTTCTCTATCGGTTGCTTCTTGAAGCTCCCCCAAGCCGGGCTGCAATCTAGCCGAGTCCACCGGCGTCGTGGGACCTAGGAAAACTCCCTAGTCCCCATGGGGTTCGGCTGCCAGATAGGGATCGGCCCACGTCGGGTCAATGGACGCATTGCCGCGCCGGTTGGTTCCCTGGCCTTCCGCTTTTTCGGAAGCGCACTAGGCGGGCAGATAGGGCCCGAAGCTCGAGCGCAGGGCTCGGGCGTGGCCGAGGCCAGCGTTGGTGATCTCGTACATGCCGGTGCTGTTCATGGGCTGGCTGATCAGCCCGAGCTTCTTCAGCCGGTGAAGCTGGGATACCACGGCCGACGGCGTGTCGTCCTTAAAGCCGCGGTGCACGAGCGCCGCCATGACCTGCTGCAGGGAATAGGCCTTCGCCTCCTGGGCGAGGGCCTCGAGGATCACCAGCTCGCGCACGCGGCTCCTCTGGTTGCGGCCGATCTCGTCCAGCGCCGAGCCGTCCGCATCGGTGCCGCCGCCGGCGGGCGATCCGGCCGATGCGGAGAGAGGGATGGGGGCAGAAAAACCAGCCCCTGGAAAGGCTGCCGCTTCCGCGGTCGCGATCACCTCCTCGACCACATCGAGGCGCCGGCGGATCTCGTCTAGGAGACGCCGGCGCTCGACCGTGGCAACGCCGCTCAGGGCGACCATGGGATTGAAAACGTCGCGGGCGAAAGTCGCGAAAATATGCGCGACCCGATCATCGGCCGGTGCGCCTGAGGTCCCGTCGGCAGCCATGCCGTTACCCACACCGAATGGAATTGAATGACTTTGCATGCGCGCGCGTCGGACGCGCATGCGTAGTGTTCTTTCTATTGCATTTCATCCGAGCCGTCGCAAGCGGCGTGCGTTGCAAGCCATGCGTTCGTTATATTTTACTCGAATTTATTGCTATAATATATTGATTTATAATTGTTTTTCTTTATGTTACGGAGGCGTCATTCGTTCGAATTCGATGCATTCGCAGGCTGACGTCGGATATGAAGCGGATTCTTGGCCCTCCCATTCAAGGCGCTCGCGTTGCTTATGCTTTTCAACTTCGCGCTGGCCCATCTTAAGCATGATCGAAGGCTGCACCCCGCGTTCCAAGAGGGAGGGGTGTCATGGCTTCGCAATCCACCGATCTGCTGTTCGATCTCGTTCTCGATCCCACGCTGCTCGACCTCGTGCTGGCGATGCCAGACCTGACCTGGCGCGAGGTCGCGACCACGGCGGCAACGCTCATGGTGTGGGACATTCTCTCGAAGCCGCTGATCGCGTTCTTCTGGCGGCACACGCGGCGGCCGCTCTCGTGGGGACTGTTCCGGCTCGCGGTTGCGCTGAGGCCATGATCAATCCCTCTCCCCGCTTGTGGGGAGAGGGAGGAACTAACCTCCGGCGCCGAGGCGGGCTTCGATGGCGGCGAGCGCGTCGGGCGCCTTGGCGCCGTCCGGGCCACCGGCCTGGGCCATGTCGGGGCGGCCGCCGCCGCCCTTGCCGCCGAGCGCTTCCGCGCCGGCCTTCACGAGGTCGACGGCGCTCCAGGTCTTGACGAGGTCGTCCGTCACGCCAACCGCGAGGCCGGCCTTGCCGTCCTCGGTGACGCCGACGATGGCCACCACGCCGGAGCCGACCTGCTTCTTGCCGTCGTCGACGAGGCCGCGCAGGTCCTTCGGGTTCAAGCCCTGCACGGAGCGCGCAAGCAGCTTCACGCTGCCGACGGTGCGCACGGCGTCGGCCTGGGAGGCGGCGCCGTTGCCGGCACCGGCTGCGCCGCCGAGCGCGATCTGGCGCTTGGCGTCGGCGAGCTGGCGCTCGAGCGCCTTGCGCTCCTCGACCAGCGCCTTGAGCCGCTCGACGAGATCTTCGGGGCGCGTCTTCAGGACGGCGGCCGCCTCCTTCAGGCGCGCATCCGCGTCGGCCAGGTAGGCGCGCGCGCCGTCGCCGGTCAGCGCCTCGATGCGGCGCACGCCGGCGGAGCTCGCGCTCTCGGCCACGATCTTGACGAGCCCGATGTCGCCGGTGCGCCGCACGTGCGTGCCGCCGCAGAGCTCGACCGACCACGCCTTGTTGGCGCCGGGCTTCAAGCCGCCGTCGTCAAGGGCGCCCATGGACACGACGCGCACCTCGTCGCCGTACTTCTCGCCGAACAGCGCCATGGCGCCGGACGCCTTGGCGTCCTCGAGCGCCATCAGACGGGTCTCGACGGGGCCGTTCTCGAGCACGATCTCGTTGGCGAGCCGCTCGACGGTCGCGATCTCGTCGGCGCTCATCGGCTTCGTGTGCACGAAGTCGAAGCGCAGGCGGTCGGGCGAGACGAGCGAGCCTTTCTGCGCCACATGCAGTCCCAGCACCTGGCGCAGGGCCTCGTGCAGAAGGTGCGTCGCCGAGTGGTTGGCGCGCGTCGCCGTGCGGCGCGCGTGATCGACCTCGAGCTCGACGGCGTCGCCCACCTTGAAGCTGCCCTTCTCGACCTTGCCGATGTGCACGAAGAGGTCGCCGAGCTTCTTCTGCGTGTCGGTGACGCGGAACAGCGCACCCTTGGCGCCCTTGATCACACCTTCATCGCCGACCTGGCCGCCGCTCTCGCCGTAGAACGGCGTCTGGTTGAGGACCAGAACGCCCTCCTCGCCCACCTTCAGCGTCTTCACGGGCTTGCCGCCCTGCACGAGAGCGCGGATCTCGCCCTCGGCCTGCTCGGTGTCGTAGCCCAGAAACTCGCTTGAGCCGACATCCTCCTTGATCTCGAACCAGATCTCCTCGGTGGCGGCTTCGCCCGAGCCCTTCCAGGCGCGGCGCGCCTCCTCCTTCTGCTTCGCCATGGCGTCGTCGAACGCCTTGGTATCGACGGCGATGCCGCGGGCGCGCAGCGCATCCTCGGTAAGATCGAGCGGGAAGCCGTAGGTGTCGTAGAGCTTGAAGGCGACGTCGCCGGGGAAGGTGGCGCCCTTCTTCAGGCCGGCCGCGGCCTCGCCGAGCAGCTTCAAGCCGTTGCCGAGCGTCTTCTTGAAGCGCGTCTCCTCGAGCTTCAGCGTCTCCTCGATCAGCGCCTGGGCGCGGTCGAGCTCGGGATAGGCGGCGCCCATCTCGCGCACGAGCGCGGGAACGAGCCGATACATGAGCGGATCGACGCAGCCGAGCTGGTGGGCGTAGCGCATGGCGCGGCGCATGATGCGGCGAAGCACGTAACCGCGCCCCTCGTTCGAGGGCAGCACGCCGTCGGCGATGAGGAAGCTCGTCGCGCGCAAGTGGTCGGCGATGACCCGGCGCGCGGGCTTGACGTCTACGCCTTCCGGATTGTCGGAAGCGCCGAGCTTGCGGCTCTCGTCGCGAATGGCCGCGATCAGGGCCTTGAACAGGTCGATGTCGTAGTTGTCGTGCACGCCCTGAAGCACGGCCGCAATGCGCTCGAGGCCCATGCCGGTGTCGACGGAGGCCTTCGGCAGATCGATGCGCTCGCCCGTGGGGAGCTGCTCGTATTGCATGAAGACGAGGTTCCAGATCTCGATGAAGCGGTCGCCGTCGGCGTCGGCCGAGCCCGGCGGGCCGCCCGGGATCTTGGGGCCGTGGTCGTAGAAGATCTCTGTGCAGGGGCCGCAGGGGCCAGTGTCGCCCATCTGCCAGAAATTGTCCTTGCTCGCGATGCGGATCAGCCGCTCGTCGGGAAGGCCGGCGAGCTTCTTCCAGATGGCGTGGGCCTGGTCGTCCTCGTGGTAGACGGTGACGGTCAGGCGCTTGGGGTCGAGGCCGAACTCCTTGGTGACGAGCGTCCAGGCCAGCTCGATCGCCCGCTCCTTGAAGTAGTCGCCGAACGAGAAGTTGCCCAGCATCTCGAAGAAGGTGTGATGGCGCGCGGTGTAGCCGACGTTGTCGAGGTCGTTGTGCTTGCCGCCGGCGCGGACGCACTTCTGCGAGCTGGCCGCGCGCACGTAAGGGCGCGTCTCCTGGCCGGTGAAGACGTTCTTGAACTGCACCATGCCGGCGTTGGTGAACATCAACGAGGGGTCGTTGCGCGGCACGAGCGGCGAGGACGGCACGATCTCGTGCCCCTCGGCCTTGAAGTACTCGAGGAACGCCCGTCTGATCTCGTTGACGCCAGCCATCTCAGATTCCGAAATTGATTCACCGCACGCATAAGGCCGCGGCGCCCGACACTCCACCCTACGTCATCCCGGCGCCACGGCGGGGCCATGCTTCGCGTCATGGCAGTGCCATGCTTCGCATAGGCGACGGCCGGGATCCACGACACCTAGAGAATCGGGTGTGGAAGCAGCAGGGGCGCCGGCGATCCAGGCGAAGCTCGACTTCGCCAAAACGCCGGCATGACGGAGTTAGATTGCAACTGACGCCGGCAGTCGCAAGGGCGCGATTGGCCATTGGCCGCTTTTAGCGGGCCTCAAGGGGGGTTGTCCAGAAATGCGCGCGGCCGCCGGTGTCTCAGCCGGCAATGAGCCCGACAGCCGCCCAGATCAAGAAGGACCAGACCAGGAACCATACCAACGTCACAATAATGATGACGGGAACGAGCAGGAGAAAAGTGCTGATTTGCGCCGCCAGACCCGTTTTCGAGCGTGCATAGGAAAGCGCGGCCAGGAGTGCTACGACCGGCGCGCCGAGAAGGCTGAACAGCCACCCATACCGGCGGACCACGTCTGGCCCTCCTTTCGCGTAGCGGGTGAACACTCCAAGACTGGATCACCCTACTGCCCAGCAATCCGGACGCCAAACGAGGCCGCGAGCCCGGGCACAGGAGGGGTGCGCACAGATTGTGCAACCGAGTGCGGACCGCCAGGGTGGCCGATCAGCGCTTGGCGCCAGAGCGCGAGCCCTTCTTACCGGACACTTCCGGCGCCTCCGGCAGCACGCCGTCCTCGTCCGGCTGCTCCTCGGCATCGTCCGCGCCGGCGTCGGGCTCGGTCAACATCTTGTCGACGATGAGGCCGGCGTTGGCACGGATGGCTTTCTCGATGGCGTGGGCGACCTTGGGGTTCTCCTTCAGGAACAGCTTGGTGTTCTCGCGGCCCTGGCCGATGCGCTGGCCGTCGTAGGAGAACCAGGCTCCCGACTTCTCGACGATGCCTGCCTTGACGCCAAGGTCGACAAGCTCGCCCGTCTTCGAGATGCCCTCGCCGTACATGATGTCGAACTCGACCTGCTTGAACGGCGGCGCGACCTTGTTCTTCACCACCTTGACGCGGGTCTGGTTGCCGACCGTCTCCTCACGCTCCTTGATCTGGCCGATGCGGCGGATGTCAAGGCGTACCGAGGCGTAGAACTTGAGCGCGTTGCCGCCGGTCGTGGTCTCGGGGTTGCCGAACATCACGCCGATCTTCATGCGGATCTGGTTGATGAAGATG
>NZ_JADZBI010000217.1 GCF_020852195.1 Hyphomicrobium sp. | reverse complement strand
TTCTTCTGGCGGCGGCACAGCACCTGGATGGTGCGGCTGATCTCGGAATCACGGCCGATCAGCGGATCGATGCGGCCGTCGCGCGCCTTCTTGTTGAGGTTGACGCAGTAGGTGTTGAGCGCGTCCTGGCCGGGCTTCTTCTCCTCGCCGGCCTCGCTCGCCTGCTCATCGTCCACGCCGCGCACTCCTCTGGGCTCCGACATGCCCGCCCGCTTGGCGATGCCGTGACTGATGTACTGAACTGCATCGAAGCGCGTCATCTCCTGCTCCTGCAGGAAGAACGCAGCATGACTCTCGCGCTCGGCGAAGATGGCGACGAGCACGTTGGCGCCGGTCACCTCCTCGCGGCCGGAGGACTGGACATGAACGACCGCGCGATGGATCACGCGCTGGAAGCCGGTGGTGGGCTGCGCCTCGGCCGTGCCCTTGTGCACGAGGTTGCCAAGCTCGGTGTCAAGGTACTCGCCGACGCGCGCGCGGAGCTGGTCGAGATCCACGTTACAGGCACGCATCACGGCCGCGGCGTCGCGGTCGTCGATCAAGGCCGCGAGCAGATGCTCGAGCGTCGCGAACTCGTGGCTGCGCTCGTTGGCGAACTCGAGTGCGCGGTGCAGTGAGGATTCAAGGCTCTTCGAGAAGGATGGCACGTTCGACCTACTCTTTCTCCATGGTGCATTGTAAAGGATGGCCATGCTGGCGCGAGAAGTCCATAACCTGCGTCACCTTCGTCTCCGCGACCTCATAGGTATAGACCCCGCAGACGCCTACTCCCTTGTGATGGACATGCAGCATAATGCGCGTCGCCTCCTCGCGCCCCTTACTGAAATACTTCTCCAGCACGAGAACGACGAACTCCATCGGCGTGTAGTCATCATTGAGAAGCAGCACTTTGTAGAGCGACGGCTTCTTTGTATTGGGGCGCGTCTTGGTGACGAGGCCGGTTTTGCCTTCCTCGCCGCCGCGGTCGTTTCCAGCCCCATTCTTACCCGCCATTCTCAGTCCCAGTGTCATCTTGCCCGTCGTCAGTCATACTCAACGCCGCCCCCCGGGGAGGGCCTCCGCGTTGCCCCCGGCGTATGTTCGCGCAGCTAGCTTGCGCCAGCAATGCCCCTTTGCGGCTCCCCCTTTGGCGGGCTCAAGGTCACCAGACCATTCGGGCGAAATGAAAGTGGGGTCTCGCGCGTGATAAAAAAGGCCCGGGCAGCGCGCCGGGCCTTGTCACGTCGTCTCTCTGGCGCCGCTATCCTCGCCCTGGAGGCGTGGTGCCCAGCGCTCATCCGCCCGGACTACCTTGCGCTCTGGAATGCCTTCTCGACCGGCTTGTAGGCGTCCTTGGCAAGGTTGGTGTACATGCCGCCGATCTTCGTCAACTGCTGCATGTAATCCTCATAGGCGCGCTTGGCGAAGCTGGACTGGATCTCGAACGCCTGCTCGAGCGACTTGGCTGCCGCGAGCTTCTCGAAGGTTGCCGTGCCATCCTCGAAGGCGCGCTTCGAATAATCGGTCATCTCGGCCGCGATGGCCTGCCATCCCTTGTTCCAATCGCCGAACAACTTCAACGCGGTATCGACATTGGTCTGGCCGAACTTCTGAAAGTCCTGGAAATTGTTGATCATGGTGCCTGCCTGCTGCTGTCGGGTGGGGAGACCGTCGTGTCGGCATGCTCGTGCCTTGGTCTTAATTTAGCCGCACCGCACCATAGGTTCAAGTCTCATACTGCGTCGCAGCAAATGCGCCGCCAGCATGACCGAGACATTAACAAAATCGCAGCACCGGTCCGGTAGCGTGCGCCCGATGCTGTTCTGGCCGGCACGCCGGCCGGGACAAGACCGTTCCGGCCCCAAAGTGGCCTCGAAGCATAGGCATTCAGGCTCGGTTCGGATATGGTTGACGTTCCGGCGCACGGGCGGGCCGGGCACGTTCTTCGGCAACGCGCACCACGAAAGAGGGGCTCTTTGGCGATTTCCGTGACGCGATCGATGCTTCTCTTGCTCGCCGCGGGCGCCGTCATGCTGGCGCCCGGCTTCCGTGCGCATGCCGAGCAAGCCAAGCCCGCGAAGCAGGCCAAGCAAGCGCAGCAGGCGCCGCAGCCCAAGCAGGCCGCCATCGTCATCGACGCCAACACCGGCAAGGTATTGCACGCGCAATCCGCCGACGAGGCCCGGTTTCCGGCGTCGCTCACCAAGATGATGACGCTCTACATGCTGTTCGGCGAGATCGAGCAGGGGCGTCTCTCGTATCAGAGCAAGATCGTGTTCAGCGAGCGGGCGACCGCGGTGGCACCATCGAAGCTCGGGCTCGAGGTCGGCGAGGAGATCACCGTCCTCGAGGCCATCAAGGCGCTGGTCGTGAAGTCCGCCAACGACGTCGCCGTTGCGGTGGCGGAGCAGATCGGCGGCACCGAGCACCAGTTCGCCCGCCTCATGACCGAGCGCGCACGCCAGATCGGCATGACCTCGACGACATTCCGCAACGCCTCCGGTCTGCCGAACCCCGCACAGCGCTCGACGGCGCGGGACATGACGACGCTCGCGCTCAGGCTGCAGGACGACTATCCGCATCACTACTTCCTGTTCTCGACCACATCGTTCACCTTCCGCGGCAAGACCTACCGCACGCACAACACGCTGATGTCCGGCTTCCCCGGCATGGACGGAATCAAGACCGGCTATACGCGCGCCTCGGGCTTCAACCTGGTGTCGTCGGTACGGGCGGACGGCAAGCACATCGTCGGCGCGGTGTTCGGCGGAAAGACCGCCGCCACGCGCAACGCACACATGCGCTCGCTGCTTTACACGGCACTGCAGAAGGCCTCGACCAGCAAGACGCGCGGGCCGCAGCTCATCGCGCAGGCGCGCCCCGCCAAGCCGCCGACAGATGCGGGCTGGAGCGCGAAAACGAAGGCGTCTCAGCCCGCGAAGCCGGCACCCACCAAACCGCCTGCCAAGGTGGTTCAAGCCCCGCCGCCGGCCCCGGCCGTGCGGCCGGCGCGTGATGTGATCGCGGACGTGCTCGCCGAGGGCGACGTGTCCTCCGCCGGTCCCGGCGAGGGGACCGAGCAGGTCGCCGCCTCGACCGTGACCCCACCGCCGCGCCTCGACCTCGAGGCCCTGCGTGCGGCGATGTCGGAAGCCCAAGACGATCAGGGTCAGGCGCCGGCCCAGATGCTTCAGGGCGGGACCAGCGGCCCGCAGGACATTGCCGGCCTGATCCGCAATTCGATCGTGGAGGGTGCACCCGATGCGCCCGCCGGTGCCATGCCCGTGTCCGATGCTCCCGCGGCGCGGCCGCCGTCCACGCTCGAGTCGCAGGCGAGCGCGCTCGCTTTCGCGCAGGCTGGCGCACTTGGCGGAGGCGGCACTTCTGCCAGACCCTCTCGGCCGAGCGTGCCGCCGTCGCACCTCAAGGGGCCGATGCCGTCCCAGTTCCCGGCGGCTCCGGTCGGCGCGGGATACGAGATCCAGATCGGGGCCTACAGCACGGCTCAGGAGGCGCAGACAAAGCTCGAGCTGGTGCGTGCGCGGGCCGTCGGGCTGCTCGAGGGGCACAGCGGCGTGACGCTGCCCGTGCAGCGCGACGACCGCCAGATCTTCCGCGCGCGGTTCGTCAACTTCAACGAAAGCGCCGCCTCGAACACCTGCCTCGAGCTGCGCCGCCTCGCCATCGACTGCTTCGTCATGAAAGCGGACTAACACCGTCCAAGCGCCGGGGGGCTCATGGATCAGAACTGGCTTTCGGCCGCCGGCGTCGCCATCGATCTCGCCGGCTTCCTCGTCCTGCTGCGCGAGTGGTGGCTGGCGTTCTTCCACGAGACGACGACGGCTGCCCTGGCGCAGCGGCGCGCCTGGGAGCGCTCCGTCCGGCATCACCATCACACGCATGCCTCCGACCAATTGCGCGGCCATCTCGAAACCGCCGCCCGAATCCAGGACGAGATGGCGCAGCGGAACGATCACAACCTGCACATGGCGACGCTTCAGTCGCGCAAGCGCATGTTCGTGCTGGCCACCGTGCTGATCTTGGTCGGGGGGCTGATGCAGCTTGCCGGGACGATCCCGGTGAAGCTGTTCTGAGACACTGGGTCGTCGCGCAAGGACCCTCACGCGCGGAGAGGGAGATCCTAGGTCCGGTCGAGGAGGACGTCCTTGGCCTCGTTGACCTGGGCGGCGAGGTAGGTCGAGCCGCCGCGGTCGGGATGCAGCTTCAGCATCAGGTCGCGATGGGCGCGGCGGATCTCGTCCTCGCTGGCGCCGGGCTGCAGTCCCAGGATCTCGTAGGCTTCGTCGGGCGTCATGCGGCCGTCGCCGTCCCGCATCTCGCGCTCGCCGCGCGACACGTCCTCGCGCCATGAGGGATGGATGCGGTCGAGATACGCCTCGAGAAGCTGCGCCGACTGCGGATCGATGAAGCGGCAGTCGTGCCAGAGCAGCGCCACCTCGGCGGGCTTCAGCGTATCGAGGTCGCGGCCGGCGAACATGCCCTTCAGGACCCGCCCCGACATGGCGCCGCTGTCGTGATCGAGCTCCATGGCGAGGTGCTCGGTCGTGACGCTCGACATCTGGCCGGCGGATTTGGTCTGAGACCCACCCCAGGGTGCGCCGCCTCCCCAGCCCAGGAGCCAGGTGCCGAGCGCGCCAAGGGCGGCCGCCGCTCCGGTGGCGCCGCGCACGAGGAATACGGCCGCCGCGGCAAGCGCCAGCGCGCCGCCCGCGAGCCGCATCTGGCGGGCCATGGCGGCGGGATTGGCGCGCGTGAACCCCGAGATCAGGAACAGCGCCAGGACGAGTGCCGCAAGGCCAAGGAGAAAGAACTGCATCAGCGCGTCACTCTCGGCAAAAACCTTCCTCACTGCCATACTACGGCTTGGACTGCGCGAATCCCGCGCGCCCGGTATCGTAGGCTCGGCCTCTATTTTGCGCGACCGATGATTCACGCCTCGGGCGGACAAGGCCCTCGGCGATCATGGTCGCATCTGGCCAAGCAGGCGCCGGGCGCCGCCGCCTTCCGGTTTCGGCAGGAGTGCTTCGAGGGCCTTGCGGCCGCCCGCCGCGTAGACGGCGACGGCGGTCAGGAGCTCGCGCAGCTCGGCCGCAGAGCCGGGGCCGAAGCGGCAATGCGCTCCTTTCGTCAGACGGGCGATCTCCTTGAAGGCGCGCGTGGCGTTGGCGTCGTCGCCCTCCTGGAACAGGAACGCGGGCACGCCGAGCAGCGCCAGCTCGCCGGCGCGGCCGGCCAGCTCGTCGATCGGCTCCTCCACCGCGTCGCCGACGTAGACCAGCGCGCTGATCTTCGCCTTCTCGGACTCGCGGCGGGCATGCGCTAGCACCTTGCGGATCTGCGTAAAGCCGCCGTGGCAGGCGACCTGGCGCATGAGGGCTGCCAGCGCGTCCGCGTTGGTGACCCATTTGGAGGCGCGTGCCTCGCCGTTGCCGCGGAAGTACATGAGCTGCACCTCGAGCGAGCCGATCTCCTTCACGGCGCGGAACATCTCCGATTGCAGCGCGAGCGCCATGTCCCAGGTCGGCGCTCGGCTCATGGTGGCGTCCATGGCGAACAGGAGGCGGCCGCGCTGTCCGCCCGTAACGGGGGCCAGCGCCTTCACCTTGGCGACGAAGTCGGCCACCTCGGCGCTGGTCGACGACGCGGGCGCGGGCGGGTGGTCGGTCTTACGCTCGGCAGCCGGTGCTTTGGGCTGCTTGATGTCGGGCGGCTTGGTCTCGCGTGCCATCGGGGCTCCACGTTGGCGATCGTCCGACCCTAACATGGCGAGCGGCGGGCGGCGGGGCAATGTCTGCGGAGGGCGCAGCCCTGAGCGGCAGGTTGGGGGCGATGCGCTCAGTCGGCGCCGGGGATGCCGTCCGTAAGAAGGCCGACGTTGCCGCCGGTCGCGGTGATGTCGGTCGTGCGCACGCGCTCGGTCGCAAAGCGCACCAGATAGTTCGGGCCACCGGCCTTGGGGCCGGTGCCGGACAGGCCCTCGCCGCCAAAGGGCTGCACGCCCGGCACGGCGCCGATCTGGTTGCGGTTGACGTAGAGGTTGCCGACGCGGGCGTGCTCGGCCACGTAATCCGCCGTGTAGGCCATGCGGCTGTGGACACCGAGCGTCAGGCCGTAGCCCGAGGCGTTGACGGCCTCGACCACCTTCGGCAGATGGCCGCCGGCGAAGCGCACCACGTGCAGGATGGGGCCGAACACCTCGCGCTCGAGGAGATCCATGCGCTCGATCTCGTAGCAAGCCGGCGTGACGTAAGTGCCGACGCGGCAGTCGGTGGGGAGGCGTACGTCGATCAGCTCGCGCGCGTCGCGCTGCATGCGGACCTTATGGGCTTCCAGCGCGTCCTGCGCGGCCTCGTCGATCACCGGACCGACGTCGGTCGCGTAGTCGAACGGGTCGCCGACATCGAGCGCCTCGATGGCCCCGGTCAACATGCGGATCGTGCGGGTGGCGATCTCCTCCTGCACGAACAGCACGCGCAGAGCCGAGCAGCGCTGCCCGGCGCTGTCGAAGGCGGAGCGCACCGCATCGCGCACCACCTGCTCGGGCAGCGCGCTTGAGTCCGCGATCATGGCGTTGAGGCCGCCGGTCTCGGCGATCAGCGGCACCATGTCCGCCTTGCGGTCGGCGAGCGCCTTCTGGATGGCCCAGGCCGCCTCGTTGCCGCCGGTGAAGGCGACGCCCTTGACCTTCGGCGATTTCACGAGCGCGGCACCGACGGCGCCGGAGCCCGGCAAAAGGTGCAGCACGTCGGTCGGCACGCCGGCCTGGTGCAGGAGGCGGACCGCCAGCATGGCCATGACCGGCGTTTGCTCGGCGGGCTTGGCGAGCACGGGATTGCCGGCCGCGAGCGCGGCCGCAATCTGGCCGACGAAGATCGCAAGCGGAAAGTTCCACGGCGCGATGCAGGCGAACGGCCCGCGGCCGCGCAGGTCGAGCGTGTTGGTCTCGCCGGTCGGTCCCTTGAGCGCGACGGGGGCGCTCATCAGGCGGCGGGCCTCGACGGCGTAGTAGCGCAGCAGGTCGGCGGTCTCGCGCACCTCGGCCAACGCGGCGGGCAGCGTCTTGCCGGCCTCGCGCACCAGCACGGCCATCAGGCGTGCGCGGTCCTGCTCCACCATGTCGGCCGCGAGATCGAGGATCCTGGCGCGCGCCGGGCCGCCGAGCTTGTCCCAGCCGTGGGCCGCGCGCTCGGCGCTGAGGATGGCGGCATCGACCTCGCGCGGCGTCGCGATGCGGACCGAGCCCAGCCGCTCGTGGCGGTCGTGCGGGCAGGTGAGCAGCGCCGCCTGCGGACCGCCGATGGTCTCGAGGCCATCGACGATGGGGCCGGCGTCGAACGGCTGTGCGAGCGCACGCTCCATCTGGGCCATGAGCTCGCCGCGTGCCGTGCGGTCGGTGAGCGCCACGCCCAAGGAGTTCTTACGCTCGGGCCAGAAGATGTCGCGCGGGCGCGGCAGCGGCTTGACGCTCGCGGGACCGCTGCGCTCGCGCTCGGCGGCCTCGACCGGATCGCGGATGATCTGGCTCACCGGCGCCTCGGCATCGGCCAGCCGGTTCACAAACGAGGTGTTGGCGCCGTTCTCCAGGAGGCGGCGCACTAGATAGGACAGAAGATCCTCGTGCTCGCCGACGGGCGCGTAGATGCGGCACGGATGGCGCAGCTTGCCGGGCGCCGAGACCTCCTCGTAGAGCGCCTCGCCCATGCCGTGCAGGCGCTGGAACTCGAACGCTGTCTGGCCCGCCGCGACGATGGCGGCGGCCACCGTGTGTGCGTTGTGGGTCGCGATCTGCGGGTAGAACGCGCGGGCATCCGAGAACACGAGGCGCATCGCGGCGAGGTAGGAGACGTCGGTATGCAGCTTGCGCGTCAGCACGGGGTAGTCGGCGAGGCCGCGCTCCTGCGCCCATTTCACCTCGCTGTCCCAATAGGCGCCCTTGACGAGGCGCAGCGGAATGCGCTTGCCGCCTTGCTCGGCGAGGCGGCGCAGCCAGCGGATGGTCGGGATGGCGCGCTTGCCATAGGCCTGCACGGCAAGGCCGAGGCCGGTCCAGCGCTCGAGCGCAGGGTCGCTGTAGGCGCGGGCGAAGAGGTCGAGCAACAGCTCGTGGCGATCCTGCTCCTCGGCGTCGAGGGTGACGGCGAGGCCGCGCGATTCGGCAGCCCGCAAGAGCTCCATGAGGCGCGGATAAAGCTCGGCGGCAAGACGCTGCTCCTTGCCGGGCTCATAGCGCGGATGGAGCGCGGAGAGCTTCACCGACAGGCTGGGCCTGGCCAGCAGCGCGTCCGGGTGGGACAGCGGGTTAGGCCCCGCCGCGTGACCCACCGCGTCGATGGCGCCCATGTAGCGCTCGTAGTAGCGCAGGGCGTCCTTCTCGGTCTTCGCCGCCTCGCCCAGCATGTCGTAGGAGAAGCGGAAGCCGCGCGCCTCGTAGGGCGCCGAGCGCTGAATGGCCTCGCGGATCGAGCGGCCGAGCACGAACTGGTCGCCGAGCAGCTTGACGGCTTGGCGCACGGCCTGGCGGATGAAGGGCTCGCCCGAGCGGGCGGCGAGGCGCTTGAGGGCGTCCCATGGGTTGGCGCCGCGCGTCTCGCCGAGCTTGACGAGGCGGCCGGTCAGCATCAGCCCCCAGGTGGAGGCGTTGACGAGCAGGCTGTCGGAATGGCCGCGGTGGCGCTCCCACTGGCCGCCCGCGATCTTCTCGGCAATGAAGCGGTCGGCGGTATCGGCGTCGGGGATGCGCAGAAGCGCCTCGGCGAGGCACATCAGGATGACGCCCTCCTCGCTCGATAGGCCGTACTCGCGCATGAAGGCGTCGACGCCGCCGTGGCGCGCGGCATCGGCGCGGGCGGCCTCCACCAGCTTGCGCGCCATCTCCGCCGTGCGGCGGCGCTCCTCGTCGGTGAAGACGGCGCGCTCGATCAGGCCGCCAACGAGGCGGTTCTCGTCCGAAAGGTGATGGGCGGCGATCTCGTCGCGCGGCGGCAGCGCGCCCTCGCCGGCGGCGTTACCGGCGAAATCGGATTTTCTCAGCGCGACCATGGACTCCCCTCTTCTCGACGAGAGCACACCTGATTCTCCAGGCGTTTGCACATTACCAGATGGCGCTTGGCTGTGGGTTGTACAACGGCCGCGCACAAGGGTGGCGGTCCGGCCGCACATCCGCTTGCTCTTGACGACGACGCTGGCGCGGCCTCACTTGCCGCTCAATTCCCGCGCTCTATCGCCGGGCACGA
>NZ_JADZBI010000216.1 GCF_020852195.1 Hyphomicrobium sp. | reverse complement strand
TGCTCGTTGATGTCGGCTTCCTTCTCGATGTAGGTGTCGGTGCGCGGGACGTAAGCCTCCGGCTGATAGTAGTCGTAGTAGGAGACGAAGTACTCGACCGCGTTCTCCGGGAAAAAGCTCTTCATCTCGCCGTAGAGCTGGGCGGCGAGCGTCTTGTTCGGTGCCAGGATCAGGGCCGGGCGCTGCGTCGCGGCGATCACCTGCGCCATGGTGAAGGTCTTGCCCGAGCCGGTGACGCCGAGCAGCACCTGCGTGCGCTCGTTCGCGTTGGCGCCGGCGACGAGGTCGGCGATGGCTGTCGGCTGGTCGCCCTTGGGCTCGTACTCGGAGATGATCTCGAAGCGCTGTCCCCCCTCGCTCTTCTCCGGACGCTCGGGCCGGTGCGGCATGAACATCGGCATGTTGCCCGAGACCAGCGGATGCGCCGCGATCATCGGCTGGCGCGCTAGGATGGCGTTGGCCTTCTCCGAGCGCTCGTGTGGGCGCGTCAGGATGGCGTTGAGGCTGTCGCCGAGGCTTTCGCCGGCTGCCGCGCGCGGCGGAAGCGGGCCGCTCTGGCGGAGAGCGGGGAGTTGCTTCTTGCCCTCAGTTTCAAGACGCGTCTGCTCGGCGAAATAGGCCGGGGCGTACTCGCCCAGCGGGCCCGACGTGTCAAAGTTAGCCTGGGGGGCCTCGGAGAAGCCGCGCGGGGCGGGCGTGCCGGCTGAGGTTTCCACCGGCGGCGGCACAGGCTTGCCGGAGCGGCCGCGGGACGGCCGCGGAGCTTTCGGGCCGCGAGGTCGTTGAGGGGATGACGCCATGGGCGGAATATGGCGTGCCGGGCTGGGCGAGGGAAGGGTGGATGGCCGGCTCCGCGGCGATATCCCGAATTCCGGTAGTGGAGGGGCTTCAATGGAGACGACAGCCAAGCTCGTATCCGAGTTGATCGTGCGGACGGTCGTCTGGTCAGTGATCGCCGCCGTGCTGCTGTTCGGCGCCGCGGGCACCGTGCGCTGGCCGGAGGGCTGGATGCTGCTGGCGCTGGTGTGCGGACTTGGGCTGTTCTCGGGCCTCGTCATCGTCCGGCAGGATCCCGCCCTGGTCCAGGAGCGTCTGCGCTCGCCCATTCAGCCGGACCAGAAAAGCTGGGACAAGATCCTGCTCTCCTGTCGCTTGTCCAGTACGTGGTCAGCGGGCTGGATGCGGTGCGCTTTCAGGCGTCCGACATGCCGGCGTGGCTCAAGCTCACCGGGGCGCTGGGCATCGTGGCGGGGCTTTATCTCAATCACATCGCGCTGCTCGCCAACACGTTCGCGGCGGCGGTGGTCAAGATCCAGACCGAGCGCAAGCAGCAGGTCGTCTCGACGGGACCCTATGCCTATGTACGCCATCCCATGTATGCGGGCGCCATTCCGCTTCTGCTTGGCACGCCGCTGCTGCTCGGCTCCTGGTGGGGTGTGGCGACCGGCGTGGTCCTCATCGGGCTGCTCGCCTGGCGCGCCGTGCTGGAGGAGGAGACACTGGCGCGTGAGCTGGAGGGCTACGCGGCGTATGCGGCGCGTGTGCGCTACCGGATGGTGCCGGGCGTCTGGTGACATCCCGTTCGACGGGATTACGGTTTCGTAGGCGGCCTTGCGGCGGCGCCTTGGGCCGACCACCTGAAGGGAGCACGTCGGAGGCGGGGATACCAACACGGAGGCACAGCATGCCCAAGCTCTTCCCCATCGCCCTTTCCGTCCTCTGCCTCGCGGCGCTTCAATCGATGATCGCGGCCCCGCCTGCGGAGGCTCGCATCGCCTGCAAGGACGGGTTCCAGCTTTCCGGCGGCAACTGGATCTCGACGCCCTACTGCAACGACGAGCATCTGGCGCAGATCGCGCGCAAGCACGGATTCAAAATCTCCGGCAGAGAGGTGCGAGAGAACCCGGCCGAGAAGTACAGGTTGTGCCGTTTCATCGGCCGTACTGCGGAGGCCAGCAGCTATTGCCCGGACGAGGGGTCGCGCGGGCGCCGCTGATCGGCCAAGGGTAGCGTGGCGCAACGGTCACACTTTCGGAAATTGGCGCCGTCCATTAGGGTTGGATAGGGGCGATGCCCTTTGAATGCCTCGATTCCTGTACCATGTTGCGCTCAATAGCCGATGATCTGGGGTGAATTGGCAATGAGATCGTTGATGTTTGCCGCCGTGGGCGGCGTTGCGATGATGGTTGGCGCTCAGGCAGCGCTGGCGTTCACGTACGAGAACCAGGGGACCTCGCAGCCGTCGGCTGAGGCGGCGCCTGCAGCGAAGGTGGCTCCGTCCATGGGGTTCGGCGGCATGGATCCTAAGTCCGTTCTGCCGCCCATCGGCGAGTCGATATCCGACAAGGGCTTCGACTTCGGTCCCGGCGCCTTCAACAACGGGTTGGCCTCGCAGCCGACGCGTGGCGGCTCGGTAGGACCAAGCTGGCTCTATCCGCCGGGCAACTGATCGGCCCGCCGCATCTGCCTGTCGATTTCCGAAAGCCCATCGTCCACCGGACGGTGGGCTTTCGTCTGTCTGCCCGGCGGCGCATTGCGTGACGCGCGGCGAAACGGCTAAGGTTTCACGACTCGTGAGGCTTGCGCGAGCAGGAGACCCCGGATGGCTGTCACACGCACTGCACTCGTATCAGGCGCGAACCGCGGCATCGGCTTCGAGATCGTGCGGCAGCTCGCGCGCCTCGGTGTGCTGGCGGTGATCGGCGCGCGCGATCCGAAGGATGGGCTGGCGGCCGCGGAGAAGCTGAAGCCGGAAGGGCTCGACGTCCCCGTCGTCGCGCTCGACGTGGCCCGCGAGGGGAGTGCAGCCGAGGCGGTGGCCGAGGTCAAGCGCCTCTATGGACGTCTCGACATCCTGGTCAACAACGCGGGAATCCTGATCGATGGGCCGGGCGGGTTCAAATCCAGCCTGTTCGACCTCAAGGCCGAGACCGTGCGGCGCACGATGGAGACCAACCTGATCGGGCCGATCTGGCTCATCCAGGCGGCGGTGCCGCTGATGCGCGAGCAGCAGTACGGCCGGATCGTCAACCTGTCGTCGGGTGCGGGGCAACTCGCCGAGATGGGTGGGGGCTATCCGGCTTACCGCATATCGAAGACGGCGCTCAATGCGTTGACGCGCGTTGCGGCGGCGGAGCTCGGCGGCGGCAACATCAAGGTGAACGCCATGTGCCCGGGATGGGTGCGCACCGATATGGGCGGCGCCGATGCCACGCGCACGCCGGAGGAGGGCGCGGACACGGCCGTCTGGCTTGCGACGCTGCCGGATGATGGCCCGACCGGCGGTTTCTTCCGGGACCGCAAGCCGTTCGCGTGGTGAGGGCACGCGCCGCTCGGGCGTTTGCAGGAAATACTGTGTCTTCGACGCTTTTTTTGCGCTGGGTCCCGGCTCGGCGCTCCGGCTTGCGCCGTCGCTTGGCCGGGATGACAGGGAGTTAGAGGCCGCGCACGAGGTTGCCGACCATCAGCGTCAGGTAGGCGGTGATCGAGAGCCAGAACTCCTGGTGGGGTAGGTAGCGCGGCACGGGGATGAAGCCCAGCTTGGTGATCAGCGCCAGCGTGGCCAGGACGAAGGAAATCAGGAAGATCACGATTGTCGGGGGATTGAGCCTCATGCCGTGAACTCCGTTCCTGGTGGGCGATGGCCTTGGGACGCCGGCCGGCGTGCGTCGAGGGCCGCGATCATGAGGGGGATCGTGGCTGCGGCTGCATCATAGGGGCTGCGACAAGCCGTGCAACGGGGGAGCCGCCTCGGGCCGCTAAGCGGCGCGGGCCGTGGGTTCGCCAAGCCACAATGGGGGACGAGTTAGGGACACTGTTCCTTGGCGCGGACCGGCGTGGAGGTCAGATCCAGAGGATGCTGACGGCAGCTTAGATGAGCGGGCGCCCGGCGGCGCCAGGCGTGGCGTCGGCCGGAACCTCGAAGGTCACAAGCTGGCCGTCCGGGCTGCTCGTGTCGCGGCAGGTGACGGTGACCTTGCGGGCCGGCGGCGGTGCGCCGGCTGCGCGGGTGACTACAGGCGCGGGTTCGACCTCGGCGATGGCGACGACCTCGAGCACGCGCTCGCCCTTGCCGCTCGAGATGGTGATGCGGTCGCCGACGGAGAGGCTCGCCGCGAGCGGCGTGGCCGACCAGGCCGCCGGCTCCAGGGCCGCCTCGGCGCTCTCGTGGC
>NZ_JADZBI010000252.1 GCF_020852195.1 Hyphomicrobium sp. | reverse complement strand
GGCGGTCAAGGAGATGGATGAAGGTGGGGTCATTCATCGTTGGGAAGGAGACTCTGGAACCTATCCCAGTATTGACTTCTCTGGTTTTGAGAAGGTCATGCAAGCCTGGGCTGATGGTGACGTGGATATCGTCAACTGGCTGGATGATCCGCAGTATGACATTGAACACCTGACCATGCAGAAGTGGCAGAAGGGGCGAGGGGATCGTCCTTCGGTGATGCCACAGTATGTGGAGATGGGGAATTATTCCGACCGGGGTTTGCTCTCCGAGGATGATGTGGTTCGTCGTGAGTCGGAGATCTTTGGTGGTCCAGCTACACCCGAGGGTGTGCGTGGTATTGCGCCATTTGTCCGTGGGGATGCGGTAACTTGGCAGGATATGATTGCGGATCGCTTTGGATCTGGTCGTCCGCTGGAAGCTCCTTCGCGCTTTGACACCAGGGGTGATGCGATTGGCGCGATGATGCGTCAGCAGTATGAGCTGCGCGGGAATGAGGATCTGGCAAGGTCTGAGCTACCTGTTCAGCAGGACCGCCTGAGTAAGATGGGGCATCGTCAGTTCAAGAAGCGCAAGGAGCAGATTAAGGCAACGGTCGTTGAACAGGCTGATCCGATTCCCGGCGTTCCGCTGAAGGGTGCGACCTCGGATGAAGTAACCTGGAAGTCTGGGGATATTATCGCTTCAGGAACCTATCAGGAGGCGGGGAAGGAGACGTTCTGGAGCCCCGAGGATGGGGTCAATGTTGGGTATCTCACGCAGCAGTGGGCGCGAGAAGAGCTTCCTCCGGATCGAGCGGTTCCTGACTGGGAGGTGCGCATTCCTGGGGTGGAGCGTGGGAATATCAGCTCTGGCTATGCGCAGCATGTGAGCCGGGGCGAGCAGGTCACCGGAGATCGACCACCCTTGCGCTACTCGGTGAAGAAGCTCAAGTATCAGGATGGTCGATTCCGGGACTACATCACGCTTACTGACAACACGGGGCGGGTGCATTACTCTGGCTGGGGTGAGTTTGCGGCGGAACACAACCCAGAATATAAGTACAAGCAACTAGGCGAATCGTTGGGTGTTCGCGTGAATTACCCGGAAGAGCTGCTCATCAGTAGCGATGAACTTGCCCGTGAAGCTGGAGTCGTGAGTCGGTCTCGCGAGGAAGTTGGCATTCCCGCGACGGTGCGTCGGTATGAAGATCAGTTTGTCCGTAGTACGGAAGGTGACGCCTCCGGGGCGGCCCGTATGACGGTTCGGGTGGGTGACTATGATGTCTCCCAGGCTGCGGATGGCAGCTTCACCGGGATCAACTGGAAGACCCTGGATGCTATTGACATTGCCGATATACTCTCCGGCTATCAACCGCGATCCCTGATGGATCGTGATCTTGTAGAGATGCTCGGAAAACTCACAACGATACAGAACAGGCTCCCATCGTATCGTGAGGTGCTCCAGCAGCGGTTTGATGGACTCTTTGGTGGAGATCGTGCGCTGGTTGATGATGCGTCGGTACAGCTGTCGCAGATGATTCCACACGGACGTTCCAAGTCTCCTGGGCTACCCCCAGATGTCCGGATAAGTGAAGATGGGCACGCTTTCCAGGTGGTTCCACCACGCGGAAAGTCGGTGGAAAAGCTTCTCAAGGAGGAACGGACACCGACCTCGCTTGGAATGGAAAGCATGGCGCACCAGGACGCCAATCGGTATGAGGATACTAATAGCCCGGAGTACCAGGCGAAGGATACGAGGCAACAGTATTCTCCTCACCAGATCCTTGATCCTGTCAAAGATTCTGGAGTACAGCCAGAAGCTGATCATATGGGTGAAGTTACCCAGGAACTTGCGTTCCATGGGAACCCCAGTTTGCAGATGATGAACTACACGGCAGAGTTTGACGGGCAGTTTATTCGAATTCGGCAGGATTTCCGAACCGTAGCCTACTATCCTTTCCGGGGGGTGGTGTCGAAGGAGGAACGTTCCGGCCTCCAGTCGTGGATGAATGACGCGCTGGCGGAGCTGGATCGCTTGATGAAGGAGGCTGGGTGGCCTGTCGCTCGCAAAGAGATTCAGGCGATTGATACCCAGGGAGTAGTACGCCGTCTACGAACTGTTGGTGAGCAGCTGACGGAACCTCCAATTCCCGCATCAGTGTCAGGATTGGATCCCAATGTTGGCAGCCTCGCTCGACCCATTGCTGGCCTAAAAGAAAGCACGCTTCCGCAAGTGGGGGGGTTTGGCTCTGACGCAAGGCTGTCAGAAGTGCTTCGAGATTTGGATCCGCAGATGACTCCTGAGGAATCCAATGGCGTGCTTTTGGCGCAGAAGATTCGGGACTGGGGGAAGCGAAATATTCCCTTTGGCCAGTCGCGAGATTCCGTTGAGTGGAAAGTCGCTCTTCTTGACCAGACCGTGAACTCGGGAACGGCACGATTTTGGGAGCGGATCTATCTGACGGAGGATGTGGTGCCTCCGGCGAAGAAGAGTACGGTGTATCGGAAGGCGACTCCGCCCGCTGATGCCAAGATTGTGCGTGATCACTCATATATTGTGGGGTCCAGTGGTCGTGGTACGGCTCGTCAGGTAGCGGTGCTGTTGCCGCCAGGTACTTATCGAGGTCATATTGGGAGGAATGTGGTACTCCCTCGTGGGAGTAGGCTGATCGATCTGGGAACTGTTGAAGGCGTGAAGACGTATCAGGTGCTAACGCCTGATGGCCTGCATTACCTTCCAGGGCCTGCGGCACAG
>NZ_JADZBI010000215.1 GCF_020852195.1 Hyphomicrobium sp. | reverse complement strand
GCAAGTACGCCACCATCGGCGACACCATCGTCGTGTCGTTGAAGGAGGCGATTCCGAAGGTCCGCGTCAAGAAGGGACAGGTCATGAATGCCGTCATCGTGCGCGTCTCAAATGGCGTGCGCCGTCACGACGGATCGCTGATCCGCTTCGACCGCAACGCCGCCGTCCTGATCAACGCCCAGGGCGAGCCGGTCGGCACGCGCATCTTCGGGCCGGTGACGCGCGAGCTGCGCGCCAAGAACCACATGAAGATCGTCTCGCTCGCGCCGGAGGTGCTGTAATGGCCTCGCTGAAGATCAAGAAGGGCGACAGCGTCATCGTTCTCACCGGGCGCGACAAGGGCAAGCGCGGTGAGGTGATCGAGGTGCGTCCCAAGGAGAACCGCGCACTCGTCCGCGGCGTGAACGTCGTGCGCCGTCACCAGCGCCAGACGGCCTCGCAGGAGGGCGGCATCATCTCGAAAGAGGCCGCGATCCAGATTTCGAACCTTGCCCTCGAGGATCCGAAGGACGGCAAGCCGACCCGCGTCGGCTTCCGCATCCTGGACGACGGCAAGAAGGTCCGCTTCGCCAAGCGCTCGGGCGAGATCATTCCGGAGAAGAACTAAGCCATGGCCGAGAAAGAGAAACCGCAGAAGGCGGCAAAGGCCGGCGGCCCGCCCGCCGGCAAGCCGGGCAAGGAGGCCAAAGGCGCGAAGGCGCCCAAGGCCGCCGCCGCGCCGCGCGAGTGGAAGCCGCGCCCGAAGGACTACAAGCCGCGCCTGAAGACGCACTACGAGAAGGTGGTGCGGGGTGCGCTGAAGGAGAAGTTCGCCTACGCGAACCCGATGCAGATTCCGAAGATCGAGAAGATCGTGATCAACATGGGCGTGGGCGAGGCGACCGCCGACCGCAAGAAGGTCGACAACGCCGCCGCCGATCTCGCGCTCATCGCCGGTCAGCGTCCTCTCCTCACCAAGTCGACCAAGTCCATCGCCACCTTCAAGGTGCGCGAGGGCATGACGCTCGGCTGCAAGGTGACGCTGCGCGGCGACCGCATGTACGAGTTCCTGGACCGCTTCGTCACCATCGCGCTGCCGCGCGTGAAGGACTTCCGCGGGCTGAACCCGAAGAGCTTCGACGGCCGCGGCAACTTCGCCTGCGGTCTGAAGGAGCACATCGTGTTCCCCGAGATCGACTACGACAAGGTTGACCAGGTCTGGGGCCTCGACGTGATCGTATGCACGTCGGCCCAGTCCGACGACGAGGCGCGTGAGCTGCTTCGTGGCTTCAACTTCCCTTTCCGCAGCTAGAGGACCTCGGCACCCCAGATCGGGACCCGAAAGGCCTTTGGAGGACATGAATGGCTAAGACGAGCTCTATCGAGAAGAACAACCGGCGCCGCAAGCTGGTCGCGCAGCACGCGGCCAAGAGGAAGCGCCTGAAGGCGATCGCCGACGATCTGAAGCGCACCCCCGAGGAGCGTTTCGCGGCGCGTCTGAAGCTCGCCGAGATGCCGCGCAACGGCTCGGCGGTGCGCATTCGCAACCGCTGCGAGATCACCGGCCGCGCCCGCGGCAACTATCGCAAGCTCAAGATGTGCCGCAACCAGCTCCGGGAGCTGGCCTCGCAGGGCCTCATCCCCGGCATGGTCAAGTCGAGCTGGTAAGGAGGGCATGAGCAAATGGCAGTGAACGATCCTATCGGCGACATGCTGACACGCATCCGCAATGCGCAGCTCCGCCGCCGGCCGAAGGTGGTGACGCCCGCATCCAACCTGCGCGCCCGCGTCCTCGACGTGCTCGTCGAGGAAGGCTACATCCGCGGCTACACGCGCGTGGAGCAGAAGGGCAACCTTCCCGAGTTCGAGATCGAGCTCAAGTATTTCAACGGTCAGCCAGCGATCAAGGAGATCAGCCGCGTCTCGACCCCCGGCCGGCGCGTTTACTCGCCGGTCCGCGATCTGAAGAGCGTCGCCAACGGCCTCGGCGTCGCCATCCTCTCCACGCCCAAGGGCGGGATGTCGGATGCGCGCGCCAAGGAGGAGAACGTCGGCGGCGAGGTCATCTGCAACGTATTCTAGCGAAGGATGCCGGCTCCGGCCGGGATCTCGAGGAAGCCAACCATGTCACGCATCGGAAAGAAGCCGGTTCCCGTCCCCGCCGCCGTCACGGCGACGGTCGACGGCCAGACGGTCAAAATGAAGGGCGCCAAGGGCGAGCTTTCCTTCACGCTGCCCGAGGAGATCAAGGTCGAGAAGACCGCCGACGGCATCGAGCTCACGCTCGTCGAGGACACCAAGAAGGCGCGCTCCATGTGGGGCATGTCGCGCACCATGGTGCAGAACCTGATCACGGGCGTGACCGAGGGCTACACCCACACGCTCGAGATCCACGGCGTGGGCTTCAAGGCGGCCATGAAGGGCAAGGACCAGCTCACGCTGTCGGTCGGCTACAGCCACGACGTCGTGCACGCGATCCCGCCCGGCGTCGAGGTCAAGGTGGGCGGCGCCAAGCAGGAGGTCGTGACGGTCTCCGGCATCGACAAGCAGCTCGTCGGCCAGGTCGCAGCCGACATCCGCGCCTCGCGGAAGCCCGAGCCCTATCAGGGCAAGGGCGTGCGCTTCAAGGGCGAGTACGTCTTCCGCAAGGAAGGCAAGAAGAAGTAGGACAACGGACGCCATGGCCAAGAAAGACACCCAGTTCGAAAGGCGCCGCGCCCGCGTGCGCCGAACGCTGAAGGCCCGCACAGCGGGCCGTCCGCGTCTTTCCGTGCATCGTTCCTCGAAGCACATCTACGCCCAGATCATCGACGACACGGACGGCAAGACGCTGGTCTCGGCCTCGAGCCTCGAGAAGGATCTGCGCGGCTCGCTCAAGACAGGCGCCGACAAGGCTGCGGCCGTGACCATCGGCAAGCTGGTTGCCGAGCGCGCGCTCAAGGCCGGCGTCACGGCGGTCGTGTTCGACCGCGGCGGCTATCTCTTCCACGGGCGCGTCAAGGCGCTCGCCGATGCCGCGCGTGAGGGCGGCCTCAGCTTCTGATGAAAGGAATTTGACAGTGGCACGTCCATCATCGAGAGACCGGGGCCGGGAGCGCGAGCGCGAGGAGCGCGACAGCGAGTTCTCGGACAAGCTGGTCCACATCAACCGCGTCGCCAAGGTCGTGAAGGGCGGCAAGCGCTTCGGCTTTGCGGCCCTCGTGGTCGTGGGCGATCTCAAGGGCCGCGTCGGCTTCGGCCACGGCAAGGCCCGCGAGGTGCCGGAGGCGATCCGCAAGGCGACCGAGTCCGCGCGCCGCAACCTGATCCGCGTGCCGCTGCGCGACGCCCGCACGCTGCATCACGACAGCGAGGGCCGTCACGGCTCGGGCAAGGTCGTGCTGCGCTCGGCTCCCGCCGGTACGGGGATCATCGCCGGCGGCGCCATGCGCGCCGTGTTCGAGATGCTGGGCGTCCATGACGTGGTGGCGAAGTCGCTGGGCTCGACCAATCCCTACAACGTCGTGCGTGCCACGTTCGACGCGCTGAAGGAGCAGGAGAACCCGCGCTCCGTCGCCGCTCGCCGCAACAAGAAGGTGTCCGAGATCGTCGCCCGTCGGCGCGACGGCTCCGGTGCCGAGGTCGCCGCCGAGGCCTAATAGCCGAGGTAGCGCGCAGGAATTCGGGAAGGGACCGATACCATGGCCGCCAAGAAGACGATCACGGTCGAGCAGATCGCGAGTGCGAACCGCAGGCCCGAGATCCAGACCAAGACCCTGATCGGTCTTGGTCTCAACAAGCTGCATCGCCGCCGCACGCTCGAGGACACGCCGTCCGTGCGCGGCATGATCAAAAGCATCCCCCACCTCGTGCGCATCGTCGACGAGAAGGGCAACGCCTGAGACGCCGAGCGCAGTCTCGCGCAAGACGAATGAAGGAGCTTGAGGCCCATGCGGCTCAACGACATCAAGGATAACCCCGGCGCCCGCAAGCACCGCGTGCGCATCGGCCGCGGCATCGGCTCGGGCGTCGGCAAGACAGGCGGACGCGGCGGCAAGGGCCAGACGGCGCGCACCGGCGTGGCCATCGGCGGCTTCGAGGGCGGCCAGATGCCGCTCCACCGGCGCCTGCCGAAGCGCGGCTTCAACAAGTGGAACCGCAAGGACTGGAACGAGATCAACGTCGGCGCCCTGCAGAAGGCGGTTGACGAGGGTAAGCTCAAGGCCGGCCAGACCGTCGACGTGACGGCGCTGGTCGATGCCGGCATCCTGCGCCGCCCCAAGGACGGCCTGCGTCTGCTCGGCACCGGCGAGATCAAGGCCAAGCTGGCGCTGACCGTGAACCACGCCTCGGCTTCCGCCACGGCGGCGGTCGAGAAGGCCGGTGGCTCGGTGAGCCTGATCGAGAAGAAAGTGCTCGCGGCCGACGAGGCCAAGCGCAAGAAGTCAGCGGCCAAGAAGGCCGGCTCGGCAAAGAAGGCGGATACCGCGGAGGAGTAGGCGGACCGGGCGCGGCCGGCGGCGCGCGGCGCCTTTGGCTTCGGCGGCATCGGATGCGCGGGCAGGGGGCTCGACGCGGCGGCCGCCGGACACCAAGTAAGATGGCTCAACAGAGCCGGGAGAGAACGAAATGGTATCCGCTGCCGAGCAGCTTGCCGCAAATCTCAACCTTGGCGCGTTCGCCAAGGCCCGGGATTTGAAGAACCGGATTTGGTTCACGCTGGGCGCGCTGGTCATCTACCGTCTCGGCACCTTCATTCCGATTCCCGGCGTCGATGCCGCGGCGTTCGCCGCGGCATTCAAGTCGCAGTCGTCCGGCATTCTCGGCATGTTCAACGTGTTCGCCGGCGGCGCCGTCGAGCGCATGGCGATCTTCGCCCTGAACATCATGCCTTACATCTCCGCCTCCATCATCATGCAGCTCATGAGCTCGATGTCGCCGAAGCTCGAGGCGCTGAAGAAGGAAGGGGAGTCGGGCCGGAAGCAGATCAACCAGTACACCCGCTACCTGACGCTGGTGCTTGCGGCCTTCCAGGCCTACGGCATCGCCATCGGCCTCGAGGGCTCGCGCTCGGAAGCAGGCTCCGTCGTTGGTGACCCTGGCTGGTTCTTCCGCGCCACCACCGTCATCACACTCGTCGGCGGCACCATGTTCCTGATGTGGCTTGGCGAGCAGATCACACAGCGCGGCGTCGGCAACGGCATCTCGCTCATCATCTTCGCCGGCATCGTGGCGGGGCTGCCGTCCGCACTCGTGGGCTTGTTCGAGATGGCCCGCACCGGCGCCCTCTCGACGTTCCTGCTGCTCGCGCTCCTGGCGCTGATGCTGGCCGTCGTCGCCGCCATCGTCTTCATCGAGCGTGCGCAGCGAAGGCTCTTGATCCAATACCCGAAGCGACAGGTCGGCAACCGCATGTTCCAGGGCGATGCCTCGCATCTGCCGCTGAAGCTCAACTCCGCGGGCGTCATCCCGCCGATCTTCGAGTCGTCGCTTCTGCTCTTGCCGTTAACGGCCGCGCAGTTCTCTTCCGCACAGGGCGGTGGACACGAGTGGCTGCAGACTCTGGTGGCCGCCCTCGGCACCGGCCAGCCTC
>NZ_JADZBI010000214.1 GCF_020852195.1 Hyphomicrobium sp. | reverse complement strand
GGTTGTTTCTGCGCGTCTGCGGCCTCGGGCTTGCGGGCGAGCCACAGCGAGACGGTGAGCTGCTGACGGTCGTCGTGCTTCTCGGGCGCGAGGCTCTGCACCTCGATGCCGGAAAGACCCGCCTCGTTCAGCCAGGCCGTCACCTGGTCCGGCTCGAAGCCGAGGCGCTCGTGGGCGTGCTCGTCGCGCAGGCTCTCGATCTCGTGGGGCGCGAAGTCCACGATCAGGAGCCGCCCGCCGGGGGCCAGGATGCGCGCGGCCTCGCGGATGGCGTGGGCCGGCTCCGAGAGATAGTGCAGCACCTGATGGATCACCACCCCGTCGGCGACGCCGTCGGGCAGCGCCACGTTGTAGATGTCGCCGTGGCGGACCTCGGCATGGGCGAGACCCGACGTCTTCAGCTTCGAGCCGGCGTAGGCCAGCATCGACTGGTTGACGTCGAGGCCGAGCCCGCGCGCGTAGCGGCCGGCCAGCACCTCGAGCATGCGGCCGGTGCCGGTGCCGAGGTCGACCAGGAGCTTGAACGGCGGGCCGGCCAGCGCCGTGGCGATGGCGGATTCCACCGCGGTCTCGGAGACGTAGAGCGCGCGGATACGGTCCCAATCGGCCGCGTGCTGGCGGAAGTAGGCCTGGGCCGCGGCCTCGCGCTCGTGCTTCAGCGCCTCCGCACGGGCGGCGTCGCGCGTGAGGACAGGATCCCGCCGGTCGACCGTCTCCAGGATGCGGCGTACGAGCCTGCCACCTTCGGAGCGGTCCGAGACGTGGAAGTAGACCCAGCTTCCCTCGCGGAAGCGCTCGATCAGACCGGCCTCGGCCAGGAGCTTCAGGTGCCGGCTGATGCGCGGCTGGCTCTGGCCCAGGATCTGGGTCAGGTCCTTGACGTTGAGCTCGCCGGCCGCGAGCAGCACCAGGATCCTGAGGCGCGTGCTTTCGGCCGCGGCCTTGAGGGCCAGCACGAGGTCGTGGGTATCGAGCGTTCCGGACATGGCTGCATCCACCTTGTCCGGACAAGATATAAAGATATGTTTATATGTCAAGCGGCGCGTGACCGCCGACCTCTGCTCCCCGCGCTGGTAACCCCGCGGAAAGCATAAATGACTAAACATCGGCGCTCGAATCGAATCCTGGGGGGCGGGATCACATGCACGGCACGTTCGTCGGTTCTCTTTCGTCTCAGTCAGCGTCTTCCTCCACTGCTCGGCCAAACCCGTTTCCGCTCGTGCTCGAACAAGCCGCCGAAAGCCGCGGACGCTTCGTTCTGCTGGCCGTGCTCATCCCCGTGCTGGTGGCCCTGCTGACGCCGTTTTGGCTGGTTTTCAGCCAGCTTGCGTCCGATCCCGCGGCACGCGCCATCCTGGCCGGGCGGCCGCTGATCGGCGTCCAGCTCCTGGCCGGGCTCGCCCTTCTGATCTGGATTTTCGGCTGGCCGCTGGCGCATCTCTGCCGCAGCCTCGCGCGGCGGCGCGTCACCATCGACGGGGCGCTGGTGCGATCGGACGCCGTCGGACTGTTCGCTGCCTCCTCATGGACCGAGCCGCTCGCCCACTACGCGGGCCTGTCGCACCGGGTGCGCACGTCGCTTTCGGGCGTCCGCCAAGAGCTGATCCTGGTGCACCCCAGGGGCTCGCGATCGGTTGTGCTGCAATCCGCGCCCCAGATCTCAAGGGACGCCGTGGAGACCGCGGCGCGACTTTTCGCGCTTGCCGAAATTCCGTCCCGGGAGGCCGCTAGCCTTATGCCCGTGCACGGCTATTCTCGTCTTTCAGAGCCTCAGCCGGCGGCCGCCGGGCTCTAATCCTGAGCCTTTGACTAAGGCGCGCGCGCATGCTGAATGAGGGAGCGCGGTCAATTTCCCTAGGGGGGAGCGGGCCGCGACCGGATTTGCGGAGCAGAACTTGATGACCATGGTTTGCCAGCGCCTGTCCCAGGGGGGAGCGGGCCTCGCGCTCAAAGCAGCGGCTCTTTCACTGTCATTCCTCGTTCTCATGGCGGGCTCCGGCGCGGCGCTTGCCGAAACGCCGGCAGGCTTCATGCAGCGCGTCGCGAACCAGCTTATCGCGGCACAGCGCTCCGGATCCGAGAACGACTACGCGACCGTGTTGCGCAGCCACGCCGACGTGCCGACCATCGCCATTAACGCGCTCGGCTCCTATGCGCAGAGCCTCGCCAAGTCGGACCGCCCGGCCTACTACGCCGGCATGATCAACTTCATCGCCCGCTACGCCGCCAAGGAAGGGCCGAAGTATCCGGTGGCCAAGGCGATCATGGTCGGCCAGACGCAGGAGACCGCGAGCGGCATCTACGTCGACAGCCGCGTCACGCTCCGCAGCGGCGAGACCTACGACGTGCGCTGGCGCCTCGTGCGGCGGGGGGGCGTGTTTAAGGTGCGCGAGGCGGAGGTCATCGGCTTCGAGATGACGACGTTCCTCAATACCCTGTTCCAGAACTACATCTCGGAGAACGGCGGCAATCCGCGTACGCTCGTGATCGCACTCAATCGCTGAGGCGCACGACCGCACCATCCGATCCGGCATCGGCGCACACCGCCCTTGGCCGGTACGCCGGCCGCGATGTCCGCCCGCACGGTGCCCCGCGCCCCCGTGGCGCACGCGGTTCCCGTGCCTATCCGGAGACGTCATGAAGCCCGACACCCCCCGTCCCCGCCGGCTCAAGGACTATCGGCCGCCCGCCTTCCTCGTCGACCATGTTGACCTCGACTTCGCGCTCGATCCCGAGCGGACCGAGGTGCGTGCGCAGCTCAAGATACGGCGCAACCCGGCGGCCGGCGCGGCGGCGGGACGCAGGCTCGCGCTCGACGGCGAGCAGCTCGAGCTCGCCCAGATCGCCATCGACGGCAAGCCGCTGGCGGCGAGCGACTACAGCCTCGACGAGACGTCGCTCGCGATCGCCAAGGTCCCGGCGCGCCCCTTCACGCTCGAGCTCGTGACCATCGTCAACCCCGAGGCCAACAAGGCGCTGCAGGGGCTCTACCGGTCGCGCGGCGTGTTCTGCACGCAGTGCGAGGCGGAAGGATTCCGGCGCATCACCTTCTTCCCCGACCGCCCGGACGTGCTCTCAACCTATACCTGCCGCATCGAGGCGGACGCGGCGACGGTGCCGGTGCTGCTCGCCAACGGCAATCCCAAGGCACGCGGGCGGCTTCCCAAGGGCCGCCATTTCGCCGTCTGGCACGATCCGCACCCCAAGCCCTGCTACCTGTTCGCACTGGTGGGCGGCGACTTGAGCCCCATCGCCTCGACGTTCACGACGGCCTCGGGGCGCAAGGTCGATCTCAAGATCTACGTCGAACACGGCAAGGAGGCGCGCGCCGAATGGGCCATGGACGCGCTCCGCCGCTCCATGCGGTGGGACGAAAAGCGCTTCGGGCGCGAGTACGACCTCGACGTGTTCAACATCGTCGCCGTGTCCGACTTCAACATGGGCGCGATGGAGAACAAGGGCCTCAACATCTTCAACGACCGGCTGATCCTCGCCTCGCCCGACACGGCGACCGACAGCAACTTCGAATCCATCGAGAGCGTGGTGGCGCACGAGTATTTCCACAACTGGACCGGCAATCGCATCACCTGCCGCGACTGGTTCCAGCTCTGCCTCAAGGAAGGGCTCACGGTCTACCGCGACCAGGAGTTCTCGGCCGACGAGCGGGCGCGCACCGTGCAGCGTATCGTCGACGTGCGGCTCCTGCGCGCCACGCAGTTCACCGAGGACGCCGGCCCGCTCGCGCATCCCGTGCGCCCCGAGAGCTACATCGAGATCAACAACTTCTACACGGCGACAGTCTACGAGAAGGGCGCCGAGCTCGTGCGCATGATCGAGACCATCCTCGGCGACCATGATTTCCGCCGCGGTATGGATCTTTATTTCGAGCGCCACGACGGGCAGGCGGCGACCATCGAGGACTTCCTCCGCTGCTTCGAGGATGCCTCGGGGCGCGACCTCTCCCACTTCAAGCTCTGGTACTCGCAGGCGGGCACGCCGGAGCTCGTCTGCGCGCTCGCCTACGACAGGACGAAGAAGGAGGCCCAGCTCAAAATCGAGCAGGTGCTGCCGCCGACGCCCGGTGAGAGCAAGAAGAAGCCGCTGCACATCCCGGTCAGGGTCGGACTCATCGGCGGCAACGGGCAGGAGATCCCGCTCAAGCGCGAGACCGGCGAAGCCATCGCCGACGGCGTGCTGCACGTCACCAAGCGCACGCAGACGTTCCGCTTCGCGGACGTCCCCTCGCCGCCGGTGCCGTCGATCCTGCGCGGGTTCTCGGCGCCCGTGAACCTCACGCTCAATCTTTCCGACCGCGACCTCGAGTTCCTGATGGCGCACGATCAGGATCTCTTCAACCGCTGGCAGGCGGCCAACACCTACGCCACGCGCACGCTGGTCGACATGGTGAAGAGCCTGCGCAAGGGCGAGCGCGCAACCCAACGCGCGACCGGCTTCGTGAAGGTGCTCGGCGCAGCGATTGCGCACGGCGACCTCGAGCCCGCCTACCGCGCCGAGCTGCTCAAGCTGCCGAGCCAATCAGACATCGCGCGCACGATCGGGCGCAACGTGGATCCGGGCCTCATCTTCCGCGCGCACCGGCAGCTCGCCAAGCTCGCAGGCTCGGTGCTCGGCGACGAACTCAAGGCCGTCTACGAAGAGATGCGCGCCGACGGCGCCTTCTCTCCGGATGCGCAGAGCGCGGGACGGCGCGCATTGCGCAACGCCGCGCTGACGCTGCTCACGGCGCGCGGCACGGCCGCGGACGAAGCGCGCCTTGCGGATCACTTCTTCAAGGCCGGCAACATGACGGACGAGGCGCACGGCCTGATGCTCATTGCGGCCGGCGCAGGCGCCGTGCGCGAGAAGGCGCTCGCGCGTTTCTTCGACCGCTGGAAGGATGACCACCTCGTCATTGACACCTGGTTCGCCGCTCAGGCGCAGTCGCCGCTCCGGCCGGCGCTGGCACAGATCAAGGCGCTCACCCGCCATTCCCTCTTCAGCCTCACGGCGCCGAACAAGGTCCGGGCGCTGATCGGCACCTTCGCCATGCAGAACCCGGTGCAGTTCCACCGGCCGGACAGCGCCGGCTACGCCTTCGTGGCCAAGCAGGTGCTGGCCATCGACCGCTTCAACCCCTCGATCGCGGCCCGGATGTTGGGCGCTTTCCGCATCTGGCATGCCCTCGAGCCCGAGCGGCGGGGGGCCGCGAAGCGCGTGTTGCAGGGGATCGCCAAGACCCCGGACCTCTCGCGTGACGTGTTCGAGATCGTGACCAAGATGCTAGATAAGTGACACCCCAGAAAACTCTGATTGGGCTCATTTAATCTCCCTCGACAGGCGCGACTCGAATCGGTGAAGTAAAGGTGCGAATCGCCGGCGTACCGGTGAAATTCTCGTCACGCGCAACACTCAAAAAATCGAACGGAGATGCAGGATGGCTGGGACCCTGTCGGCCTGTCCAAGGGAGGAGTCTGCGCTCGAGAAGGACGCTGGTCCGGCCCGTGACGGGGCGGCTTTCCTGCCGCTTCTGGACGGCCCCGGAGCCGTCCGCCTGCTGCAGGGGGCGGTCGCCGTTCACAGCTCGGCGCTGGCTTTCACGCTCTTCCATCCGATCTCGCTGCCGTCGCTCGCGGCCCTTGCCAGCGGGCTCGTCGTCTCGCTGGTGGCACTCGCCGTGCCGCGGCTCGCACCTGTCTCCTCGGCTAGGCCGGCCGAGGCGAAACCCGTTTCCGATCTCTCCCCGCCGCAGGTGGGCAGCGGGGCCTTGCCCTCCCCGCTGCCCTTCATGGGGGAACGGATCGCGCTCAGCCAGGACGCCGCCCAGCTCACCGTGCTCGCCCGCGCCGCCGCCCGCCTCGGCCGCTCGGCGCAGGCGCGCGCGCATCCCTGGGGTGACCTCATGGCGCGCGTCAGCCACGAGTTGCGCACGCCCCTCAACGCCGTGATCGGATTCTCCGATGTCATGCAGTCCGAGTTGCTGGGACCGGTCGGCCACCCGCGCTATCGGGAGTACGTGCGCCATATCGGCGACTGCGGCCGCGACCTCCTGAAGTCGGCCGAGGACACGCTGGCGATCACCTGCCTGCTCGACCACGACCCGGCGGCGGCGGTCGCCACCGGCGTCGATCTCAGGATGATGGTGGAGGAGGCGTGGGCGTTCCATGCCGGGCCGAGCAGCAGCCACGGCCTGAGCCTCGACCTGCATGTCCCGGAGGATATCGAGGTGCTGGTCGAGCGGCGCCCGATGCGGCAGATCCTCATCAACCTTCTCGCCGAGGCTGTGCGGCGCGCGGATGCCCGCGGCACCGTCGGCGTGGTGGCGACCGTCGACGGCGATCTGGTGCAGGTCGAGGTGTATCTGCGCGGCCAACCGGGCGCGCCGAGCGTGGGCCAGGCGTCGCTGCCGATCTGCCTCGCCCGCGCACTGCTCGAGCTCAACGGCGCGTCGTTGATCGAGGTGGACGATCCGCACTCGACTTGGCGCGCAGTGACCGTCTTGCGCTGCGTTGCCCAATGCGACTTCTTCGAGCCGCTGCCCGAGACGAAGCCCGTCCACCACCAGCCGGCGACCCACTTCTGCCAGGTGGCCTGCGCGTAGACCGCGCCTCGAGTGTTTCCCGATTCAGAAAATAAGTGCTGCGCCTCTCACCCGGCCGCTGGCGCGGCCGACTTCTCCCCCGTGAGAAGCGGTGAAGGGCGCGTCACACGGCAGAGGCCCGGCCTCAGTTCGCCGGGGCGTCGGCGGTCTCGTCCTTCTTGGATTTGCGCTCAGGAAGGGGCTGGCTCTTCTTGCGCCACCACTCCGCCAACGTGCGCCGCTCGTCGGCGCTCAGGCGCTCCACGTGGCCGAGGAAGATGCTGACCGCCTCCTGGCGCATGGCCTGCTCCTTACCAGTCACGGCGGAGATGGCGCTTTCGAGCGCGGCGCGGTCGAACGGTTCGGCGTCGAGCTTGTCGGCCGCCTCGCGGCGCTCCGTGCGGATGTCCTCGACCAGCGGGCGCAGCTTGACCCGGTCGTCCCGCAACTGCTTGCGGATCTCCTTGCGCCGCTCCTCGGGCAGCGTGCGCGTCAGCCCCATGAGGCCGAAGTCCTCGCCGCGCGGATGGCCACCGAAGCGCGGATGATGCTTGCCGAAGCCCAGCATGCTGCCGGCCACGATGCCAAGCACCAGAAGATTGAGGGCGAGCGACGCGATCAGCGCATACTTCACGCGCCGCGATGTGCCCGCCGGCCGCGCCGGGCCTGGCTCAGTGGTCTCGCTCACAGCAGATCCTCCTCGAACATGCTGATGGCGTCGCTGTCGAAGGCGAGCTGGGCGGGGTCGATGTCGGTCTCATAGGAGGCCTCGGCAACCAGCGGCGCCATCGCCGCGTCGAAGGTGCCGGCCATGCCGAACACGGTGCCGAGCACGAGCGAGGCCGCGAGCAGCGCCGCCGCCGGCCACTGCCCCTCGGCCGCCGTGCGGCGGTCGAAGATCGCCCAGGCAACGCGCGCCTTGGGCGGCGCCACCGCCGGGGTCTCGGCCATGGCAGCCGCAACAATGCGGTCGGCGAGCGCGCGGGTGTCGAGCTCCGGCTCCGGCGCAAGGTCGAGCAGCCGGTCGAGCGCCTCCGCCTCGCGCAGGCGCGCCTTGGCCGCCGCGTCCTGGGCAAGCAGGCCAGCAAAGGTCCTGCGTACCGGCGCCGGCCAGCGCGTGCGGTCGCTCCCGAAGCGCTCGAGGACCTCCTCGAGGGCCTCGAGACCCGCTCCTTCATTCATGCTCTTCCCAGTCATTCTCGTCGTCCCGGCTTTGCAACGTCATGTCTCGCTTTGCAGCAAGCTCTTCCAATCCTTCTCCAGGCTCGCGCGCAGAGCGCGCCTGGCGCGGGCCAGCAGGCTCTCCACGGCCTCGTCCGACACGCCCAAAATCTCACCCACCTCGGCCTGGCTCAGGCCCTCGTGGTGGAAGAGCGTCAGAGCGCGGCGCTGCCGCTCGGGCAGCGCATTCATCGCCTCGCCCACGCGGCGGGCCAAATCCTGCTCCTCGAGCCCCACGGCCTGGCTCGGCGGCTCAGCCTGCTCGGGGACCTCGTCGGTCACCACCGTGCGCCGCGTCGACCGGATGCGGTCGAGGCAGAGGTTCGAGGTCACCCGGCGCAGCCAGGGCCTGAGCCCCTGCGGCCCGAGTTCGAGCGTCTCGGCAGCTCGCCACAGCCGCAACAAAGCCTCCTGCGCGACGTCGTCCGCCTCCGCCTCGTCCCGCAGCATGCGACGGGCAAGCGTCACGATGGAGCCGAGATGGCGATCGACGAGGATGCGAAACGCCTGGGCGTCCTGCCGGGCGACGCGCGCCAGCAGCACGCGGTCCTCCGGAGCATCCGGCCACGGCCCTGTCCGCACGTTGGCTCCCGGCGTCGTCCCCATCGGTCCGCTCGGTCCCGACCCCACCATCACTCCGTCACGTCGCAAGCGTCCGCTGGGCAGCGTCACAGCTCTCTGCTCCGCAGATGTTCTCATCGGCGAGAACGGACGTACCCATTGGAATCCGTCGCAGTCTACTTGATTAACCGTCCGAACTGTACCTCGACGCCGGCCAGGGTCTCGCGCAGATGCCGCTCGAGGGCGGTGAAATCCGGGGCGTCGCCGGCCCGCGCCAGCAGCGCCTTGAGGCCGCTCGGTGCCGTGGCGTGGTCAAAAGACCCCTCAATACAAAGCCTTATGATCTGCGTAAGGTTGTGGATCAGGCGCGTGGCGCGCTTGAGCTGGTCGGCATTGGCGGCCGGCAGGAGGCCCGCCGCCGCGAGCTTGCGGTAGGCGGCCAGCGTATTCTGATCCAGCACCTCGGGATGGCGCGCGGCGTGGACGAGTTGCAGGTGCTGGGCGATGAACTCCAGATCCACCAGCCCGCCGCGCACCTGCTTCAGGTCCCAGATGTCCTCGGTGCCCTTCTCGGCGGCGATGCGGGCGCGCATGTCCAGCACGTCGCGAGCGATGGCGGCGGGATCGCGCGGGCGCACGAGCGTGTCGCGGATGGCCTCCTCGACCTTGCGGCGCAGCTCCGCCGGCCCCGAGACCACGCGGGCGCGCGTCAGGGCCATGTGCTCCCAGGTCCAGGCCTCCTTGGCCTGGTACTCGCGGAAGGTCGAGAGCTGGGCGGCGACGGGGCCTTTCTGGCCCGACGGGCGCAGGCGCATGTCGACCTCGTAGAGCGCGCCCTCGGCGGTGGGCGCCGAGAGATGCGAGATCAGGCGCTGCGTGTAGCGGGCGTAGTACTGGCTGGGGGCGAGCGGCCGCGCGCCGTCCGACTGCACGGCGGCCTTGTCGAAATCGTAGACGACGATGAGGTCGAGATCGGAGGCCGCCGTCATCTCGCGGCCGCCGAGCTTGCCCATGGCGAGGACGACGGCGCCGCCGCCGGGCAGGCGGCCGTGGGCGCGCTCGAGCTCCTTCTCCACGTCGTCGGCCAGCGCGGCGATCAGCTTCTCGGCGAGCAGCGCGTAGGCCTCGCCCGCCTCGCCGGCGTTGACGGCGCCGGAGAGCACCTTGACGCCGATCAGGAACGCCTGCTCGCTGCCCACGACACGCGCGCGGTCGAGCACGTCCTGGGCGTCGGTGGCGCCGGCGAGCTCGGCGCCGATCACCTCGCTCAGCTCCGTGGATGAGGGCGGGGCCGCGAACGTGCGCGGGTCGATGACTGCGTCGAGCAGTCGGCGGCGGCGCGAGAGGATGCGAGCAAGCCGGGGCGCTGTGCCCATGATGTCGGTCAGGAGCCGCATCAGCGCCGGGTTGGCCTTGAGCAGGGAGAAGAGCTGCACGCCGGCCGGCAGCTCGGCGAGGAAGCTGTCGAAGGTGGCGATGGCGCGATCGGGATCGGCGGTGTCGGCGAACGCTTTCACGAGAACCGGCTGGACCTCGGTCAGAAGCTCGCGCGCACGGGCCGAGCGGACGGAGGGATAGCGGCCGTGGTGCCAGCCGCGGACGGCGGCCAGCACGTCGCTCGGGCGCGCGTAGCCCATGCGGGCGAGTGCAGCCACCGTGTCCGGGTCATCGGTCTCGCCGGCGAACACGAGGTTCTGGCCTTCCGTTGTCAGCTCCGGGGCATCCTCGAACAGGCGCGCATAATGACCCTGCACGCGCGTCAGCACATCCAGGATGTCGGTCGAGAACGCGGCCAGGTCCTTATAGCCGGCAAAGCGCGCGAAGCTTTCGAGGCGCGCCCCGTCCTTGGGCAGCTCCTGGGTCTGCTCGTCGGCCACCATCTGCAGGCGGTGCTCGATCCAGCGCAGATAGAGATAGGCGTCGGCCAGCTCGTCGGCAGCGGCCTTCTCGAGCCAGCCGTAGGCGACGAGCACGCCGAGGGCCGCCAGCGTGCGGCGTGCGCGCAGGTTGCGCTCGCGGCCGCCGGCAATGAGCTGCTGCGTCTGCACGAAGAACTCGATCTCGCGGATGCCGCCGGCGCCGAGCTTGATGTTGTGGCCGGCGACGCCGATGCCACCGAAACCGCGGAAGGCGTGGATCTGCCGCTTCATGGCGTGGATATCGGCGATGGCCGCGAAGTCGAGGTTGCGGCGCCAGATGAAGGGTGCCAGCTCGGCGAGGAACGCCTCCCCCGCCTCGATGTCGCCCGCGACCGCGCGCGCCTTGATCAGAGCCGCACGCTCCCAGTTCTGACCGAAGCTCTCGTAGTAGAGCGCGGCGGCATCCGTCGAGAGCGCGATCTGGGTGGCGCCGGCATCGGGGCGCAGGCGCAGGTCGGTGCGGAAGACGTAGCCGGCAGCGGTGCGCTCGTCGATCAGGCGAACGAGGTCGCGCGTGAGCCGCACGAAGAACGTCGGCGGCTCGAGGCCGGGCTTCAGCCGCGCGCGCGCCAGCTCGTAGAAGACGATGAGGTCGATGTCGCTCGAATAGTTGAGCTCGAAGGCGCCGTACTTGCCGACGCCGAGGACCATGTAGCCCGAGGAGAGATCGGGGCGGTCGTCGCCGGGCTCGGAGAGCCAGTCGCCTTTGGCCACGGCCTGGCGCAAGAGAAAGCGGACGGCGCCCTTTAGCGCCGCGTCGGCGGTGTCGGACAGCGTACGCGTGACGTCGTCCACGCTCCACACGCCGGCGAGGTCGGCGAGCGCGGTCAGCAGTGCCACCTCGGACTTGTAGATGCGCAGCGCCGCCATGGCGTCGGCAAACGTATCGACCTCCGCGAGCTTCGCCGCGAGCGTCCCGGTCAGATCCGCGAAGCGGCGCTCGGGAGCCGTACGCAGGAGGCGCTCGAAGCGCCGCGGATCGCGCGTGATCTCGGTCTTGAGATAGGGCGAGCCGGCGACGATGCCGGCCAGCAGACCGCGCACCGGGGCTTTCCCGGCGAGCGCGACCAGCCCGGCAAGCGCGCCCTCGCGGCGCCAGTCCTCGAGGATGGGATCGAGGCTCGCGCCGTCCTGCGGGTCCTGCGGCAGGCGCTTCGACGTGTCGATGCGCTCGAGCAGCGTGCCGTCCGCCGCGATCTCACCTGCCATGCCGTTGCTCCGTCTCGTCCGAGCCGTCGCGGCCCGTTGGGACCGTCTATTCATTCATTCCCGCGAGAGCAAGCGCGGGAGTTGGACGAGCGCACCCCACTTTCCTCCCCCGTAGGGGAGACGAAGGGGCTCCTCTAGGAGGTGGACCGGGTGTCGGGCGCGAGGGGGAGCGTGACCACGACGCGGAGACCGGGGGCGTTGTCCTCGAGGCGCACGCTGCCGTTGTGCAGTCGCGCGACGGCCGCGACGAGGCTCAAGCCGAGACCGGTGCCCGGCTGCGTGCGGCTCTTTTCCAGGCGCACGAAGCGACGCAGCGCCCGGTCGCGGTCCTCGGCGGCGATGCCGGGGCCGCGGTCGGCCACCGAGATCTCGGCCACGCCGGACCGCGCCCTGACCTTCACCGAGACGGCGGCTCCGCTCGGCACGCTGCGGCGTGCCACGGCACACTCGGCGGAATACTTGATGGCGTTGTCGGCCAGGTTGGCGACGGCCTGGCCCACGAGCTGGCGGTTGGCGCGTATCTGAATGCCGTCGCCCGCCTCGATGGCGAGCGTCAGCCCCGCCTCCTCCGCCACGGGCTCGTAAAGCTCTGCGACGTCGCGCACGAGACGGCCGAGATCGAACACCTCGGCGCTCTCCTCCACCACGCCCGCCTCGAGGCGGGCGATCAGCAGCAGCGCGTTGAAGGTCTTGATGAGGTCGTCCGCCTTCTCGATGGCGGCCTCGAGTCCCTCGCGGTAGCCCTCGGCGCCGCGCGGGTCGCGCAGTGCCGCCTCGGCGCTGTTGCGCAAGCGGTTGAGCGGCATCTTCAAGTCGTGGGCGATGTTGTCGGACACCTCGCGCAGGCCGTTCATGAGCTGCTCGATGCGGTCCAGCATGCCGTTCAGGCTAGCCGACAGCTCGTCCAGCTCGTCGCCGCGGGCCGTCACCGGCACGCGGCGCGAGAGATCGCCGGCCATGATCGAGCGCGTGGTGGCGTTGATCACCTCGATGCGGCCGAGCACGGCGCGTCCCACGGCGAGGCCCGCGATCACGGCGGCGAGCGCAAGGATGCCGAAGCCCCACAGGAACGTGCGCTTGATGCGGGCAGCGAGCGCGAGCTGCTCCTCGACGTCGCGGCCGACGACGAGGCGCTGGCCACCGCCGATCGCAACCGGCACGGCGACGCCCAGGCGATCGCTGCCGGGCGCATCGCCTTCGCGCGCGTAGCGGAAGACGCCGCCGGTCGCGCTCTCGGCGACCTCGCGGGGAAGCGCGTGCAGATTTCCGGCGAGCTTCTGGCCGCCGGCGTCCTGCAGGTAGTAGAGGCTCGTGCCGGCGACGCGGCTCCTGACACGGATGCGCTCGGCGAACGCCTCGGGCGTGGCGGTGGCGGCCTCGTGCGCAAGCTCCGCCGCCTCCCCGCGCAGCTCCTCCACCACGTGGTCGGTCAGCAGCATGTTGGTCTGCCAGAACAGCAGGCCGACGATCAGGGCAGACACGAGGAGGAACGCGGTCGCGCTCGCCGCCGCGAGGCGGAACGCCTGCGTCGCCATGGTGCGCACGACGAAGTCAGAGAGCGCCGTCACGGACCATGTATCCGGCGCCGCGCACGGTGTGGAGGAGCGGCCTGTCGAAGCCCTTGTCGATCTTCGAGCGCAGGCGCGAGACGTGCACGTCGATGACGTTGGTCTGCGGGTCGAAGTGATAGTCCCATACGTTCTCGAGCAGCATGGTGCGCGTCACCACCTGCCCGGCGTTCTTCATCAGGTACTCGAGCAGGCGGTACTCGCGCGGCTGGAGCTGGATCGGCTCGCCGGCGCGCGTCACGCGGTGGGACAGGCGGTCGAGCACGAGGTCGCCCACGGCGTAGCGCGTCTCCTGCTCCTCCGGGATGGCGCGGCGCCCCAGCGCCTCGATGCGCGCCAAGAGCTCGGTGTAGGCGTAGGGCTTGGTCAGGTAGTCGTCGCCGCCGGCGCGCAGGCCCTTCACGCGGTCGTCGACGTCGCCCAGCGCGGAGAGGATGAGCACGGGTGTGCGGTCGCCCTCGTTGCGCAGCGTCTTCACCACCGAGAGGCCGTCGAGCTTCGGCAGCATGCGGTCGACGATCAGGATGTCGTAGGCGTCGGTCTGGGCCATGGCGAGGCCGGTCTCGCCGTCGCCCGCAACGTCGGCGGAATGGCCGCTCTCCTTCAGCGACTTCTGCAGAAAGTGCGCCGTCTCGCGGTCGTCTTCGATCACCAGGACGCGCATCGATCGCCTCGCTTGCGAAGATTCCCTCCTTTGCCGGAGGAAGGCATGAGCTGAGATACATCGGGGCGGCCCGGCTCCTCAAGAGCCGCGCCGCCCCTCTTTTTCCTTAACGTCGGCCGGGAACCGGCCCTCAGCCCTTCTTGAGCTGGATCGGCACGATGCGCCGCTGGTCCGCCGACTTGATGTAGAGCATCACCGCCTTGCGGCCGAGATCCTTCGCCTTCTGGACCCCGTCGGCGACGTCGGTCGGACCCGCCACCGTGGCCCCGCCGACCTCGAGGATGATGTCGCCGGCCTTGATGCCCTTCTCGGCGGCGTCCGAGTCGGGATCGACCTCGGTCACGGCCACACCCTCGTCTCCGCCCTTGGTCGGGGCGAGCGTCAGGCCGAGCTGCTCGAGCGCGGTCGTGGTCGGATCGGCGGACTTGCCCTGCTCGAGCTTGGCGATCTCCTCGGTCGAGCCCGGGAACTTGCCAAGCTTGACCTTGACGACCTCTTCCTTGTTGCCGCGCCACACCTTCACGTCGACCGTGGTGTCGGGCGCATAGTCGGCGATCTTGCGCGCCAGATCGCGGCTGTCGGAGATCTTGTCGCCGTTCACCTGGACGATCGCATCCTGCACCTTGAGGCCGGAAGAGGAGGCCGGGCCGCCCGGCGTGACCTCGCTCACGAGCGCGCCCTTGGCCTCGGCGAGGCCGATGGCGGACGCCGTGTCCTCATCGACGTTCTGGATCTTCACGCCGAGCCAGCCGCGGCTCACGGTGCCGCTCTTCTTCAACTGCTCGATGACGTCGAT
>NZ_JADZBI010000213.1 GCF_020852195.1 Hyphomicrobium sp. | reverse complement strand
CGCGCCAGATGCTCCACGAGATCGGCCGCGAGCCGACGCCGGAGGAGCTCGCGGAGAAGCTGGCGATGCCGCTCGAAAAGGTCCGCAAGGTCCTCAAGATCGCCAAGGAGCCGATCAGCCTCGAGACGCCGATCGGCGACGAGGAGGACAGCCACCTCGGCGACTTCATCGAGGATCGCAACGCGGTTCTGCCGGATCAGGCTGCCATCGCCGCCAACCTGCGCGAGACGACGACGCGGGTGCTGGCGTCCCTTACGCCGCGCGAGGAGCGCGTTCTGCGCATGCGCTTCGGCATCGGCATGAACACCGACCACACACTTGAGGAAGTGGGACAGCAGTTCAGCGTGACGCGCGAGCGCATCCGCCAGATCGAGGCCAAGGCGCTCCGGAAGCTGAAGCACCCGAGCCGGTCGCGGAAGTTGCGGAGCTTCCTGGACAACTGATCAAGCAAAGCCCCCGAGTGATGCTCGGGGGCTATTTGTTGGAGGCTAGGCGCTCAGGCGATTGCGTCGTGCGCGCAGGCTTCGGGCGAAGCGCAGTACGGCCACGGCGGCGGTTCGCCCTTCGCGCGTATCAAGTGCCGCGTAGCGGCGGGCCTGCGCCTTCGCGTGCTCGATGACGCTCTTGTACGTCTCCTCGCGAACCTGAGTGGTCTCGGCCTGGAATCCTGTCATCTGCATCGATCGTCCTCCGCGCTGGTTGAATTGTCGTGAGATGTATACGCGGCGAGTGGCTGTGCAACGGCGCTAATGCGGCGGAAATCTTACAAAATGTTCAATTCGCTGCATATCGCTGCAACAGTCCTCACGACACCTCAACCTTGCATCTTCACTGCCTCGGCTGCCCGCTCTAGCTTCCGCTTCATGACAGAACGGCTCGACATCAAGGCGAAGGCGCCGTGGCCGGTGGGGGCGCTCAGCAATTTCGTGGCGCATGCGTCCACGTTCGATGGGGTTCGCTGCGCCGCCGACGAGTTCTGCTCGCGGCTGGAGCAGGTCAGGAGCGGCCAGATGTCGTTGAAGAGGTCCGACGGATGACTGCCGACACACGCACCATCTCAAGTCCCGGCCTCTCCGCCGAGATCAATCCGCTTGGCGCGGAGCTGTGGGCGTTGCGGGACGCACAGGGCCGCGATCTGCTGTGGAACGGCGACCCGGCGTTCTGGACGGGGCGAGCGCCGATCTTGTTTCCAATCGTTGGCAATGTCGCGGGAGACCGATATTGCGTCGATGGCAAGACCTACACGCTGCCACGGCACGGGTTTGCGCGGCGGAGGCGGTTTGTGCCAGTCGACGTGCGGCCGGACCGCGTGACGTTGCGGCTCGTGAGCGATGACGAGACGCGCGCGGTTTATCCGTTCTACTTTCAGCTCGATCTCGGCTTTGCCATCAGCGACGCGCGACTCGATGTCATCGCCGAGCTAATCAACACCGGCGACGCCCCCCTGCCCGCGAGCTTCGGGTATCATCCGGCGTTCCTTTGGTCGCTGCCCTATGGGGCCGCGCGCGCTGATCATACGATCGAATTCGAGGCCGCCGAGACGGCGCCGGTGTATCGGCCCGATGCGCAGGGGCTGCTCGTTCCGGCATCGCGGCCGCCGCAGCTCGATGGGCGGACGCTCACGCTCGACGACGCGCTGTTCGCCGACGGCGCCCTTGTCTTTACCGAGCTGGCGGGGCACGCCCTCTCTTATGGCGCCCGTGCGGGGCCGCGTATCCGCATCACCTATCCCGATACCCCGCATCTCGGGGTCTGGTCGCTCAAGGGGGCGCCGTTCGTCTGCATCGAGCCTTGGCAGGGGCACGCCGATCCGGCAGGCTTCACCGGCGAGATCTGGGACAAGCCCGGCATCGTGCGCCTCGAGCCCGGAGCGCGGCGAGTCTGGCGCATGGGTATCGAGCTTGTGGGATCGGATGCGGACAGCCAAGCATAGAGACCGTCGAGGTGCCCCATGCTGACATCGGGTTTCGAGCGCCGCCACGGCCGGTTCGCCACGCGGCCGACGTTCGCCGTGCGCATGGCACGGGCGATCGGCTTCTGGATGGCGCTGGCGGCCGGTGGATTGATCATCGGCATGATCGGCTATGCAGCGACCGAGGGCATGGGGCTTGCGGATGCGTTCGTCAACGCGGCGATGATCCTGTCCGGCATGGGGCCGGTCTCCGAGTTGCATACGACGGCGGGCAAGGTGTTCGCCGGATTGTATGCCATCTTTTCGGGGCTCATCATCGTCATCGCAACGGGATTCGTGCTGGCGCCGATCTTCCATCGCGTGCTGCATCGCTTCCACGTCGAGACGGGCCGGGACGAGTAGCGGATGGCGGTGGATCCGGAGGAGGCTCGCGGCGGTGGCCGCCCCCCTCGCGTCTATCTGGCGGGACCCGAGGTGTTCTTCGCCAACGCGCACGCGCACGGCGCGCAGAAGAAGCGCATCTGCGCCGAGCTGGGCTTCGAGGGCGTGTTCCCGCTCGACAGCGTCGTGGAGGACGCCGCATCGCTCGCGCCGGAGGCGCTGGCGCGTGCCATCAGCCACGGCAACGAGCGGCTGATGCGTAGTGCGGACCTGCTCATCGCCAACTGCACGCCGTTTCGCGGGCCGAGCATGGATGCGGGCACCGCGTTCGAGATCGGCTTCATGCGCGCGCTCGGGCGGCCGGTGCTCGGCTACAGCAACGTCGTGGGCGACTATGCGGCGCGCGTGCGGGCAACGCCCGCGGAGGCGCAGGCGCATTGGTGCCTCGAAACGCGGCGCGCCGACATCGAGGACTTCGGCCTCTCCGAAAACCTGATGATCGCCATCGCCGTGCTCGATACGGCCGGCACGTTCGTCGCGCGCGACGTGGCGCCAGAGCGCGTGCTGTCCGACCTCGCCGCCTTCCGCGCGTGCCTATCGCTTGCGCGGCGCATGCTCGGCATCCGCTAGGGCGCGGTCAGCACGCCGACGGCCGCGGCGGTCATCAGGGTGGCGAGCGTGCCGGAGACGATGGTCTTGGCGCCCAGCTCCACGATCTCGGGGCGGCGCTCGGGCACCATCGCCACCATGCCGCCGATCATGATGCCGAGGCTGCCGAAATTGGCGAAGCCGCAGAGCGCATAGGCGAGCAGCAGCCGCGACCGCTCCGATACGGCCTCGACGGGCGTCTCGGCGAGCCGCAGATAGGCGACGAACTCGTTGATAACGGTCTTGATGCCGATCAGCGATCCGGCGGTGCCGCACTCGCTCCACGGCACGCCAATGAGCCACGCGAACGGCGCGAACAGCCAGCCCATGATGCCCTCGATTGTCAGCGCCGTCCCGAGGGGTGCAGTGGCAAACGCGAGCAGCTTGTTGGCGAGCGCCACCAGCGCCACCGTGACAATCAGCATGGCGGTGATGTTGACGAGCAGCGCGATGCCTTCGCGCGTGCCCTGCGCGACGGCGTCGACGCTCGAGCGCGCGGGCTCGGCGACGATGGCAGTTGCCGCCTCCTCGGCGGGCGCTGGAGCGGCAGCGGCGCCCGGCACCATCAACGCCGCCATCATCAATGCGGCCGGCGCGCTGAGGATCGAGGCGACCATCAAGTGCCCGGCCGCGCCCGGAATGTGCGGCTCGAGGATGCTCGCATAAAGCGCCAGCACGGTGCCGGCCACGGTCGCCATGCCGACCGTCATGGTGGCGAAGAGATCGCTGCGGCTCATGGCGGCGAGGTAGGGGCGCACGAGCAGCGGGGCCTCCACCATACCGACGAAGATGTTGGCGGCGGCCGAGGTGCCGACCGGGCCGGTGACGGCGAACGCGCGCCGCAGCACCCAGCCGATGGCGGCGACGACGCGCTGCAGGACGCCCCAGTGATAGAGCAGCCGCGACAGGGCGCTGATCACGAGCACGAGCGGCAGCGCCTGCAGGGCCAGGACGAAGCTGTTCTCCGGCCGCACGGTCTCGAACGGCGCCGGCGCGCCGGCCAGGTAGCCGAAGACCAGGCGCGTGCCGGCGTTGGTGGCCTCCTGCAGGGCGGCGACAAGGCCGGCAGCCCAGTCGAACACCGCGCGTGAGGCGGGGAGGGTCAGCATGAGCGCTGCAATGACAAGCTGCAGGCCGATGCCGGCGATCACGATGCGCAGCAGACGTGGACCTGCGACAGCGCGGCGGTCCTCCGATATCGCCCAGGCCAACAGCGGCAACAGCATCAGCCCGAGCAGGCTCTGGACCTGCAGCGCCATGTGCCCCCTCCCTCGCGACGTCAAAAATCCCCAAGGACAGTAATTCAGAGTGCGTGCTCGGGAACAAGCACCAATGCGCCGGTCAAGTCGCCACGCCGCAGGCGGGCGAGGGCTTCATTGGCCTCTGCGAGCGGCATGGGCGTCGTGTGCGTCACGATCGGCACGCGGGGCGCGAGCGCGAGGAAGTCGATGGCATCCTGGCGCGTGAGGTTGGCCACCGAGCGCACGACGCGCTCACCCCACAGGAGGTCGTAAGGCATGGCCGGAACGTCACTCATGTGGATGCCGCCGAGCACGACCGTGCCGCCCTTGCGCACCGCCGCCAGCGCGAGCGGGACCAATGGACCGACGGGCGCGAAGATGAGAGCGGCGTCGAGCGCTTCCGGCGGGCGTTCCTCGGAGCCACCGGCCCAGACGCAGCCGAGCTCGCGCGCGAACATTTGTGCCTGCGTGTCGCCCGGACGGGTGAACGCGAAGGCGCGCATGCCCTCGTGTCGCGCGACCTGGGCGACGATGTGCGCCGCGGCGCCGAAGCCGTAAATGCCGAGCGTCGTGCACGGCATCGCCATGCGCAGCGCGCGGAAGCCGATGAGGCCGGCGCAGAGCAGTGGGGCCGCCTCGACGTCGCCTGGCCCGTCGGGAAGCGGGAAGCAGTAGTCGGCATCGGCGACAGCGTACTCCGCATAGCCGCCGTCGATCTGATAGCCGGTGAAGCCGGGCGCGTCGCAAAGGTTCTCGCGTCCGGCGCGGCAGTAGGGGCACGCGCCGCAGGTGTGGCCGAGCCAGGGAATGCCGACGCGATCGCCCAGCGCGAAGCGCGTGACGCCGGGGCCGAGCTTGTCGACGCGGCCGACGATCTCGTGACCGGGGATGATCGGATGCTTCGGGTGCTTGAGGTCGCCGTCGGCCACGTGCAGGTCGGTGCGGCAGACGCCGCAGGCGGAGACCTTGACGCGCACCTGGCCGGCAACCGGCTCCGGCACGGGGACATCGGCCAGCCGCAACGGCATGCCGGGCGCATCGAGGAGCATGGCTTTCATCGTCACAGTCACGCGGCGCGCTCCTTCCGGAACCGGGCAAACGCCTCTGCATTGCACAGTATGGCGCTTGCTTCGGCTTTGATCGAGATCTGCTAGGCTGCCTGCCCGTCCCGCCACTCCCGGAGAGATGTCATGACGCTCACGCTCACCTCGACGGCCTTTGCCGACGGCGCCTCCATCCCGCGCACGTACACCTGCGAGGGCGACGACATCTCGCCGCCGCTGGCCTGGAGCGGCGTGCCGTCGGGCACCAAGAGCCTCGTGCTGATCGTCGACGATCCGGATGCGCCGGACCCCGCCGCGCCGCAGCGGATCTGGGTGCACTGGGTGCTCTACAATCTGCCGCCGGATGCGGTCGGGCTCGCCGAGGGCGTGGCGGAGAGCGACCTGCCGAAGGGAACCGAGGGCGGGCTCAACGACTGGGGCCGGACAGGATACGGCGGCCCGTGCCCGCCCGTCGGCCGTCACCGCTACTTCCACAAGCTCTATGCGCTCGATGTGCGCCTCAAGGGGCTCGCGTCGCCGCGCAAGTCGCAGGTCGAGACCGCGATGGACGGGCACGTGCTCGCCCAAGCCACCCTGCTCGGCACCTACATCAAGGGCGAGTGAGCGCTACGCCGCTCGCCTACTTGGCGCCGAAGCGGCGGGCCTCCCAGCGATCCCAGCGCGCCTGCTCGGCAGGCGTGCACCAGGGATTGCCGTAGTAGCCGATGCGGCCGTTGAGGCGCGTGCAGTCCTTCAGCGGAGGCGCCTCGCGCGCGGCCTGGCTTGGAGCGGGCGGCGCGTCGCCATCGGCTTGGGCCTGCGATGAAAGCACGCATGCTGCCGCCAGCACGATGCAGGCTGCTGCTCTGATCCAAGGCGTCATGGCATCCCTCGCCGATTGCGTGCCGCGGCCTCCCGCATTGCACCATCTTGAGGCCGTGGCGCATCCCGAAATCTATCATAGTTATCACGTGCGGATCGCGTCCGGCGGCCGGGGCTTTCATCACAGTTGCACGCCTTTCCTCTCGAGATCGGCAGCGCGACGCGTTCCTCCGCGCCAGATGGAAAATCGCCCGTCGCGCAAGCGGCGAGCCCCGGTGTGGTGAACGCCTCCTTTCCCGACCCCTCCCAATTTGAGGAAGTCTGTTTCCCCTCTCTCAAGGGGTGGCTCCTACTTTCGTGCACTTCTTTCAGGAAGTACGGGGGCCTCGCAATGAGGGAAAGGGACGCGTCGAGCGGCTACACGCTGGTACGATGGGTTGGTCTGGCCATGGGCCTGCCTGCGCTCATAGCGGTGGCCTTGCTCGGCAAGGACACGCTGATGGTGGTCGAGCGCATCAACGAGGATGCGATCAAGCGCGAGACGGTGGCGCTCGAGCGCGGCCTCAAGCTGCTCGGCGAGCTCAATGCCTCCGAGGTGCTGTCCCAGGCGACGCGCAGCGAAGCCTTCCGCAACGTCGTGCTCGCCAACCGGCAGGACTGGATGCGCGCGAACTTCGGATCGGACGCGCTGTCGTCGGAAGGCGTGCAGCAGCTCGTAATCGTCGATCCCGATGGGCGCGCCGTGTTCTCAAGCGCAGACAACGCCGCGCCGCCTCCGGAGCAGGTTGCCGGGCTCCTTGCGGCCGCCGCCCGCCCGATGGAGCGGGCGCGGGAACTCTACCGGTCGGCGCGCGCGTCGGGCAAGGGGTTCGGCGCGCGCCTGCCCGGCGCGATGACCGACGGCATCTACGTCAACGACATCGTCGAGATCGACGGCTATCCGGCCATGGTCACCGTCTCGCCCTTCACGCCCAGCAGCGAAAATCAAGCAACGCCGCACGAGCCGACGCTGCTGCTCGGAGTGCAGCCGATGACCGACCGGCTGCTAGACAGGCTGGAGACGCTCTCCCATGTCGCCGGCCTCAGGCACGTCACCGATCCCGAGGCGGCCCACAAGCACCCGATCAAGGATTCCGAAGGCAGGGTCGTGACGCACGTGACGTGGGACTTCTCGCCGCCCGGCTATGCCATCCTGCGCGCCGCGCTGCCGGCGATCGCGCTCTCGCTCGGGCTCATCGCGCTGATGACGCTGCTCGCGGCCTTCACCATCCGGCGCATGACGCGGCGGCTGGCGGAAAGCGAGCAGACCGCGGTCTACGCCTCCCGCCACGACACCGCAACCGGGCTTGCCAACAGAGGCTGGTTCATGCGCGTGTTCGCGGACCTGCTGGCGCCGGACGAGGGGCGCGATGCGACCTACGTGGTGCTGCTGATCGACTGCGACTACTTCAAGTCCGTCAACGACACGCTCGGGCATGCGGCGGGTGACGCGGTGCTGTCGGCCATCGCCGAACGCCTCAAGGGCCTCGGGCGGCAGATCACCATCGCGGCCCGCCTCGGGGGCGACGAGTTCGCGGTCGTCACGACCCCGCTCGCCAGAACGGACGACGCCGCGCTCCACGTGCGCGATATCGAGGACGCGCTGACGGCGTCGGTGCTGTTCGAGGGCTACGTTGTCATGGTGAGCGTCAGCATTGGGGCCGCAGTGATCGAGACGCCCTCGACGCTGTCGATCGACACATGGCTCGCACGCGCCGATATGGCGCTCTATCGCGCCAAGCGCGACGGGCGGGGTTGCGCGCGGTTCTACGACATCACGGCGGACAGCGGGGAGCGGCCGCTGCCGCCCGGCTCGCGCACACGGAACCCGGCCGACGGGCGGCTGAAGATAACCTCGGAGCACGCGGCGTGATGCGAGGGGGCAGGCAGACTAGCGATCGATGCGCGAGATCTTCGAGCCCTCGAGCGTGAGATTGTACATCAATCCCTTCTGGTCGAGGATGAAGCCGATGACCGGCTTCTTGATCTGGTTGGTGTCGACCGCGCCGCCCACGCCGACCGTGACCAGGGTCACCGAACCGTCGACGCCCACCTTCCAGCCGTCCTTGCGCTGGAAGCTCGCGAGCGCGCTCTCGGTCATGAACAGGATGATGACGGTGCGCGCCTGCACGCCGAGCTGGAAGCCGACCGACGCAGAGATGGTGTTGTAATAGCCTTCCGTGTAGCCGCCACGGCGCAACGCACCTTCGCCGTACTCACCGCCGAAGCCCATGCCGGCCTTCACGACGGAGGGGAACACCAGCACGGCCGCGGCATCGCGCACGAGGTCGCGGCCGCCGCCGACGGTGCGATAGAACCGCCCCAGCGCCGCATCCACATCGGCATCGATCTCGTAGGCCGAGGCCGCGCTCGCCTCGCGGGCGGAGCCTCCAATGCCCACCAGAAGGGCGAATGCAAGCAGCACGTTGAGAAGAAGTGATTTCGGCGCCATTTCGACTTTCCCCCAGACCCCAGGTCTTTGCGAATCCCTCGACATCGCCATGATCAATCGAAAACCGTGGAGCCAATGTGGCACAACGGCATCAGCGTTGCTTTTCCAGCAAGGGAATGCGGCCCGGAAGGGTCAGCAGAAGATGCAGGCGCTGCACATGGTTGCAGCCTCGGAGATGTGCGCGTCAAGGATGCGCGTGTACTCGGCGAGCTTCGGCTTCTGGCTGTCGCACATGGTCTTCTTCTTGTCGGGCTCGGCGAAGGCCGTCTCCCACGCCTTGACGTACTCGGCCTTCTTGGCGCGGAAGACACCAGCGACCTTGCGCAGCGAGCGAACCTCGACGCACGGGCTCACGGCCGCCCAGGTGCGCCGCTGCAGGTTCAGCTTGCGGCCGCAAAACTCAAGCAGTGCGTCGACGGTGGCGTATTCGTCCACCCGCTCCCAGAGCTTGTCGCGCTCCGCCTTGGTGATGCTCTCGAGGCCGAGCTTGATCGGGATCAGCTCGGCTGCGCCGCCGCCGGCCCCGCGGGCGAATCCGAACGCCGTGAGGACGAGCGCAAGCGCGGCCATCCACATGCCCGTTTTCCTCGCTCCCGGCGTTTTCCAGCGCAGCATGCTTCGTCCCCGGTGCAGTTTTCCGTGTCGCATTTTGGGACTCTAAGTCTGCGCCGGGCGTTTTCGCAAGCGCTCCCGTATTCCCGCGTAGCGTCCGCAGTACGCTACTCGATCGCCACAATCTCGACCTCGCCGGCACCGGCGCGCGCCGTGTTTCCCACCGCCTTGCCGATGAGCGCACGCGCCATCGGCGAGACGTAGGACAGGGTGCCCTTGGCGGGATCCGCCTCGTCCTCGCCGACGATGCGATAGGTCTGTCGGCGACCGTCGTCGCGCACGAACGTGACGCGGGAGCCGAAGCGAACCTCGTTGGCATCCGCGGGCGGAGGCACAAGCTCGGCAGAGGCGCGCCGCGCCGTCCAGTAGCGCAGATCGCGCGCGGCGACGTTGAGGGCGGCGCGGTCGCCCGCAGCCTGCGCGTCCGCATAGGCGCGCGAAAGGCGGGCCACCTCGGCCTCGATCCCGGCAAGCCCGCTCTCCGTCACGAGGTTGCGGTGTGGCGAGACGAGCCGCTCGGGAAGCTCGTCGAAAGCTTCCAGGCCGTCCGGTTCTTTGACGAATGCTCTGCTCATAGCGCTAAATATAGCGATATTTCCGCCGAAATCACGAGGAGCACACGCATGCGCCAGGCGCAGGAGGAAATTACGGTCACGACCTCGGGCCAGGGCCTCTACGAGATCAGCGACGTCGTGCGGGCTTTCACCGAGGCGTGCGGCATGGAAACCGGCCAGCTCACCGCCTATTGCCGGCACACCTCGGCGTCGCTCGTTATCCAGGAGAACGCCGATCCCGACGTGCAGCGAGACCTGCTTGCATTCTTCCGGCGTCTCGTACCGGACGGCGATCCGCTCTTCGTGCACACGATGGAAGGGCCCGACGACATGCCGGCGCATGTGAAGAGCGCGCTCACGCAGACATCGATCACCATTCCCATCGTGCGACGCTTGCTCGCGCTCGGAACGTGGCAGGGGCTCTACCTGTTCGAGCATCGACGCAATCCGCATCTGCGCAAGATCGTTTTGCACGCACTCGGATCCTGATGTGTGTGCGCGCATCGTCGTTGTCGATCATCATCGACATGCGCGTGCACGCATGCACGCGTGAGCGTTTTGGATTTGCATTTGGAATATTGCGTGTAATGTATGCAGCCTCGGCGGGTTCACGACACTCATCCTTCATCTGCCGAGCTCGAGGAGACAATTGATGGCGAAGAACAAGGAAGCGGGTGACAATCGCCGCGTCGGTGCGGTGAGGAAGCGCTCGCAGATCAGAAACAAACTGACGGGCACCTGGACGAAACGAGACGACACGACCGGAAAGTTCCTCGACGTGAAGGATGATACGAAACCGTTCAAAGGTGTGCGCAAGAAAGGAACGAAGACCATGGCGAAGAAAGCCGCAGTGAAGAAGGTCGCCAAGAAGGCTGCCAAGAAACCGGCTGCAAAGAAGACCGCCAGGAAATCCGTGAAGCGGGTGGTTAAGAAGGCCCCCGCGCGCAAGACGGCCCGGCGGCGCTAACAAGCCCCGTCGCTCAAGGCAGCAGGAGGCGGGCCCTCGCCGCACGACGCTCTTTGTCGCGCAGGCGGCGGCCCGCCTCCCCTTTGAGAAGCACGCGGCAACCTGCTAAGGAGGCCCCCGAATCCAAGCATTGGGAGGCCCCTTCATGAGCAACGCCGAGAGCAAGACCCGTATCGAGACGGCCAAGCTGATCCGCAGCTACTACGACGCCTTCAACGGCGGCGACAGCGAGGGCATGCTCGCGCATCTCACCGACGACGTGATCCATGACGTCAACCAGGGCGAGCGCCGCGTGGGCAAGGACAAGTTCCGCGCCTTCAACGCGCGCATGACGCATCATTACAAGGAGACGCTGACGGATATCGTCGTCCTGGTCTCCAAGGACGGCACGCGAGCCGCGGCCGAGTTCAACGTCAACGGCACCTACATCAACACCGATAGCGAGCTGCCGCCGGCCAAGGGCCAGACCTATGTGCTGCCGGCCGGCACCTTCTTCGCCATCCGCGACGGCAAAATTGCGCGCGTCACCACCTACTACAACCTGACCGACTGGATCGCGCAGGTGGCGTGAGTGGTCGGCAGGCCCATCCCCTTGCCCCCTCCCCACAAGGAGCAGGGGAATCGCTGAGGAGAAGAGATGAGCATCGAGGTTCGCGCGCTGACGGGTGAGGACATCGAGGCCGTGCTGCCCGATCTGGCGCGGCTCAGGATCACCGTGTTCCGCGACTGGCCGTACCTCTACGATGGCACGCTCGCCTACGAGGAGGAGTATCTCGCCAAGTTCGCGTCGGCCAAGGGGGCCGTCTGCGTGGTCGCGCGCGACCGCGACCTCGTGGTCGGCGCCTCGACGGCAGCGCCGATGGTCGATCATGCGGACGAGTTCGGCGAGCCATTCCGCAATGCCGGCTACGACCTCGCGAAGATCTTCTATTGCGGCGAGAGCGTGCTGCTCAAGAGCCATCGCGGGCACGGCCTCGGGCACCAGTTCTTCGAGCTGCGCGAGGCGCAGGCCTACAAGCTCGGCGGCTTCACGCACTCGACGTTCTGCCGCGTCGTGCGCCCCGACGACCATCCGCTCAAGCCCAAGGACTACGTCCCGCTCGACCGCTTCTGGACCAAGCGCGGCTATGCCCCGGTGCCGGGACTGACCGCGACCTACGACTGGAAGGACATCGATCAGCCGGACGAGACCACGCATGTCATGCAGTTCTGGATGAAGGCGCTCTGATGACCGCCCCGAAGCTCCTCAAGGTCGCTGCCGCGCAGTATCCGATCGGAGAGCCCGCCTCGCTCGGCGAGTGGGAGGCGAAGATCGCCGCGTGGGTGGCAGAGGGCGCCGCGACGGGTGCCGATCTGCTCGTGTTTCCGGAATATGCCGCCATCGAGCAGGCCGCGGCCCTAGGCCCCGCAGTCTACGGCAACCTCACGACCACGCTCGAGCGCGTGGCGGAGCTGGCCGAGGCGCGCGTCGCGGTGCATGTGGCGCTGGCGGCGAAGCACGGCGTGCACATCCTGGTAGGCTCCGGACCCGCGAAGCACGACGACGGACGCTTCGTCAACGCCGCGCAGCTCGTCACGCCCAAGGGCGCCGTCGGCGTGCAGGAGAAGCTCATCATGACGCCCTTCGAGCACGACTGGGGCGTGACCGCCGGGGCGCCGCTCCACGTGTTCGAGACGGCAATCGGCAAGCTCGCGATCCTGATCTGCTACGACAGCGAGTTCCCGCTGCTCGCGCGCGCGGCGGTCGAAGCCGGCGCGGACGCGATCCTCGTGCCCTCGTGCACGGAGCGCATCTCGGGCTATCACCGCGTGCGGACGGGCGCGCGGGCGCGCGCGCTCGAGAACACCGTCGTCACCGTGCAGAGCCCGACGGTCGGGGACGCGCCGTGGTCGCCGGCGGTGGATCTCAACGTGGGTGCGGCCGGAATCTACGTGCCGCCCGAGCACGGCGTGAGCGACACCGGCATCCTGGCGGAGGGCGAGCTCAACGCGGCGCAATGGGTGTTCGCGACCGCGGATCTCGCGGCGTTGAGGCGCCTGCGCACGAGCGGCGAGATGCGGAACTTCGGCGATTGGCCGGCACAGCCGGGTGCCGAGCCGTTGCGGCATACGGTGACGATCGTCCCGCTCATCTAAGTGAGCAGGCGTGCGGCTCAGCTTCTCCGCTCCCGCCACCACTCGACCACGCCTTCCCAGAACGCCGCGAGGGCGACAAGCCCGGCGATCAGCAGCACGGCGACCACCATCTGCACGACGCCGAAGTTCGCCGCGTCCTCCGCGACGAACCAGCTCGCGATGATGGCAGCGAGGAACAAGAGCGGGCGAATGAGCCAAGACAGTATGGGCATGGGTCCAACCAGGCTTCGGGTATGGCGACAACCAGACTAGGGCATCGCCCCGCGCGGATGTTGACGCAGATCAATGGGCTAGCCTCGACACGCGCCGCGCGTATGACGCCTAGGCCGCCTCGAAGAAAATGACGCTCGATGACCTCCTGGCCTTGGCCTTGTACATGGCAAGGTCGGCGTGGTGCATGATCTCATCCGCCGTGCTGCCGTTCTCCGGGTAGAGCGCGACGCCGACGGCCACTCCGATGGCGTGGGAACGGCCGGAGACCGAGACCTGCTCGCCGAGAGCGGAGACGAAGCGCTCGCCGATCTGATTAGCGCTGTTTCGACTGTCCACATTGCACGCCAGCACGGCGAACTCGTCGCCGCCGATGCGTGCCACCATGTCCCCTTTACGGGCGACAGCGCGAAACCGCTTGGCGACGATGCGCAACAGCTCATCGCCGGCGGCGTGGCCGTGCTCGTCGTTGACACGCTTGAAGCCGTTGAGGTCGAGCAGATAGAAGGCGTGCATCCTTCCGTCCGGGGGCGGGCGACCGATTGCTGTCTCGAGCGCGGACGCGAGAGCGCGCCGGTTGGGAAGCTCCGTCAGCGGGTCTTGCATGGCCAGCGCGTGAGCGGACTGGGCTTCCAGCCTCGCGCGCATCTCGCGCTCGACGTCGAGACGCGCCTCCTTCATGCGACGGACCGCGAAGATGCCGAGGCCGATCGCCAGCAGCACCGTAAGGAGAGCGATCTCCTCGACACGCAAGCGGCGCTGGCGATCGTCGAGCTGATCCCAGAACGCGACGATGTCGTACTCCAGCGCCAGGAGAAGGCTGACGAGCATCGCCAGGCCCAGCACCATCGCGTCCTGGGCACTGGACCAGGGGTGCCGTCGGACCGCCGAGGCGAGCGATTCCGCTCTGCTCATAGCCACGCTCCATTGCCGCTCGAGGCCGAGATGTAGCCGGCAAAGGATAAATATTGTCCTACATCGGACCGTTGCCTGCCGTTTCCAAACCCTGAGGGGTGCGGCTCGGTTGCATCCCCCGGGTTTTCGGCCGGATGGCGCGCATGGAGGTGGGGACGCCCGGTGGTGCTCCCGCCCCCGTGGCTACTTCAGCTTCCACGTCACGGTGACGCGAGCTTCGAGCGTTTCCGTGCCGGCCTCGATGGGTGCTGCCTCGGCTTTGGCCATGCGCGCCGCCATGGGGCGGGGGGCGCCGTAGCCAGTCTCCTCGGCGATCGTCACCACCTCGCCCACCTCGGCGCCGGCGGCCGCGGCCAAAAGCTCGGCGCGACGGCGCGCGTTGGCCACCGCCTCCTTGCGCGCCTCGTCCTTCAGCGTCTCGGCCTTGCTCACCTCGAAGTCGAGGCCATGGACCTGGTTGGCGTCAAGCGTGATCAACTTGTCGAGCAGCCCGCCGAGGCCCTTCAGGTCACGGGCCAGGATCGAGACCTGGTTCGACACCCGATAGCCGTTGATGACAGGCGGCGTGCCGTCGCGCGGGTTTGTGTAGCGCGGCTCGACGTGGAAGTTGCTGGTCTGGATATCCTTGGCGTCGACGCCGTTCTCCTTGAGGCCGTCCACGACCTTCTTCATCAGCTCGGTGTTGGCCGAGAGGGCGGCTTCGGCCGTGTCGGCTTCCGCGGTGACGCCGGCGGAGAGGCGCGCCTGATCGGGCTCGGCGTAGGCATAGCCCGTGGCGGAAACGGTGATCAGGCGGTCCATTATCTTGTCCTCAGCGCGGATCGGGGTCGCAAAGGTGAGCAGGAGAGCCGTGGCGGCCAGGAGAGCCGCGGGCCTCGACGCTAGGATCGTCGGTCGCATTGGAATCCTCCAGTTGGTCGGCGCTCCGATAGGACACCTTCGCGGATGAAAGATGGCTGAACATCGTTAATGGCGGTGGCGCGTGCGTCTGGAACGGTGCGCGAACTCTGTTATAGAGGTCGGCTCAGCCTCCCGCGTACGACGCATGACCGGCGGCGGCCGGCCTTCGGCTTTGTGTCCGCTGCGGTCTCGGGGGCCCGTAGCTCAATGGTCAGAGCTGGCGGCTCATAACCGCCTGGTTCCAGGTTCGAGTCCTGGCGGGCCCACCAATTCGGTTTTCGAGGGCGTCGTATTCGCAGGTCGCAGCCGGTCAGCGCGTGAGGACGCTGCCGATAAGTTGATTGGTCTTTACGAACATCTCGTTGTCGATACCCAGGCGCTCGAATACTCTCTCACCCCAGTCCGATTGAAGGTTCTCAATCGTCGCGTTGATCTTCTGCGCAAGATCACGCTGCTCCGGGTTACTCGATCGGGAAAGAATGGCATGTTGCGTGAACAGCGTGTCGAGAATGTAGGCGCGGTCCACCCCCTCAAGGTTCACGAAATGCGCCATATCTGCGAATTCATTCGCATTCGGCATGACCAGAAATTCGCCAAACGCCATCGCGTCATACTCAGGTGGGGCGGTCCGATAAAGGGGCGATCCTGCCAACACGAAGATCGCCCTGTCGTGCTGGACGGCCATTTCCAGTATCTGGGCAATTGCAACGTCGAACGTCTTGCTACCCAAGATGCTGCTTGAATATCTTTTCCAACTGCCGAGCAAAAAGCCGGAAACGACAGCATCTCTGAAGTGGTGGTAGCGTGCGCCTTTTCCCTCCAGAAGCATATGTAGATAGTGGGCAAAGGCGGTAACCTGAGAGACCCCGCCATGCAGGCTTCTGGTCACGATGAATTTTGCAACGTCTCGCTCCTGGACGTAGGGCTGGCCGATGCTCCATAGCATAAAATCCAAATCCGTCATCCCGTCGGCCAAGGCGTTCGCCTGCATGCTCAAGACAAACCACTTCTCCCGGCTGTCCAGCGTGACCTGATCCTCGATCTTGTTGGCGCGACGGCTCCGATTGACGAAGCGCTCTATCGACGCGTAGGCGCTATCGAAATCGCGATGCAGGATGGCCTGGCGGATATCTACAACGCTCACCAGAGGATGGTCGTGAGGAAGCTCTTTGCAATAAACCCTCGCCTCGTCATAGGCATTCACGAATATGGAAGTCTGCGCTGCCACGGCGCTTTCCTGCTCGGTGCGCTTGAACAGCGAGCTGCGCCCTCTGATAAACGGCCAGATGCGCGTTGCGAGGGTCGCGTAGAAAAGGAAGCAAACGATTAGAGAGACCAATAACCCCGTCTCCGTACTGATGAGCGTGCCCCAGGCCTGCTAGAGGTTGCCCGCGGCCAAAGCCTCATAAACGGAGAATACCGTTCTCTTCACATCGGGATTGAAATGTCCTCCGAACAACACGTCGCCCACGACAACCGCCAGAGACGTGTTCGTGGTCGTGAGAAGCCGATAGGTGTAGATCAGCACGATTACGGCCAGGACGGCGAGACCGAACACGAAAACGAAGCGTGTTGCCGCATCAGAAGCGGTGCCCGTGGTGCGAAGCTGCCTTTCAATGGGATTCACCAGGAGATCAGCGAACCAAATGATCGTCGCGACGATACAGACCGTGATAGTTGCTTCGAAGGCACCGCCAGGCGGAAATTGAAAAACGCTATAGAGGATCAGCAATATTATGTTGATAAAAAACATCGCCGCTGCCGTTACCAAAGGCAGATACGGCGAAAATCGATAACCTACCGCTGTCTTTGCGGCAAGGTTCGGCGCCCGCTGAATATGATCTTCGGCTGCCATTAGGCCAATTTCCAGAGGCCAGTACGTAATTCTTACGATGGCCTCCTTGGCAATGGATAGCAATAATCTCAATATTTTCGATGGTTGCGACGTTGCGCCCTGAAGGGTCATTTCTCCCAATATCTGATCGTGAATCGTGCCGGTCCGCTGCCTCAAGCGCTTTGCCATAGCAAACAAGGTCACGATCGCGACGCCGATGCCGGTCCAAAGATAGAGATAACGCGTGGCAATATCCCATCCGAAGAGCAGCCATGCTGTTGCTCCCGCTACTATCGCAATAACAGCGATGCCAACGGAGAACTTTCCCAATGCGGATTGCTCCATTTGCCCCCCAAGCCGAAACAGAAAAAATATTCACGGCGATCGGCCAACGCACGGTCGGCTCAAATGAATGTCCCCCAAAATAATCTGGAAGGCTATCAAAGCGTTGTCTATCCAGCAACCTCGTTCTAGAGCCATGTCCTTTGTTGCAAAGTCTTCTACGGGACATGCAAGTGAGCGTCGTCGAGCTGCCTACTAGGCGGACCTTTGAAATGAACGCCGGTGATCGGCCGACGGCTTCAACTTAGCGGACGACGTGCGTGTGGTCCTGGCGCGTCAGGTGCTGGAGGAAGTGCGGGTAGAGATAGTGCTGCCCGGCCATCGAGAAGTGATCAGTGTCCATGAAGAGGCTGGCGCCCTGTTCGCGCACGAGGCACATGCCGTCCGTGCAGAGATCCCGATAGGGTGCCCAGGTCGTGAGCCCTGAGCGGCTCGGGAAAAGTCGCTCGAGATTGCGCTCGGCCGCCTCGAGAGCGGCGATGTCGACCGGAAGCGATTGCGTGGACGCACACGGCGCGACGAGCGACAGGCACGCGTGCGGATCGTAGCGGTAGGCCGGAGACGGTCCCTGGATCACAACCTGCGCGCCGGGATGATCGAGACGAGCCAGAAGCCGCGAGACGAGCCTTCCGGCGATACCCTGCGGATCCTCCAGCCCGCGGAAGGCAATATAGACGAGCGTGATCTGATCCTTGCGGCCCGCGAGGCTTTGCAGCACATGGTCGAAGCTGCGCGTGCATCGCGCCTCGTTGTCGGGCGAGCAATTCGCGATGTGGTAGAGGGCCAGGTTGGCGTCGTGCTCGAGTGCGTAGCGGCGCAGCAACGTGCCGGCGGATTGAATGTAGCTGTTGCCGATGCCGACGATCCAGCGTGCGCCATCGCTGTGCGCCGCCACCGCTTCCTGAACGTCCGTGCCGGGCACCGAGCGCCGGAACAACTCACCCGCCGCGAACTGGGCCGCGTGCCGGAACTCGTTCCGCGCGCCGTCGATCTCGGTCCACCAGTAGTTGTGATAGCCGTCGACGTGGGCGACGAGGGGTGGGTTGGCGTACCATGGCAAGCTCGGGATGGTGCTCCGGCGCCGCTCTCCCACATAGGCCAGCGCGACCACAGCAAGGCAGGCGAGCACGGCGCGTCCGGGCCGGGCGGCGTGCATGAGGCGATACTCGACGCTCCACGAGAGCAGAAACCCCGTCGTCAGGCTCAGGACGACGAGCATGACATCGTAGATGACCCCTTCGGCGAGCAGGAGACGCCCGAGCACGGCCACCGGCCAGTGCGTGAGATAGATCGAATAGGAGGCAGAGCCGACGGACTGGAACGCCGAGTTCGTGAGCATACGCCCCGTCAGGCTGCGATCCGAGGGTGCGACGTAGAGCAGGCCAGCGGCAAGGAATGAGGCAAGCACCGATCCTGCGGCTGGCAGGAGCAAAGTCGGAGGCAGGAGCGCGAGCACCATGATACCGGCGAGAAGCACCAAAGAGAGAGGGCTGTCGTCTCGGCCCGTGCCTTTGCGGCGCGTGGCGAGAAAGGCGAGGATCCCGAGCGCGAACTGCCAGAAGCGCGACAACGGCCCGTAGAACGCGCGCGTGGCGTCGGACGTGAGAAAGAGCCACAGGGAGGCGGCAAGGACGAGAACGAGGATGGCGAGGCCGCTTGGCGCCGTCAGCGGGCGCCGGATGAGAGCGGCGATGAGGAAAGGCAGTGGGAAAAGCGCGTAGAACTGCCACTCAACGCCGAGCGACCACGTGTGCAGGAAGGGATTTCGGGACAGGTCGTCGAGCCAATAGTTGGTGCCCATGTACGCGAAGTAGAGGTTGGACTTCTGCATCACGGCCGAGAGCCCGGCGAGAAACGCCAGGAACTTGTTCTCGGTGGGCGGCAGGATCGCGTCCGCGAGCACGAGTGTGACGAGGACCATCACGAACAACGCCGGCGCAAGGCGCAGCACGCGGCGCTGGAAGAAGTCGATGGCGGTCGAGAGCCGAGGGGCGCGCGTGAACTTCTCGAGATAGGCCATCGCGATGACGTATCCGGAGATGACGAAGAAGACATCGACGCCGATGTAGCCGCCGCCACACCAGCCTCCGATGTGGAAGAACAGCACCGCCAGGACGGCGACGGCGCGCAGTCCTTGGATGTCCAGCCGCCGCGCCGGCCGGCTGCGAACGGCGATCTGCTCGGGCGGGGCGCTAAGCGGAGCGGTCGGCATAGAACTCAAGGCTGCGGAAGGAGAGCTGGGGACGCGTCCGCCTTGGCGCCCCCTGGAAGCGTGGCGGACGAGTATCCGAGCAATGGGCGCGAGACTCAACCGGTAGCGCGTGCCCCCTCGCCGGCGGAGTGTTGCTGTGGATGGCCGGCATTCGTTCCGCCCATCCGCGCGCGAATGCGGTTAACCTTTGCGTCGTGGTCATTTGCGGCGGAGGCATCCCGATGCTCGACACGCGCCCCTCTGACGACCTCGCGCTCCGGTGCGAAGCGCTGTTCGACCGCATCGCGGCGACACCGATCGGACCAAACGACCACGCGCTGCGCGTGGCACTCGCCGAGTGCGATACCATGGAGCGCGCGGTCGCGGATCCCCTGACCATCGTCAGGCTGCGCGACGTGCGCCACTGGCTGCGGCTTGCTTACGGCCGCACGCTGCACGGCTACCCACCCGACCACTTGCGCCACTCGCTGCTCCGGGCGCTTACGGACCTCGGGGCCGCGCAGCGAAAGTGACGGCTGGGCCAGGACAAGAACTCCCGCCCTTTCAATCCATTGATCCGTTGGCTGCGCTATGTCGTCGTGGAAGCTCCGTGGGCTGCTCTCCGGGAGCCTTTCCCGCTCGGCCCGGAAATTAAGACGGCCGAAACCGCTTCCGTGACATTCGGTCTCAACGGGGTGAACTTTCCGCCTCTCAGATCTCATTTATTTCCCAAAACAATCGTGCTAGCGGAATTCCTTTCTGGGCGAGTCGGCCCGCAACTCCAACGTCGAGACATCCTTTGACAGCCCACGCCGAACGCGAGGCCGCGCCTTTTGTACCCGAGCAGGCCGACGCAAACGTACGCACGGTCTGGTACGCCGCCGATGACAGCCGGCGGGACGCTTTCGCGCTGCGCTACCGCGGCTATGTGCATGCGGGCCTCATCTCGCCTTCGCCCTTCGGCATCTATACCGACGCTTACGACGACCTGCCGACGACCGTCGTTGCAGCCCTCTTCCGCCGCGGCGCATGCATCGCCACCCTGCGGCTCAGCTTCTATGCGCCGGGAATGGCCGCTCCAACGCTGCCGTGCGAGAAAGTCTACCCCGAGGTTGCGGACATCAAGGCCAAGGCGGAAGGTCCCGTGGTCGAGCTGTCACGCCTCGCCATCGACCCCGACATCACGAACACGCGCTACCGCGCCCGCCTCTACGCCGCCGCTATCCGCGCCGGCGTGTCGGCCTGCCTGGCCATGGATGCGAAGCACCTGCTGGTTGCCACGCAGACCAAGTGGCGGCGCTTTTACGAGCATGTGCTGAACTTCGAGGTCGCGGGGCCGGCCCAGCTCTACCCGCCCGGCGACGTTCCCGTCGTGCTGCTCGCGCGTGCGCTCGACGCTGACCTCAAGCGGCGCATCGCAAACAACATGTTCTTCAAGATCGATGCGGCGGAGCTTGAGGATCTGAAAATCCGCCTGCCGCAGTTGGTGCGCCTGGACCAGCCGGCGGCCGGCTGATCCTCCCGGGACACGCCGCCCGGGTTGCATGATCACCTAACCCGGCGCGGTCGCTGCATCGTCTTTCGTGGAAATTTTCGACTTTTTCTCAGCCCGTTCCGCGCGGAACAGCGGAGCCGCGGCTTCTGGCGCACATTGCCTCCATCAACCCCTGGCGATGGAGAGAGCCATGACCAAGTTCCGCACCATTCTCGCAGCCGCTATCACCCTCGGCACCCTCACCGCCTCCGGCCAAGCAGGCGCCGTCAGCCTCGCCGTCAAGATGGCCTGCGCCACCGACTACTACGCCCACTGCAGCCAGCACGATCCCAACAGCCCCGGCGTCCGCAAGTGCATGCGCGCCGTCGGCAAGAACCTCTCCTCGCGTTGCATCAACGCCCTCGTCGCCGCCGGCGAGGTTCCCAAGTCGGTCATCGAGAAGAAGGTCGCCTCCCGCTGAGACCAGGCGCCAGCCAACAGTTCAACGGCCCGATCCGTCGGGCATCCGAAAGCCGGGGCGCCTCTCCACGCCCCGGCTTTCCATTGCCAGGGCGGCCCGTCTAAAGGATTGAATCTATCGGAAATTCTGGTGCTGCCGGCGAGGATTGAACTTGCGACCTCTCCCTTACCAAGGGAGTGCTCTACCACTGAGCTACGGCAGCTTACCAAAGAATATCGCTTTGAT
>NZ_JADZBI010000212.1 GCF_020852195.1 Hyphomicrobium sp. | reverse complement strand
GTATCGAACCACTTCGTCATCTCCATCGCCGGCGCCGCATCGGATCCGCGTGCCATGGCGAAGTAGGTGTCGAAATCGACGGTCGCCGCCTGATCGGCGGCAAGCTCCGCCACGTCCGCCATCACGGCATAGGCGCTCGCCGTCCGGTGCGTCGCGGCGATGCGCGCGCCCTGTCCATTCTCCGGCTTGCAAAAGCGCGGCGGGACGGCGCCCAGCATGGCGGTCATGTCGAGCATCTGGTCGTAGAACGAGAAATCGTTCGATGGGATGACGTCGATCCCGGCGTCCTTCTGCAGCGTCCAGTGGCGCGCCCGCAGCTCCGCGCCGGCCTTGCGTAGCGCCGTGTAATCGATCTCACCCTTCCAATAGGCTTCCGTCGCCGTCTTGAGCTCTCTCTTGATGCCGATGCGCGGGAAGCCGAGGTTGGCGGCCTGTGTCATGTTTGGAACCTTTGTTTGAAAATGCTAAGCCGCGATGGGGCAGATCGGTGTCGGGCGGCCCTCGGCATCGACGGCGACCATCTCGAAGCTGCCCTGCATGGCGAGCTTGCGATCCGGCTGGCCGAGGGTCTCGGCGATGACGTCGACCTTGACCGTCATGGAGGTGCGCCCCACGCGCGAGACACGCGCGCAAAGCTCGACGATCTGTCCCACCAGGACGGGCATGTGGAAGCTGACCTTGTCGGACGACGCCATCACCACGCTGGCGCCTGCCCGGCGCGCGGCGGCGATGGCGGCCGCCTTGCTCATCAGATTCAAGGCCGTACCCCCGAACAGCGTGCCGTAGTGGTTCGCCTGCTCGGGGAACACGATCTCGACGAAGCGGGTCTCGCTGAGGTCTGAGACGGGCATGGCCTAATCCCGCCGCTCCTCGTGCGAGGGCTCCGCAATCTTGACGATGGGGATCATCTGGTCGCCCCACTGCCCGCGCCCGTTGTGGACGCGCGAGCCGCGCATCAGCTCGATGGTGACGCCCGCGTCGACGGCCGTCGTAATCTGCTGGTTGAGCCGGTGCAGGGTCTCGGCGACCTTGCGGATCAGGGTCTCGGCATCGGCCTTACGGGGACCGCTGAACGGATCGGGAAGAGCGACGATGTCTGCTGATCGCATGCGATGATCTCCAGGGTTTTCGCTTTCGCCTGATGGCATGTGACGCGCCTACTCGGCGGCCGGCTGGAATTGCGCGGTCTCGGTCGACTCCGACATGGCGGTCGTGGACGAGACGCCACCCGAGATGGCGAGCGAGACGGCGTCGAAGTAGCCGGTGCCGACCTCGCGCTGATGGCGGGTTGCAGTGTAGCCCGCAGCCTAGCTCGCGAACTCGGCCTGCTGCAGCTCCGAGTAGGCCGCCATGCCGCGGTCGCGGTAGCCGCAGGCCAGCTCGAACATGCCGTGGTTGAGCTGATGGAAGCCCGCCAGCGTCACGAACTGGAACTTGTAGCCCATGGCGCCGATCTCCTTCTGGAAGCGGGCGATCGAGGCCTCGTCCAGCTTGGATTTCCAGTTAAAGGAGGGCGAGCAGTTGTAGGCCAGCATCTTGCCCGGATACTTGCGATGGATCGCTTCGGCGAAACGGGCCGCGTCCTTGAGGTTCGGCGTCGAGGTCTCCCACCACAGAAGGTCGGCATAGGGCGCATAGGCCAGGCCGCGCGCGATGCAGGCGTCGACGCCGTTCTTGAGCGTGTAGAAGCCCTCCGGCGTGCGTTCGCCGGAAACGATGAACGCGCGGTCGCGCTCATCGACGTCGGAGGTGATCAGCTTCGCGGACTCCGCGTCCGTGCGCGCGACGATCAGCGTCGGCACGCCCATGATGTCGGCTGCGAGACGGGCAGCGACGAGGTTGCGGACGTGCGCCGCGGTCGGGATCAGCACCTTGCCGCCGAGATGGCCGCACTTCTTCTCGGACGCAAGTTGGTCCTCGAAGTGCACGCCGGCGGCACCGGCCTCGATGTAGGCCTTCATGATCTCGAAGGCGTTGAGCGGGCCTCCGAAGCCGGCCTCGGCATCGGCCACGATGGGCGCGAACCAGGTCTCGACGCTCTTCTTGCCTTCCGCGTGCTCGATCTGGTCGGCGCGCTGCAGCGTGCGGTTTATGCGGCGCGCGAGCTCCGGGCCGGCGTTGGCCGGGTAGAGGCTCTGATCGGGGTACATGGCAGACGCCGTGTTGGCGTCGGCCGCCACCTGCCAGCCGGAGAGATAGATCGCCTTGAGGCCGGCGCGCACCATCTGCATGGCCTGGTTGCCTGTCACGGCGCCAAGCGCGTGCACGTAGGGCTCCGAGCCCAGGAGCTTCCAGAGGCGGTTGGCGCCATGCTCGGCGATCGTGTGCCGGATCGGCATCGAGCCGCGCAGCCTGAGCACGTCGGCGGCGGTGTAGGGACGGGTGATGCCATCGAAGCGGCCCGGCGCCGCGTTCGGAATGAGGTCGTCGAAGGAGGTCTTCCTGGTCATCGTGTGTCCCTGCTTGCCAAACTTGAATATTCGCATTATCCGCAGAGACAGACCGCGATAAACGCCTGAAAAAGCGGATATTTGCGAAGCCAGCCCTGCAAATTTGCGAAGTTTGCGAATGAGGCCGACGATGCGAAAAGCCTTCATGGGCGTCCGCCTGAAGCGCCTGCGCGAGGAGCGCGGGCTCACTCAGGTCGCCTTGGCGCGCTCGCTGGACCTCTCGGCGAGCTATCTGAACCAGCTCGAGAAGAACCAGCGGCCGCTGACCGTACCGATCCTCCTCAAGATCAACGCGGTGTTCGGCGTCGATGTGCAGCTCTTTTCCGAGGACGAGGAGGCGCGGCTGATCGCGGACCTGCGCGACGTATTGTTCGATCCGGGACTCGACGAGGAGGTTGCACTGACGGAGATCCGCGAGATCGCCGCCAACATGCCGGCTGTCGGACGTGCGATCGTGAAGCAGCACAAGCGCCTGCGTCAGGTGGCGGAGCGCGCCGATGCGCTTGCGGCTCGCCTCGGCGTAGGGGTTGAAGACCAGGCGCCAGCGCAACTGAGGCCCTATGAACAGGTGCGCGACTACTTCTATGCAAACCACAATTATTTTGCGGACTTGGACGAGGCCGCCGAAGATCTGTTCGGCAAGACCGGCCTTGCGGTCGGAAACTGTGCGGCGGGACTCAAGCGGTATCTCAGCGACCATTTGGGCGTTCAGGTCATCATCGAGCCGCCGAACGAGCTCAGACTCGTGCAGCGCAGCTTCGACAGCGATGCGCGTGTTCTCAGGCTGTCCTCGACCTTGATGCCCGGGCAGCTTGCGTTCGAGATGGCCACCCAGCTCGCCTACCTCGAGATGGGCAACGCGATCGATCGCCTGGCAAGAGATGCCGCGTCGGGTAGCGAGGAGACCTATCGCCTGGCGCGCATCGGCCTGGCCAACCACTTCGCAGGCGCTCTGATCATGCCTTACGGCATCTTCTTCGAGGCGGCAGAGAGGCTGCGCTACGACATCGAGCTCTTGTGCCAGCGCTTCGGCGTCGGCTTCGAGACCATCTGCCATCGGCTCAGCACGCTGCAGCGTCCCAATGCGCGCGGCGTGCCGTTCTTCTTCGTGCGTGTCGACCGCGCCGGCAATATCTCCAAGAGACAGTCGGCAACCGACTTCCATTTCTCACGCGTCGGAGGCTCCTGCCCGCTCTGGAACGTCTACGAGGCGTTCGCCGTGCCGGGCCGCATCCTGACGCAGCTCGCCAGCATGCCGGACGGGCGGACCTATCTCTGGATCGCGCGCACGGTCTCGCGCGGCCAGGGCGGCTATGGTGCGCCGTCGAAGACGTTCGCAATCGGGCTCGGCTGCGACCTCAGCCACGCGCATCGGCTGGTCTACGCAAAGGGCCTCGACCTCAAGGACCAGTCCGCGGCCGTGCCCATCGGGGCGGGTTGCAAGATCTGCGAGCGCCCGAGCTGTCCGCAGCGCGCCTTCCCGGCCATAGGTCGGCGCACGGCCATCGACGAGAACCAGCGCCGGTTCACCCCTTATCCGGCCGCATGACACCCGAGAAAGGAGCAACGATGACCTTCAGCACGTGCGACCTGTCCGACCAGCATCGAGACGCGGCACGCATTCCGGCGCCGGTGTTCCGCGATTTCGGGGGACGCCAGTGCTTTCAGGGCGCGGCGGTGACGGTGAAATGCTTCGAGGACAACTCCCGCGTCAAGGAGCTGCTGGCGACGCCAGGGCACGGCCGCGTGCTCGTCGTCGATGGCGGCGGCAGCACGCGGTGTGCGTTGCTCGGCGACATGATCGGGAAGGATGCGGTTGCCAACGGATGGGAGGGCGTCGTCATCTACGGATGCGTGCGCGATACGGCCTTGCTCGCGACGCTGGACATCGGCATCAAGGCAATCGGCGCCAATCCGCGGAGATCGACTCGGCGCGGCGAGGGGATCGTCGGCATTCAAGTGGACATCGCCGGCGTGCTCGTATCGGATGGTGATTCCGTGTTTGGCGATGAGGATGGCATTGTGGTGCTGCCGCCGGCGCAGACCGATGGCGCGACTGGTTGATAAGGATGCGCGCGTGAACAGACTCGTTTCGATCCTGAAGGCGGAGCTCGAACGCTGGGAGAGCGGCTGGAGCATCGGCTCGTTCGGCGCCATCGGCGAGTTTCATCAGGATGACGGCGAAGAGCTTCTCGTCAACGATACGCCCAGCCTCACGCGGGCGACGAAGCGCGGCGCCATACGCATCGTGCCGCGTCCGGACATGCGCGCGGTGGCGTATGAGCTTCTGAGCCCCCGCCCGCATCGCTGGGGCCAGGGCATCGCCCTTTGCCTTCCCGAGGGACGGGCGCCGCGGGCGCAGCGAGACGTGCTCACTGAGCTCGGGGCTGATACGGAGGCGATCCGCCCGGACGAGCGGGACGCGATCCTGTTCGACATCGGGTTGGCGCAGCCTCAGATCGATTTCTGCATTCGCACGCGTGACGCGGATCTGATTGCCGTGCTCAGGGCCTCTTGCGGCAGACCGACGTTCGCGAGCGAGGCGGGTGGCGCCATTCTGGCCACGCATCCGCACCGCATCGTCCTCTCTCATCTCGGCCGTGCCGAGGTCTACCAGAAGATCGGCGGACCCGACACGGGCGGCGTTTCGCCGCCCGGGCCACACACGCACGTGCTGCCCAAGCTGCTCGCTGCGCGGCGCACGCATTCGGCCAACACGCCGATCCCGGACGGGCTCGTGCCGTGCGCGTCCCTGCATCCCGCGAGCCCCGTCCTGACCACGCTCGGCGAGGACAAGGCGTTCGACGCGCAGCAATTCGCAACCTTCCAGACCTACCTCGACCTCTACGGCCCGGCGCCCTACGTGCAGACCAAAAAGCAGGTCTGGGCTGCCCTCGAGTCCGAACAAGAGCCCACCTCCATGACGGAGCCGGCGACACGGCTCGCGCGCACGGCGCTCCGCAACGCATTGCGACAAGCGGCGCGCCGCGCGGAAGCGTCCGGCGATACCGCGACTGCCGAGTGCGTCACGGTCTGGCGGGCGCACTTCGACAAGGCGAGCGAGCCGGAGGAGGACGAGGCCGCGTAGTCTCAACGCCTGCCACTATCGCGGGGTTCGCCGATTTGCAGAAGGCGTTTCGCAAACCTTCGCTTTTTCAGCTCTTCGTGCAGCCGAGGCGCATTGGGATACTGCGGCAACGGCGCAGGGGATGAAACTTGCCCTTGCGCGGTGCCAGTTCAAGCCACCGCTCGAAGGGAAACGCATGGGCCACGATCTCGCTGAACTTGAAAGGCCGAAGGCGAAGAAGTCGGTCGCGCTGTCGGGTGTCGTCGCCGGCAACACGGCCATCAGCTCCGTCAGCCCCGTCGGCGACGCGCTGCGCTATCGCGGCTACGACATTCTCGATCTGGCCGAGGAATGCACGTTCGAGGAGATCGCACATCTTCTGATTCATGGTGGCCTGCCGACGTCGACGAAGCTTGCGAGCTACACGGCCAAGCTGCATGCGCTACGCGGGCTGCCGCTTGCCGTGCGGCGCACCCTCGAAGCCCTCCCCGCGGCTGCCCATCCGATGGATGTGCTGCGCACCGGCGTGTCGGCGCTCGGCTGCACTCTTCCCGAGGCAGTGGATCAGGACGGCGCGGGAGCGAGGGATATCGCAGACCGACTCATCGCGTCGGCAGGATCGATGCTATTTTACTGGCACCATTACGCCTCGAAAGGTCGGATCATTGACGTTGAGACTGATGACGAGACGGTTGGCGGCCACTTCCTGCGCCTGTTGCATGGAGGGAACCCGCGCCAGGCGCACGTGCGAGCCATGCAGGCTTCGCTCGTCCTCTACGCCGAGCACGAGCTCAACGCTTCGACGTTCACAGCGCGCTCGATAGTCGCCACTGGCTCGGATTTCTACTCTGCCATTGTCGGTGCCATAGGTGCGCTGCGCGGCACGAGGCATGGCGGCGCCAATCAGGCGGCGCTCGAGGTGATGGCACGCTACGCAGACGCCGATGAGGCCGAGGCCGATATTCGCCGGCGCATCGCGGCGAAGGAGATGGTCATGGGCTTCGGCCATCCCGTCTACACGACCGTGGATCCGCGCTCCAAGATCCTGAAGCCGCTGGCGCGCCGGCTGGCGCGTGAAGCAGGGGACATGCGGGTATTCGACATCGCCGAGCGCATCGAGGCGGTGATGGCAGAGACCAAGGGCATGTTCCCCAACGTCGACTGGTACACGGCCGCCGTCTATCACCTACTCGGCGTGCCGCGCGGCATGTTCACCCCCCTGTTCGCCATCGGGCGTATCGCTGGCTGGACGGCGCACATCATAGAGCAGCGCCAGGACAACAAGATCGTCCGCCCGACGGCCCACTACATCGGCCCGGAAAGCCGGAGCTTCGTGCCGCTCGCCAAGCGCGGCAGCGAGCGCGCCGCTTCGCGCGCGGCGTAGTCACGGCGCGTCAATCCTTTTCGTGTCGTCGTCTTCGATAAACACAACATGTACGCAAGACTATATCGAGAATCGCAACATGTTGCGGTGCCGCGCTTGGCGCGCCCCGGCGAATCTGTCGTTATGAGGGCGTCATGGGTCGCCGGGTGCAACCGCCCGGCGCTAAGAGGGAACCCGGTGCGCTCGTCTTTCTGATGACACGAGCAATCCCGGGGCTGCCCCCGCAACTGTGAGCGGCGAGCCGCCTGTCGAGAACGGTCACTGGTGCAAACCGGGAAGGCCAGACAGGCGGCAATGACCTGCGAGCCAGGAGACCTGCCTGTGACGAGGTTTTTTTCGTCCTCGGGCGGGGTGTCCCGGTGGGTGGTATTCGCTGCTGCTCCGCGCCCGCGGGGCGCTTGAATGCGCGTCCCCATTCGGCCCAAGCCCCCTATCATGCAGGGGTTTGCCGATGTCCATCGCACTAGAAGCAAGAAGCTCGGAGACCGGATCCGCATCGGGCGGATACGTCTCGAAGCCGGCCGTAACGCCTGCCTTGCAGGTGATCCGCCGCAATGGCGGCGTGACGCCGTTCGATCCCACCAAGATTTCCATCGCCTTGACCAAAGCCTTCCTCGCCGTCGAGGGCGGACGGGCGGCGGCCTCGCGCCGCGTGCACGAGATCGTCGAGGAATTGACGGCACAGATCGTGTCCGCACTGACGCGCCGCGTCGACCATGGCCGCACGTTCCACGTCGAGGAGATCCAGGACCAGGTGGAGCTGGCGCTGATGCGCGGCGAGCACCACAAGGTAGCGCGCGCCTACGTGCTTTATCGCGAGGCCCGCGCCAAGGAGCGCGCCGCGGTTGCCGCGGAGCCGTCTCACCCGTCGCTTCCGGCACTGAACGTCAAAGGGCGAGATGGATCGCTGGCGCCACTCGACCACCAGCGTCTGGCGCTCATCGTGCGCGAAGCCTGCGAGGGGCTGCCGGATGTTTCCGCCGAGGTCGTGCTCGCCGAAACCTATCGCAATCTCTACGACGGCATCGCCGCTCACGAGCTGACGCTGGCCCCAATCCTTGCCGCTCGTACACTGATCGAGACCGAGCCGGCTTATAGCGAGGTGAGCGCACGCCTGCTGATGGACCAGCTTCGCGAGGAAGCGCTCTCGTTCGTGTCCGGCCGGCCGGAGCGTGCCAGCCAGGCCGAGATGGCCGAGCGCTATCCGGAGTATTTCCGTGCCTACGTCGCCAAGGGCATCGACGCCGAGCTGCTCGATCCCGAGCTCGCCCGCTTCGACCTCGACCGGCTCGGTTGCGCGCTAAGACCCGAGCGCGACATGCGCTTTCAGTTCCTCGGTTTGCAGACGCTCTACGATCGCTATTTCCTGCAGACCCGCGGCTTGCGCTTCGAGCTGCCGCAGGCGTTCTTCATGCGCGTCGCTATGGGGCTCGCGCTGCGCGAGATCGATCGCGATGCGAAGGCTATCGAGTTCTACGACCTGATCTCCTCTTTCGACTTCATGTGCTCGACGCCGACGCTGTTCAACGCCGGCACGCCGCGCCCGCAGCTCTCGTCGTGTTTTCTGACCACCGTGTCCGACGACCTCGACGGCATCTTCAAGGCCATCAAGGACAATGCGCTGCTCGCCAAGTACTCGGGCGGGCTCGGCAACGACTGGACACGCGTGCGCGGCCTCGGCGCCCACATCAAGGGCACCAACGGCGAGAGCCAGGGCGTCGTGCCGTTCCTGAAGGTCGCCAACGACACCGCCATTGCCGTCAACCAGGGCGGCAAGCGCAAGGGCGCCGTCTGCGCCTACCTGGAGACGTGGCACATCGACATCGAGGAGTTCCTCGACCTCAGGAAGAACACGGGCGACGACCGGCGACGCACACACGACATGAACACGGCCCATTGGATCCCGGACCTCTTCATGCAGCGCGTCGCCGAGGACGGATACTGGACGCTCTTTTCTCCCGACGAGGTGCCGGACCTGCACGACCTCTACGGCCGCTCCTTCGCGGAGCGCTATGCGGACTACGAGGCCAAGGCCGAACGGATGGAGCTCAAGGTCGCCCGGCGCGTGCGGGCTGTCGACCTCTGGCGGCGCATGCTCACCATGCTGTTCGAGACCGGGCACCCCTGGATCACGTTCAAGGACCCGTGCAACCTGCGCTCGCCGCAACAGCATACGGGCGTCGTGCACTCGTCGAACCTTTGCACGGAGATCACGCTCAACACGTCCGCCGACGAGGTGGCGGTCTGCAACCTCGGATCGGTCAACCTCGCCAATCACGTCACGGCGGAGGGTCTCGATCACGACCGCCTTGCGCGCACGGTCGAGACCGCCATGCGCATGCTCGACAACGTGATTGACATCAACT
>NZ_JADZBI010000211.1 GCF_020852195.1 Hyphomicrobium sp. | reverse complement strand
GCCATGGAAGGCCCGACGCCGGTCTCGGCTCTCATCCACGCCGCAACCATGGTGACGGCCGGTGTGTTCATGGTCGCGCGCCTGTCGCCGATCTTCGAGCTGGCGCCGACGGCGCTCGAGGTCGTGGTCCTGATCGGCACCATTACGGCCTTCTTCGCCGCCACCGTCGGCCTCGTGCAGAACGACATCAAGCGCGTGATCGCCTATTCCACGTGCTCGCAGCTCGGCTACATGTTCGTTGCCTGTGGTGTCGGCGCCTACTCGGCCGGCATCTTCCACCTTTTCACGCACGCCTTCTTCAAGGCGCTGCTGTTCCTCGGCGCCGGCTCCGTCATCCACGGCATGCACCATGAGCAGGACATGCGCCGCATGGGCGGGCTCGCGAAGAAGCTGCCCATCACCTGGATCATGATGCTGATCGGCACGCTGGCGCTGACCGGCGTCGGCATCCCGCATCTCGCGGGCTTCGCCGGCTTCCACTCCAAGGACGCCATTGTCGAGGCCGCATACGCCGCCCACACGCCAAGCAACTTCGCGTTCTGGGGGCTCGTGGTCGCGGCCTTCATGACATCGTTCTACTCGTGGCGGCTGATCTTCCTCACCTTCCACGGGAAAACCCGCGCCGATCACCACACCTACGACCACGCCCACGAGAGCCCGTGGGTCATGCTGATCCCGCTTCTCGTGCTGGCCGCAGGCGCCGTGTTCGCCGGCATCGCCTTCACTCAATTCTTCATCGGCGAGGGGTACGCGGATTTCTGGCGTGCCGCGTTGTTCGAGGCGCCCGGCAAGGACATCCGCCACCACATGCACGAGGTACCCGAGTGGGTGATGTGGTCGCCGACGCTGGCAATGCTGTCCGGCTTCGCGCTGGCGGTGCTCTACTACGTGCTCGCACCTGGCCTGCCTGCGGCCACGGCCCGCGCTTTCAAGCCCGTCTACCTGTTCCTCCTGAACAAGTGGTACTTCGACGAGCTCTATGACCGCATCTTCGTGCGCCCGGCCTTCGCCATCGGCCGCTTCCTGTGGAAGGGCATCGACGGCTCCGTCATCGACGGCACCATCGACGGCACGGCCAAGAGCGTGCTGTGGGGCACGGGGCGCATCATTCGCCTCCAGACTGGCTACGTGTACCACTACGCCTTCGCCATGCTGATCGGCGTCGCGGCCATCCTCACCTACTTCATCCTGGCCGGCGGGGGCACGCCATGAACCTTTCGGGTGCTCCCATTCTCTCGCTGGTGACGTTCCTGCCGCTGGCGGGCGCGCTGTTCATCGCCTTCCTCTCGCGCGAGGCGGTGCAGAACATCCGCTACACGGCACTCTGGACGACGCTGATCACGTTCGTGATCTCGCTCCTCATCTGGATCAACTTCGATCCCACGACGGCCGGCTTCCAGTTCGTCGAGGAGCGCGACTGGCTCGGCCCCATCAAGTACAAGATGGGCGTCGACGGCATCTCGATGCTGTTCGTGATCCTGACCACGTTCCTGATGCCGCTCTGCATCCTGGCCTCGTGGGACGCCATCGAGGACCGCGTTAAGGAGTACATGATTGCGTTCCTGGTGCTCGAGACGCTGATGATCGGCGTCTTCTGCGCGCTCGACCTCGTGCTGTTCTACCTGTTCTTCGAGGGCGGCCTGATCCCGATGTTCCTCATCATCGGCGTTTGGGGCGGGCCGCGCCGCGTCTACGCGAGCTTCAAGTTCTTCCTCTACACGTTCCTGGGCTCGGTGCTGATGCTGCTCGCCATGATGGCTATGTACTGGCACGCCGGCACCACCGACATCCCGACGCTGATGACGACCAAGTTCCCGCCCGACATGCAGTTCTGGCTGTGGCTCGCGTTCTTCGCCTCGTTCGCGGTCAAGATGCCCATGTGGCCAGTGCACACCTGGCTGCCGGACGCGCACGTCGAGGCACCGACCGCCGGCTCCGTCATCCTTGCCGGCATCCTGCTCAAGATGGGCGGCTACGGCTTCCTGCGCTTCTCGCTGCCGATGTTCCCGGACGCTAGCGCGCAACTGGCGCCCCTGGTGTTCGCGCTCTCCGTTATCGCCATCGTCGCCACTTCGTTGATTGCGCTCGTGCAGGAGGACATGAAGAAGCTGATCGCCTATTCGTCGGTTGCCCACATGGGCTTCGTGACCATGGGCATCTTCACCTTCACGCAGCAGGGCATCGACGGCGCCATCTTCCAGATGCTGTCGCACGGGCTCATCTCCTCGGCGCTGTTCCTCTGCGTCGGAGTCGTCTACGACCGCCTGCACACGCGCGAGATCGCAGCCTACGGCGGCCTCGTCGAGCGCATGCCGATCTACGCCGTGATCTTCATGGTCTTCACCATGGGCAATGTCGGACTGCCCGGCACCTCGGGCTTCGTCGGCGAGTTCCTGACGCTGCTCGCCTCTTTCAAGGTCAACACCTACGTCGCTTTCTTCGCCACCAGCGGCGTCATCCTCTCGGCGGCCTACGCGCTCTATCTCTACCGGCGTGTCGTGTTCGGCCCGCTCGAGAAGCCGTCGCTCAAGGCGATCACCGACGTCAACCCGCGCGAGATCGCGATCCTGGTGCCGCTGGTGCTGCTCACCATCCTATTCGGCTTCTACCCCGCCCCAATTCTCGACGTGACGGCCGTCTCCGTGAAGGCGCTCGTGGGCTCGCTCGAGGCCGCAAGCCAGGCGGCTGCTGCTGCCGCCGTCCCGCAGTAAAGGATCCCTGGCCCATGCCCGAGCCCGTGAGCTACCTCGCCGCCCTGCCAGAGATCGTGCTCGCGGTCGGCGCCATGGCGCTGCTGATGATCGAGGCCTTCGGCGGAGCCACGGAGAACCGCGCCGAGCGCGCCGGCTGGCTCGCCATCCTGATCCTGTTCGCGAGCGGCGCCGCGTTGCTCACCCAGGGCGGCACCGAGCGCGCCTTCAACGACGCCTTCGTTTCGGACGCCTTCGCGCGCTTCGTGAAGCTGCTCGTGCTCGCGGGCTCGGCCGCCACTATCCTGCTGTCGTTCGACGACCTGCGGCGCGCTCATGTCGACCGCTACGAAGTCCCGGTCCTCATCCTGCTCGCCACCGTGGGCATGATGATGATGGTCTCGGCGGGCGACCTGCTCGCCCTCTACCTCGGCATCGAGCTGCAGAGCCTCGCGCTCTACGTGCTGGCCGCCGTCCGCCGCGACGACGTCCGCTCGAGCGAGGCCGGAATGAAGTATTTCGTGCTCGGCGCGCTCTCCTCGGGCATGCTGCTCTACGGCGCCTC
>NZ_JADZBI010000210.1 GCF_020852195.1 Hyphomicrobium sp. | reverse complement strand
CCTCGCCGAGATTGTGCGGCGGGATATTCGTCGCCATGCCGACGGCGATGCCGCCCGCGCCGTTGACGAGCAGGTTCGGAAACTTCGCCGGCAGCACGACGGGCTCTTCGAGGCGGTCGTCGTAGTTCGGCTTGAAGTCGACCGTCTCCTTGTCGAGGTCGTCGAGCAGAAACCCGGCGATCTTCGAGAGCCGCGCCTCGGTGTAGCGCTCGGCGGCCGGCGGGTCGCCGTCGACGGAGCCGAAGTTGCCCTGCCCGTCGATCAGCGGCACGCGCATGGAAAAGTCTTGCGCCAGCCGCACGAGCGCGTCGTAGATGGCGAGGTTGCCGTGCGGATGGAAGTCGCCCATCGTGTCGCCCACGACCTTGGACGACTTCATGTGCTTCTTGTTCCAGTCGAGCCCGAGGCGCTGCATGGCGTAGAGGATGCGCCGATGCACGGGCTTCAAGCCGTCGCGCACGTCGGGCAGCGCACGGCTGATGATGACGCTCATCGCGTATTCGAGGTACGAGCGCTTCATCTCGTCCTGGATGATGACGGGGAGGATATCGCTCGGGCCCGACGCGCCGGGCCGGTCGCTGGTGTCGCTCAATATGGAAATCCTGGTCCGTGTCGCAGGGGCGCGAATCTAAGGCGCCCGTCCGCGAGCCAATGTCTGCTATTGATCCTCGAAAGTTTACCCGACCGCCAGCCGCCGGGGCAATGGCGGAGCGGGCCTCCCCCGGGCTCCTCCCCAGAATCGGGGCGGAACAATCCCGGATTCCGGGCATTTTCTCCCCGGCGCGACGTTACGCTTGTCAATAAGTCGCGCTTCTGCCCTCAGCTTTCCATGGTCGCGTGCTTGAAAACGCCTCCCCCGGAACCACACGTTCTGCGCGGATCATCGCCTCCCTAGGAAACGACCCTCATGAAACATCTCCCGTTATTTGCCGTCGCCCTCCTTGTCGCCGCCCCCCTGGCAGCGGCCCGCGCCGACACCACCTTCATTCCCGCCCAGTCCGAAACCGAGTACTTGGCCAAGGACCACCTGATCGGCGCCAAGGTGCACGGCGCCGAGGGCACCATCGTCGGCGACGTCGAGGATCTGATCATCAACGATCAGAACCAGGTCGTCGGCGTGGTGATGGGCACCGGCGGCTATCTCGGCTGGGCCGAGAAGAAGGTCGGTGTCAGCCTGGACTCGCTCAAGTTCGAGGAGAAGGACGGCACGCTCTTCGTCTCCCTGCCGGACCTGACCAAGGAGACCCTCGACACCGCGCCGGAGTTCCAGCGCAAGAAGCCGCCGAAGTCGCTGTTCGAGCGCGCCAAGGAGAAGGTGGACGAGTTCTCGGACAAGTCGAAGCCTAAGATCGACGAGGCGAAGCAGAAAGCCCAGGAGGCGCTCGACGCGGCCAAGGAAGCGGCCGGCCCGGCCCTCGACCGTGCCAAGGAAGCCGTCTCGGGCGCGATCGACTCCGCCAAGGAAGCCGTCGGCGGCTCATCGACCGAACCGGCGCCCGCGCCTGCTCCCGAAACGCCGCCCGCCACACCGGAGCAGCCCGCGCCGGCCAACCCCTAAGACACACACGCCGGCGCCCAAAGCGCTTATCACCACGAGCCCCGCCGCGCCGCCGCGGCGGCGCGGCGGGGCTTTCTCGTGCCAGCTTTCGGCAACCTCGAAACTCGCCTAAACACGAGGCAGGGCAACAGCGATCGACAGGAGCAGAACGCGTGGCACCGGCGAGCTTGAGAGGCGTGCTCATCGTCGCGCTGGCAGCCAACGCCGCGGCCGCTTTCGCGGGCTTCGTGGGCGCGGCCTGGTCCGGCTCGTCGGCCCTGCTGGCCGTCGCATTGCTCGCCGGCGTCAGTGCCGCCAATCAGGGCCTCATGTTGCTCAACATCGGGCGCGCCTGGCAGCCGGCCGACGCCGCGCATCCGTTCGGCTACGCCAAGGAGCTTTATTTCTGGAGCGTTGTCGTCGCCATCCTGCTCTTTTCGCTGGCGGCGGGCGTCGCGCTCCAGGACGGCATCGCCAAGCTCGTCGATCCGCGCCCCGTCACGGACGTGCGAACCACCTACATCGTGCTCGCCCTTGCGCTCGTGCTCCTCGGCCTCGCGACCGGGAAGGCGGTCTCCGAGCTCAAGCGCCGCCGCGGCGACAGCGCCGCGGCACTGCGCGCCTCCCGCGTCCCGGTGCTGTTCACCATCTCGACGCAGGGCCTGGCCGCACTCGCGAGCCTCGCCGTGGCCGGCGTCGGCCTCGTCCTCACCGATGCCACCGGACGCCCTGCCGCCGACGGCTATGCCGCCGTGCTGATCGCATTGCTGCTCGGTGCCGTGGCGGCCGTCATGAGCATCGAGGTCAGGAGCCTCATCCTCGGCGAGGCCGCCTCCCCGCCGGTGCGCAGAGAAATCCACGAGGCCGTCGTGGCCGAGGTCGGCCCCGGCCACCCGATCCGGGCCGTGAACGAGATCCGCACCCTCGCCCTGGGCCCGCGCAGCATCCTGGTGGTCGCGAGCGTCGACTTCGAGGACGGCATGCCGGCCGCCGCCCTCGAGGCCGCCGTCGCGCGCATCGAGCGGACCATCCGAAGCCGCGCCCCTGCCGTGCGCCGCATCTTCATCGAGGGCCAGTCGGCCCGCGACCACGCCGATGCCGAGAAACTCATGGCGCAGCGACCGGCGAAGCGGCTCGCGAGCGCGACAACGGCGCCAAAGCAGCCGGGCACGGGCACGCCTGTCGCGCTCCTCTCCGTGCCCAACGATCCGCAAGCCGCTTCCGAGCCAGCACGACGTCTGAGCCGCAAGGAGCGCAAGCGCCAGAAGCACAAGGGCCGCTAGCTAGTCCTTGAGCCGCTGCAAGCTCGGCCCGATCCCACCGATGTCGCATGCGCGCCAAGACTTGCTGCGTGGACCCTGCCCGCCGCCGGGGTGACATCAATTTTTTGGCAGTCGGCCACCGCATATAGTGACGTCATGCCGGCGAAGGCCGGCACCCACGCAAGCATCAGCAAGCACAACGGTAACGGTATGCGCTGCCCCCTCTTTCCATCCATGGGGAGAGGCAGCGATGCACGCTGATCTCACAGCTGTCGCCACGCGGGCGGGAAAGGAACTAGAACGGAATCTCGTCGTCGAACGGCTTGTCCATGCCGCCCTTCGAGCCGCCACTGCGCGCCGCGCGCTTCGGCTCACCGCCGCCGAACCCGCCGCCGGCATCGTCGCCGTAGTCGGACTGCCCGCCGTCCGAAAGGCCGCCGCCGGCACCCTGCCGCCCGTCGAGCATCGTGAGCTGGCCGTTGAAGCCCTGCAGCACGACCTCGGTCGAGTAACGGTCCTGGCCTTGCTGGTCCTGCCACTTGCGCGTCTGAAGCTGCCCCTCAATGTAGACCTTGGAGCCCTTGCGCAGATACTGCTCCGCCACCCGGCACAGGTTCTCGTTGAAGATCACCACCGAATGCCACTCGGTCTTCTCGCGCCGCTCGCCGCTGTTGCGGTCCTTCCAGCTCTCGCTGGTGGCGATGCGGAGGTTGGCGATCGGACGCCCGTCCTGCGTGCGGCGGATCTCGGGATCGCGCCCGAGGTTTCCGACCAGGATCACTTTGTTGACCGATCCGGCCATGGTCCTACTCCTTGTTGTTCCTGCTCCGGCGATCCGGCACCGGTCGCCTGCCCTGCGCGGGGAAGCACTCCACGCCGCGACTCGAGTTGCAGCACCCTACGCGCATCGGCCCGCGGACGCGAACCGCCGCCGCGGTTGTCCCAAGCTTTTTCAAATTCCGGCGCTTGGGCGCGGGTTAGACCGCCGAAGCTCGCACGCAATCCGACACGGGAGCGACATCCGGCGCAGCACCGGCGCAACCGCAGAGTTCTCGTTATGTTCTAATCCCGCGGACGCGCGGACGCAACCCCAAAAACGGGATGCTACCCGCCACGCGCAATATCCGCCGCCGCCGTCAGATCCCTCAGCACCTTCGGCACGACGGTCTTCGACGCTGGGCAGGACGCGTCCGTGAGCCGATCGTAGACCGTGATCAGGTCGCCCTGGAACTCGGGGCGTTGCGCGCGCCGCGCGATGCCTGTCGCCACCGCGCCGTTGCTCCAGCGGGGGCGGCATTGAAGGCGCACGAGGTAGTCGGTGATGCGCGGCTTGTAGAGATCCGGATACGTCTGTCCGCCGGCCGAGGCCAAGCTGCGCCACGTCCAGTGGTCGGAGGACGAGCTCCACTTCGCCACCTCGGCGAGGTTGATCAGGGGCGCCAGCGCATCCGTGGTCCGGGCCCGCGTGCGCCGGCCCAGGATGCGGTCGGCGGATGCCTTGAGCTCTTTCACGTCCTGCTCCGTCAACTGCGTGATGGCGATGCTTGTGAGATCGGCGAAGCTCTCCGCATCGGCCTTTGGCGGCACCGTCTTCCAGACCTTCGCCTCCCGCAGATCGGCCCCGACGATGCTGGCGTTGCCCATGTCGGCCCCGCGCAGGGACACGCGGTAGAGCGCGGCGCCGTCGAGCTTGGCGTCGGCGAGGCCCGCGGCATCGAGACGGGCGTAGCTCAGCACCGCGCCCGTCATGTCGGCGTTCGAGAAGACCGCGCCCGTCAGATTCGCGCCCGTGAGGTCGGCACCCTGCAGGTTGGCCATCAGGAAGTTCGCGCCCTGCGCCTGCACACCCCCCGTGAGATCCGCCTTGTCGAGCCGCGCCGAGGAGAAGTTGGCGCCCTGGAGAAGCGCATAGGCAAGCTCCGCGCCTTCGAGCTTCGCATCCTCGAAACGGACCCCGCGCAGATCGGCGCCGGTCATGCGTGCGCCGTCGAGACGCGCGCGCGTGAACTTGGCCCGCCGCGCGGTCGTGCAGTTCGCCGCCACGCGGTCTTCCGAGAGCAGGAGCTGCTGGATGTCGGAGCATTGCAGCCATGCGCCCCTGAGATCGGTGCCGATCAGCGATGCGCCCCTGAGATCGGCCCCCGTGAGATCCGCCTGATGCAGGTCCGAGCGGTCGAGTCTCGAAAAGCGCAAGTCCCGGTCGCGCAGGCTGAAGCTCGGCTCTCCCGGCGTCTGG
>NZ_JADZBI010000265.1 GCF_020852195.1 Hyphomicrobium sp. | reverse complement strand
CAACGAATTGGCCGTCCTGCAGGAACTGGCTGTCTTTCAAGGCAGCGCACCGCGTGATAGCTGGCGCAGCAGCCAGAAAGCGCTCAACGCGCTGCTCAGCCTGGGCTTAGTCGAAGCAATTGGCAGCGATGGCGTCCTGTTGCACCCGGCCTTTCGGGATTTGCTCTATCAACAATTGCCGCCCAGCCGCCGCCAGGAACTCCATCTGGCAGCCGCCAACCTCCTGGCCGAACGCAGCCGTTTTACCGCTGCTGCCTGGCACTATATCCAAGGGGGCCGACCGGAGATGGCGATCTGGACCTGGTTTGCCCATCGCCAACAGGAAATTGATCAGGGCCAGGCCAGCACAGCCCTCGAACTCTTTGTCCCGTTGGCCCAAACCCCGTTGCCCACCTTTGAAGATCAACAAGCACTAGCACTGCTGCTGGCGCCGCTCTATGCCCGGGCCGGGCGATCCCAAGAAGGACTACTGCTGATAGATAAAGCGACCTGGCCGACTGCCGCCATCCCAAGAGCCGTTCACGCTCATGCCTTGCGCGGTGAGCTTTTGGCCGAAACCGGCGCCATCGATCAGGCGCTGGCCGAATACCGGCGCAGTTTGGACAGCATTACCCAATTGCGCGCGACCCAAGAGATCGACCTGCACCTTGACATCGGGCGCCGAGTGCTGGTGTTCCTGGGTGATAATGAACAAGCCCGCCAGGAAGCACTCCAGGCCCGCTTAAATCTGGAAGTACTGCAAGGCGAAATCGAAGACAATGCCGGTAACTATCAGGCCGCTCGTGCGCACTACCAAAATGCCTTAACAGCCGCCGAAGCGTGCGCCAACGATCACCGCCTGGCCAAAGTCTATGAAGCGCTGGGCATCTTAGAGGCGCGTTATGCCGACCTGGAACCCGCCATTGCCTATCTCCAAGCGGCCGGGCGTCACTATCACGCCGCTGGCAATTTGGTCTGCGCCGTGGGCATGACCAATGCTAGCCTTGCCTTTGTCTACCTCCTGAAACGGCGCTATGCCGAAGCCATCGTGCCAGCCGAAACTGCACTGGCTTTTTTTCAGCAACTCCATCATACCTACTGGCAGGCCATCAACGAAGCCTATCTCGCTGAAGCGTGGTTCTATCTGGGTGACCTGGTCAAGGCCGAACACTTTGCTCACCAAGGGCTACAGCGCGAAGAAGTTGTCGTGCGCCCCTATTGTCTGCATATTTTGGGCCATGTCCGCCGCACCCAGCAACGCTTTGCCGAAGCAGAACGCTACTGTCGTGAAGCGATCGCTGACGCCGACGCACGCCAGGATTGGTGGGCCTTAGGTCCGGCCTGGTTGGCCCTGGGCGAAACCTATCTCGATGCCGGCCGTCACGCTGAGGCGCGCACGGCGTTTCAGGAAAGCTTACACATCTATGAACGGCTGGGGATCACCCAGGAAGTCACCTTGATCCAATCACGGTTAGCAACCATCAACGCTTGACACTCACGTACTT
>NZ_JADZBI010000209.1 GCF_020852195.1 Hyphomicrobium sp. | reverse complement strand
GTCGCCTCGAGCTCGGCGATACGCTCCTCCAGGTCCGCACAGCAGTTACCTCCGAGATCGGCGGCTTTCGCGGTATCAAAACCAAGGCACAAACCGGCTGATGCAAGCAATGCGCATATAACCTGGTTTTTCACTCCCCCATTCATCGCGTTAGGCCCTTTCCAGTCAATCTTTCTAGTTTCCTTGTTATTGTCCTTCGATCAGGTGCCAAAGCGTTCGAACCCCCAGTCCCCCGCCTTGACACGCCACGCCGAAGGGTAGTGTTGCGCTTCGTTGGCCGTGGGCATCCGCTTAGATCGGCCAACTCCGACGATCCCGGCGCAATCATCCGGTCGCGGATATTGTGAGCAAGCGCTGTGCCAATACGGCACCAACAGTGCGTGCCCGACTTGCTGCAGCGCATCAAACGCTTTGATTTTCACCCGAAAGATGCGTGAAATACAAATAGAATCAAAGAATAAAGAACACCGCACCAAGCCGGGTTTTTCTGAAGACCCGACATGATTCGTTGCCGGTGCGCAACATTGGAAGCGGGAGATCTCGGTAGGAGCAGGACGTGAAAGACACCCCGGCCATTACAGATACTGACAAACGGAAAAGTGGTGCGACATTTGTCGCGCGACACGGCCGTGCTTCGCCGATCTGCGATGGGACCACGCAAGGCAGTCGGAACGGGCCCTCATCGTCTGGCCGAGGCGATCATGGGGCAGCAGAACAGCGCCCTGGCCGCAAACTCGCAATTGCACTCCGGAATATTATTCCAACTTTTTCTGAGGATTTTTTCCTGGCAATGGGCATGCACGACGGATCTCGCCAAGCCGTGCAATGTCGGCCCGGATTGGCGCGGCCGGACAAAAACGCACCCAAAGGAAACTGGGCCTCCAAAAAACTGGTCCGGAAACGTCAATACTGCGGCGCTGGCCCCGCTGAGTGTTCGGGCCACAGCACATCCCTCGGCGTCGATCCAATCCGCCAGCGCTTGCGACATGTGCTTCACGGACAATCCGGATGTCGCGCGCCGCAGAGGGATCTCGCGCGCGGCCGATTGACTGTCCATCGCATTTTCGATCCGGAATCGTTTGGCACGTAATTTGCGGATTTTCCGTCAGCTGCAACAAGAGCCTGTGTAAGGGCCTGAGAAATGCGGCAACGGGAGGAATGACATGTACAATCCACTACTCCAGATCGGAGGGTCTGCCTTGGCGTGTCCGGATGTGACCCGCCGGCGCCTGCTGAAATCGATGATGTTCGTCACCGCCGCGTTGGCGCTACCGGCACTGCCGCCGGACGCCGTCGCAGCGCCGCTGAGCGCGGATCAGAAGACGACGCTGTTTCGCCTTGCCCGCGACATCTATCCCCATGAGGGCTTCCTCGACGATACGCCGTACCAGGCGGTCGTCGACGCCATCATCGTCGAAGCTGAGGGCTCTCCGGCTGTCGCGGACCTTCTGAGCAAGGGTCTCGCCGATCTCGAGGAGCGCTCACAGCGCATCTATAAGACGAATTACACCGCAATCCCCAAGCCGGAGGAAAGAGAAGGCGTTCTCCGCTCGATCGAGCTCACCGACTTCTTCCAGAAGATCAAAGGCGGCCTTCTCATGGGCCTCTACAATAACAAGGAGCTGTGGCCGAAGTTCGGTTACGACGGATCCTCCTGGGAGACGGGCGGCTTCATCGACAAAGGCTTCGACAAAATCGACTGGTTCTGAAACCAGCTCTTCGGGGGAAACAAATGAGCGCGAAATTCGATCTCAACGACGACAGCCTCGTTGTCATTGTCGGCTCCGGCGCAGGCGGCGGCACGATGGCCAACGAGCTAGCCCAGAAGGGCGTGAAGTGCGTGGTTCTCGAAGCCGGCAAGACGCTGAGCCTGGATGACATCGAGAACGACGAATGGGCCATGTTCTCCAAGATCTCATGGCTCGACAAGCGATTCTCCGCCGGCGGCTGGCACGGGGCGGTGAACCATCCGGGCCTACCCGCCTGGATCGTGAAGGGTCTCGGCGGCTCGACGGTGCACTGGGCCGGCGTGTCTATCCGCTTCCAGGAGCACGAGTTCAAGATGAAGACGACCAACGGCGAGGTCGTCGGAGCCAACGTTATCGATTGGCCGATCACATTGGCGGAGCTCGAGCCTTACTACGACAAGGCCGAGCTGAAGATGGGCACGACCGGCGACGTGACGGGAATGCCCCACCTGCCGTGGAGCGCGGACTTCAAGGTGCTCGCTGAAGGCGCCCGCCGCATCGGCTACACGAAAATGATCGCGGGCCCGATGTCGATCAACTCGGTCGACAGGGACGGCCGTCCGGCTTGCCAGCAGATCGGCTTCTGCATGCAGGGATGCAAGCTCGGTGCGAAGTGGTCGACGCTGTACACCGAGCTGCCCAAGGCCGTGGAAACCGGCAACTGCGAGATCCGCACCAACTGCATGGTGCTGACGATCGAGCACGACAAGTCCGGGAAGGTGACCGGCGTCGTGTATGCGGACGCCGATGGTAAGCAGCAGAGGCAAAAGGCCCGCGTGGTTTGCGTAGCGGGCAACTCCATCGAGTCGCCGCGCCTCTTGCTGAACTCTGCCTCGAACATGTTCCCGGACGGCCTTGCCAACTCGTCGGGACAGGTCGGCAGGAACTACATGACGCACATGACGGCAGGCGTTTACGCCGTCATGCCGGGCGAGGTTCACATGAACCGCGGCACGGCCGTGGCCGGCATCGTCCGCGACGAGGCGCACAACGACCCCAAGCGGGGTTTCGTCGCCGGCTATACGATCGAGAAGCTGGCCCTCGGACTGGGCTTCCTGTCCGCGTTCCTCGTTCCCGGGCCGACGGGCTGGGGGCGGAAGGTGTCCGGTGCGCTTGAGAAATACAAGTACATGTCGGGCGTATGGATCTGCGGCGAGGATCTTCCTCAGGAGCAGAACCGCATCGCGCTGCATCCGACCGAAAAGGATCAGTACGGGCTGCCGGCGCCAGTCGTCTACAAGACCGACCACCCGAACGACACCAACATGCGCATCCACGCCTATCAGCAGATGGAGAAAATCTACAACTCGCTCGGATCGACGGAGATTTACAACCTTCCGGCCTATCCTGCGAGCCACAACATGGGCACCAACCGCATGAGCGAAAAGCCGCGCGATGGCGTGCTGAACAAATGGGGGCAATCGCACGACATCAAGAACCTCTTTGTATCTGACGGAAGTCAGTTCTCGAGCAGCGGCTCTCCGAACCCGACGCTCACGATCGTCGCGCTGACGATCCGTCAGGCGGAGTACCTCGCTGAAGAGATGAAGCGCGGGAACGTCTGAGCCTGACGCTCCGATCCACCGCGGCCCCGCTCTGCATGCGCGCTGCTCCTCGATGAGGGGCAGCGCGCCGGCTGTCTGCGGGCTAGTGATCGCGACCACGAAGGAAAGCAATGAACAACACAATTTACGACGTGATTGTCATCGGTGCGGGGCCTGGCGGCTACGTAACCGCCATACGCGGCGCGCAGCTCGGCCTCAAATGCGCGCTCGTCGAGCGGGAGCACCTGGGCGGCATCTGCTTGAACTGGGGCTGCATTCCAACCAAGGCACTGTTGCGCACCGCCGAGGTGTTCCATCTCGCATCCCGTGCTAAGGACTTTGGCCTCAAGGCCGATGGCCTTGGCTATGAGCCGGGTGCCGTCATCCAGCGCTCCCGCGCGATCTCCGCCCAGTTGAACACCGGCGTCGGCTTCCTGCTCAAGAAGAACAAGGTGGATGTCATCTGGGGCGAGGCGACCATCACGCGCGCGCCGGGCGTCACTGTACCGGGAGAAGTCGCGGTCCGCGCCACGGAAAAGCCGGCCGTGTTGCCCCAGCACGCTCCCCCGAAGGCGGTGATAGGCCCCGGAGCGTATCAGGCCCGCCACATCATCGTCGCCACCGGCGCCCGTCCGCGCGTCCTTCCCGGCGTGGAGCCCGACGGCGACCGCATCTGGACCTACTTCGAGGCCATGAACCCGCCGTCGATTCCGCAATCCCTGATCGTTGTCGGATCTGGCGCTATCGGTATCGAGTTTGCGAGCTTCTACCGGACGCTCGGCGTCGATGTCACCGTGCTCGAGGTGCTTCCGCAGATTCTTCCGGCCGAGGATGCCGAGATCGCCGCGCTTGCCCGCAAGCAGTTCGAGAAGGCCGGGATCAAAGTCCTGACCGATGCACGTGTCGTTGCTGTCGCCAAAGAGCCGGGCGGCGTGCGCGCGACAGTGGTCCACAACAACGCCTCACAGGAGATCTCGGCCGAACGCCTCCTCTCGGCTGTGGGCGTCGTCGGCAACACGGAGAACCTCGGCCTCGAAAGTCTCGGCGTCGAGCTGAGGAACGGCACCATCGCGACGGGCGCCTTCGGCCGGACGAATGTCGACGGCATCTACGCCATCGGCGATGTGGCTGGCCCGCCGATGCTGGCCCACAAGGCGGAGCATGAAGGCGTGGCCTGCATCGAAGCGATTGCAGGGCGCCCCGCCCATACGATCTCGAGGGACAGAATTCCGGGCTGCACGTATTGTCACCCTCAGATCGCTAGCGTCGGCTTGACCGAGGCACGCGCGCGGGAAGCTGGGATCGATATCCTCGTCGGCCGCTTCCCGTTCAGAGGCAACGGCAAGGCCATTGCCCTGGGCGAGACTGAGGGCATGGTCAAGACCATCTTCGACGCCAAGGACGGGCGCCTGATCGGAGCACATCTGTGCGGTGCGGAGGTCACGGAGCTCATTCAAGGTTTTGTCATCGCGATCCAGTGCGGCGCCACGCAGCACGACTTGAGCGCGACGATCTTCCCGCACCCGACCTTGTCGGAGATGATGCACGAAAGCGTCCTGGCTGCCGTGAGCCAGGCGATCCACATCTAGCAGTCGATGGAGAGGCACAGTGGTGAGAGCAAGGACTGTAATGCTGGCAGGGGCACTCTTGGCGGTTGGCAGCCTTGTGTGCGGTGCGTCGAGCGGCGCGGAGAACACGCTCGAGCTGAAGAGCCCGACCTTCGAGGAAGGCGCTCCGATCAGCAATGACCACTTCTGGAATGAGTTTGGATGCAGCGGCGGCAACAAGCTGCCGGATCTGGAGTGGAGCAAAGGACCGGAAGGGACAGCAAGCTACGCAATCACGTTCTACGATCACGACGCGCCGACCGGCAGCGGATTCTGGCACTGGGTCATCTACGACATCCCCGCTGACGTCACGGCGATCAAAGGAGGCCAATTGCCGGCGGGGGCGGTCGAAGGCAATACCGATCTTGGAAAACCCGGCTTCTTCGGACCGTGCCCGCCCAAGGGTCGAAAGCACCGCTACACGTTCACGGTTCACGCGCTGAAAGCGCCGAAGCTGGAGGTCGACAAGAGCGCGACCGCAGCCCTCACGGGCTTCTTCATCTATCAGAACACGCTGGCGAAGGGCGAGCTCAGCGGGTTCGGGGGCCCGCGCGAGTAATACAGCGCGGCAGAACGAGAATGACCGTATTTCCCGCACCTCGAAAGAGGGGTGGGAAATACGCATCGACGATGCTGCAAGTCGGCATCCGTTCCGTGGGCTCAGTGGGGCTGCCCGGCTATTATCAAATCGAGATCAGCGCATGGCTGATTCGATTCAGCGCCGTCGTCGATCCCCGGCAATCCGCCTTGGACAAGTCGCGTCTCAAGCGCAGCGTTAGCTGGATAGACTTAAGTAGGAGATGGTCCCGCGTCTCCGAGGACGGAGCATAGCGGAGGCTTATTCTTAATGTTGCCCTTTCGGGGCAAACACGCCTTGCTTGTCCACATGACTAGTGGCAAGGTTACATCAGGAAACGCTTAAAGAACAATCACTAGAGATCTCTGGCAATGACCCAGAATCCGATTCGGTTCGCCGGACAATCGGGCGGCAGCGACATTATTCAGGCATCCTGGAACCGTTGTGTTCAGGAGTACGGCCTCGAGCCGAGTATGCGTCGGGATGTCGAACGTGTCACCGACCAGAACATCCGCGATTTGCGGTCGCGGATGGAAGAGATTCTGTTTGAATCCGACGCAATCGTTGCACATCTGAGGCATGTGGCGCGCGACGCCGACTACTGCCTGCTGCTGAGCGATGCGACAGGCATCGTCGTTCAAGGATACGCTGACACCTCGGCCAGCCGCGAGTTGGCGCAGGAGGGACTCGCGACAGGGTCGCGCTGGAACGAGAATACGATCGGCACGAACGGGATCGGCACGTGCATCGTGTCGCGGCGACCGATCACGGTGACCGGACCGGCCCACGACAATCAAAGCCTGAAAGGCTTCACGTGCACCGCGGCGCCGATCTTCGCGCCCGACGGTCGCGTGGTGGCGGTGCTGGACTTCTCCGGTCGATCGGTTGCCAACAGCTCGGAATGCTCCTTCGCGCATCACATCGTCCGCGAGGCTGCCGCGAACATCAGTACGGCTCTGTTCCGGAAATGCCATCAGAACAGTTGCATCGTCGCGCTGTCGCGCGAGCCCGAATCCATGCCGCTCGCGCTCAATGCGCTCATTGCCACCGACGAATCGGGGCGACTGCTGGGAGCCACGCAGGAGGCGTTGTCCTTCCTCGGCGTGGCCGAGCTCGCCGATCTGGGCGGACTGCAGATCCAGGACCTCTGGCGTGTCTCCCTGGACGACTTGAAACCGCTGGCGATGCATAACGTCAAGCTCAGCGGGACGGACGGCGCCGACATGTATGTGACGACTTTCTTGCCCAAGAAGAAGTCGCGCCTGGGCCTATCCTCTGCGAGTCAGTCGGTGAAATCGCGATCCGCCGGAAAATCAGCGCCATTCGCGCTCGACCGTGTCGCGGGCAGCGACGCGAGAATGCGCCGCAACGTGGACCTGTGCCGGAAGCTCCTGGATCGGGACATCTCCCTGCTCCTGCTCGGCGAGACGGGCGTCGGCAAGGACACCTTCGCCAAGGCGATTCACCTCGAGAGCAATCGGGCGGGCAAGCCCTATATCGCCGTCAACTGCGCCGCCATACCCGAGACGCTGCTCGCGAGCGAGCTCTTCGGCTACGCGCCCGGAACGTTCACCGGAGGGCTGAAGGCAGGCCGCGTCGGGCGCATAGCCGCCAGCAACGGTGGAACGCTGTTCCTGGACGAGATCGGCGACATGCCGATCGACCTGCAAGCCCACCTCCTTCGCGTCCTCGAGGAGCGCGAGGTTTCCCCGCTCGGAGCGGCCGAGCCCATCGCGGTCGATGTGAGGATCATCTGCGCCACGCACCGGGATCTGCCGCACCTCGTCGAGACGGGACGCTTCCGGCGCGACTTGTATTACCGCATCAAGGGCGCGCAGCTCGTCATCTCGCCCCTGAGGGAACGATCCGACATCCTTGAGCTGGTGGAGCGGATCGTCGAGGATGAGCTGGGGGGCGACGCGGAAAAGATTACGATGTCCCCGGAGGTTCAGGACCTCTTCCGGAGCTACGATTGGCCCGGCAATCTCCGCGAGCTGAAGAACGTGATCCGTTGGGTCCTGTCCGTTCACAACGACCGCGAGATCAAGCTCGACCACCTTCCGGAGGAGCTGCTGACCTGGTCGCCGACGGCCAATATGGATGCGGCCCGTCCGAGAGGATCGGCTCCGCAGAGCCAGCCGAGCGCGACATTGGAGTTGGCCTACGAGCGCATCGAGAACGAGAAGATCATCGAGGCGCTCCGGGCCGCCAAATGGTGCATCACGTCCGCGGCGCATGACCTCGGCATCAGTCGAGCGACCTTGCACAGGAAGATCCGCAAGTACGGCATCGTCTCGCCGAACCAGCAGGACTGACCGCCACCCTACTCCCGCTCGAGAAAATCCCTCAAGCTTTGGGAGAGCCGCTCGGCGCCCGCCTGCGACGAGCCAAGAAGCGTGACGAGCGAGGTATGGCGGCCGGGATCGACTTCGCGATCCTCTCCACAGAGGCGGTAGAACCGGTTCGTTGCGGCGATGCTGAGCTCGATGTCCGGGTCAGCGAGAATGGCGGCGTGCGCCAGCACGGCCACCCCGGGGCTGCCATCCGATGTCTGCGTCAACCGCCACCGCTGCGCCGTACCGGCAAGCTTCCGGCCATCGACGACGATGTTGAACGCGCCGTCACAGAAGGCGCCGCGCACGCTTGAAAGGTACGCTTCGATTCCGAGCGTGCCGAGGAACGTCAGGAGAGGCGCGCAGAAACTCTGGTAGGTGGCGCGGATACTGAGATCCGGCGTGCGCGGGACGACGAACGCCGCCGACGCGTTGATGGTGCCCGGAGATTGCGGTGTGACGTCGCCCCCGGTGTCGCGCACATACACAGGCCACCCCCGCAGCGACATGTCGAGCGATGCAATGTGGAAGTTCGCGGCGTTCGTAGTCTGCGACGGGACGACGAGCGATTGATGCGTTCTCCAGACCGCCCAGCTACAGCCGCTCCCACGCGCGGCCGCCGCCGCGAGCAGCCGTCGCTCCAGCTCCTGTGCCGCGGCGAACTGCAGCAGCGGAACTCGCTCCGCCGCTGCCGTTACCGTTGCCGTGACCCCAGCCGGCACGACACTACTCGAGTTGGAACTGTTCGATGGCCTGGCAAAGATCCGTGAGGAAGGTTGCGGCGGGCGCGCCATTGACGGCACGGTGGTCGAACGTCAGCGAGAGCCCCATAATCGGGCGTGGCTCGATTCTCCCCTCCCCGACCACCCACGGACGCAGCGCGGTCTCGCCGACGCCCAGGATCGCGACCTGAGGCATGTTCAGGATCGGCGTGAAGTAGCGCACGCGAGACAAGCCGATGTTGGAGATGGTGAACGTGCCCGCCGTCATCTCCTTGACCGAAAGCTTGTTGGCACGCGCGCGCTCCACGATATCCCGCCGGGCCTCGATCCTCTGCTGGAGCGACAAGCGATCCGCATTTTGGATCGCCGGCGCGACCAGGAGATCTCCGGGCAACGCGATGGCGCAGGAGATGTTGATCCCGGCCTTCACCCGGATCGCCTTCTCCTCGAGAGTCGCGTTGAGGTTGGGATGCTTCTTGAGCGTGGCAACGACTGCGTGAATGAGCAGGTCCTCGACCGAGGCCTTAAGCCCGCTTTCCGCAAGACGGGCCTTGGCCGTGTTGAGGGCCGTCACATCGCACTCGGCGATATGCGTCAACTGCGCGGAGGTGGCAAGGCTCTCCTGCATTTTCGACGCGATCATGCCCTTCATCCCGGCGAGCGGAATGATGCGGTCGGGAATCTCCGCGTCTGCTTGAGAGAGAGCTTCAGCGCTCATGAGCTCGGTTCCTTGACGAGTTATGAGATTGTGGCAATCGAGCCGCCCTTGGCGACGACAGCCTCCACCGGCTGCCCGATCTTGATCGTGCCGGCGCCGGGAGAGCGGATCTCATACTGAACCTTCTCGACCATGATCTCCGCAATCAACTGCCCTTCGGAAACGGCCGCGCCGTCCGAAACGAGCCAGCTTGTGATGGCAGCCTCAGTATCTTCCTCCCAAAGATCGGTTGGGATCTTTACATCCAACGCCATCCGCGACGTCCTTTCATTCTTTCGTAGGCTTCGATGATCTTATCAGGGTTCGGCAGAGCGAACTGCTCCATTGGCCGCGTAAACGGAATGGGGATATCGGGATAGGCAACACGCTGAGGCGCCGCCTTGAGAACGGATATATCACGCTCGGCAATGCTTGCGATGATCTCGCCGGTCACGCCGTAGCTGCGGTAGTCCTCGTCGACGACGATCAGCTTGCCGGTCTTCGAGACCGAGGCGAACACCGTTTCCCGATCGAGCGGAACGAGAGTTCTAAGGTCGACGACCTCTGCGCTCACGCCCTGGGTCGAGAGTGCTTCCGCAGCCTTGAGCGCGTTGTGCACGCCCATCGCCACGCCGACGATGGTGACGTCCTTGCCCTCGCGTACGATGGCCGCCTTGCCGAACGGAATGCTGTAGCTCTCTTCCGGAACGTTCACCGTCGCGGCAGGCTCCGTACCGAGCCATCCCATGCCCTGCAGACCCTTATGGTACATGTAGATGACGGGGCTGTCGTCGCGGATGGCCGTGGTCATGAGCCCCTTCGCGTCATACGCGTTGCTGGGCACGACGACCTTCATGCCGGGCAGATGCGCGAACGTGCCGTAGAGGCATTGGGAATGCTGACCGGCGTCGGAGTATCCGCCGCCCGTGGATGTCATCAGCACCACCGGAACCTTGACCGTC